>JAFMDF010000129.1 GCA_017857395.1 Bacteroidota bacterium | reverse complement strand
AATCCGTTGGGAAAATTCCTTTATTATAAAATAATCCGTTACGAATACATCCGTGGCAAAATATCTATTTTTTAAACTAATCCGCCTTACAAAATATTACCTCATTATTGCCTATTTTTGCCCAAATTATTAGTTGAGCTATAAAACTACACAATCATGGGCAAAGATTCCCTTTTTATCGTTATTGAAGGACTAGACGGTTCTGGAAAAAGTTCTGCATCGGAGGCGTTGAAGCAACGACTTGACCAAAAGTTAGCGGGTAAAGTAAAGCGAACTTACGAGCCAAATAATCCGATGTGTGGTGGCGAATTTATACGAGATATTTTAGAAAAAAGAATTTCTCAATTTAACCCTTATGTATTATCTTTGGCTTACGCTGCTAATCGGCTTGATCATAATTCTAGATTAATTGAACCTTGGTTAGCTAAAGGGGATAATCATATTGTGATTTGTGACCGTTATTATTTATCGTCTTTAGTTTATAATAGTTCGGATGATTTTTCTTTTGACCAAGTAATGCTACTCAATAAGGAGGCTCGGAAACCAGATATTATTTTCTTTTTAAACGTCAGTGCGGAAGTCTGCCGAGAACGGATGAATAAAAGAAATGAACCTGCCGAATTATTTGAAACGAAATTAGATATGTATCGCAATAAATACTTTGCCGCTATTAAATATTTACAACAAGAAAGAGGAGAGACCGTTATAGAAATTGATGGCAACCAACCTTTGGAGAAAGTGGTGGATGATTTAGTGAAAGGTGTAGAGCAATTTTCAATTTTCAATTTATAATTTTCAATTTTCAAAATTACCGTTGGTCTATTTTCTACCAACGGATGATTATCAATTTTTTAGCTGACTATCTATAAAATCGTAAACCTTTCAATCTTCGACCACTATCCAACTCAAAAAAACATATCGCACCTTCTTCATCCTATTAATTACTTTTCTCTTGCTAAGAGAGTTATTTATGGGAATATTAATGGGCGATGTCTCCGCCTTATTAGAATCCTCCATTTATGTACTGCTCTTATATTTTTTAATCAATAACCATGCACAAACTAAGGTGGCTTTATTATCGTGGGCAGGCATCTATTTGATTCTAATGACAGGCGTCAAGGCAGGGGCTAAGACCTTGGTAATTATGGCAGGCAATGGTTGGGAAATCAATTCCACCCGTTATCAATTAGACCTTTTTTTGCTGGCTGTTGGTTTTTTGATATGTATTTTTAGGAAACAATTTTTTCAAAAAAAAACTAATTAATCTTTTTGTAATAAAAAAAGAAACTTTATATTTTTGTTATTGTTCTATCATAGAATACAGATTTCAGGAGTTCCCTAAAATTAACCAGCCCCTCATCCCATTCCTAATACCGTACTAGTTTTTTGAGAATTTTATTCCTTTTAATAATACCTACGTTATAAAATTTAATGTCTTTGCATCTCTGCGAATGTTAGAGAAGCACTGCCTAGATGGATAGACATTTTCCAAAATCATTATCATCAAAAACATTAATTTTTTTCGTATGAAATCGTTGTCAAACTTATTGTTTTTTGGGTTGTTGCTTTTGGGTTTTACCAGCAATGCTCAAAATGTAGATTTATCTTTACGCTTTAATGTAAATTCAGCCAGCTATGAAATTTACGCTAAACCAGATTTCACCAAAAGCGAATTTCTGATGGGGGCAGGGAGTCAAGTAACCGTAATATTACCTGCCGATTTTCAGGACCAACCATTAATAACTACTAGTTCTTTAGAGCATAAATGGATTGACCAATCGCCTATTTATGCACCTTCGGAACAGCCAAAATCCGACTTTCATACCTTTGTTTTACAAGGTGGTACGTTTAATTTTCGGGCAAACGAAGAAACCCAATTATTTAATTTTGCGCTACCTTTAAATTACGATCATAAAGAAGTTCGTCTATTTGTCAATGAAGTAGATCAAAATATTAGGAATGGAAATGGGACAAAAAAATTAGGCAATTATATCGCCAATGATGTGTCTCTAACAGATTTTTATAGAAGTAATTATGCTATCAATAAGGACATTAAAGGATATATTAAAGATTGGCGAGGCTATCCTATGGAGGGAGTAGTCATTACAGTTGGGAATAAATCTGTCGAGGCACTTTATGATGGTCGATTTGAATTTATGGATATTTTAGTAGCTGAAAAGACGATATATGATTTACAAAAAACGATTGATGCCAAAGCAGGTATTAGTACCGCAGATTTAATCCGATTGCAACAACATTTAGCTGGTGAAAAATTATTTGACCAAGCCTATCAATGGGTAGCTGCAGATTTAGATAATTCAGGGCGAGTCACATATGCTGATTTAGCTATTTTAAAGCAGGTCATCAATGGCGAAATTCAGGAGGCAGGCTGGCGATTTCTACCTACTGATTGGTTAAAAAGCCCGACAGACTATCAAAAGAGGCTACCTACCTCAATTACTAAATTAATAGCAGAAAGGGTTTATTCCTTGGATTTTACGGGCATTAAAATGGGCGATATAGATGGAAGTTATACCTTAGATCCCCAAACCCCTACTAATATTTTTCCTAGTGCTAAAGCATTGACCATCAATTTGTTGAATGAAGAGTTGAAGGCGGGTGAAAATTATATCATTCCTTTTTCAACGAATGACTTTAGCAATTTATCTGCTTATCAATTGACTTTGGAAATTGAACATGCAAGTATTACGCAATTAGAAAATACTTTTAAAAAATTACCAGGTCTTTCCTTAAAACAATTACCCAAAGGGCTGATTGTAGCTAATTGGCTAAATGATAAAATAAACAAAGGGGTGTTAGTAAAAAATCGAGCGATAGAAAGTGGACATTTGGTGGAGACGGCAATTTTAGAACTAGAAATCATTCCGCAAAAAGATGGATTATTAAGTGATTTTATTACGCTTTTAGATAAACCTGTTCGGACAGAAGCTTATGATACCGAAGGTAAGGTAATGCCGCTACAATTATTATTCAGAAGCCCCCCAAAAGAAGAAGGTAAGTTGGAATTATATCAAAATCGACCAAATCCATTCTTAGAAATTACGGAAATTAGCTATTTTTTACCAAAAAGTGGACCAGTTACTTTAACCCTAACTAGTGAGGCAGGGCAGGTTTTAAAGGTATTAAAAAGTAATGGACAAAAAGGATTTAATGCCTTTAGCATTGCAGGAGAGGAAGTGGGGAAAGGATTGATTTATTACAAACTAGAAACGGAATTTGGAACAGAGACTAAGAAGATGTTGCATTTGAATTAGGCTTTTTTTATCAAACTAGCGTCTGCTGCTTCTTTGCAAACACATCGTTCTATATATTCGTTCAATTTTTGTTTAGCCAAAAGGTTTTAGTTTTTCTGATAGTATGATTTACGAATTTATAATTTTTTTTCAATTCTCGAAATGGATTTTTTTCCTGATTTTTGCATCCCTTTCAGAATTGTGGTGTCTCTATTAAAAAACATTCTTAGTAACACCTAAAATTTTTGAAAAATGAGGAATAATATCACCCGTACAAAAAACTTTACTTTTTTAGTGACCTTTGTCTTTGCTTGCATTCTTTCAACTTCGTTAATGGCGCAAGATCATTCGGAAGCATGGCTATATGGCGAAGTAACAACTTGGGATGGCGACACCTATAAAGGACAACTTCGCTGGGGAAAAGAAGAAGCTTTATGGACAGATATGTTCAATGCTAGTAAAATCGATAATGAAAATTTAGATTATTTAGACAACGATATTAAAAAGAGTATCGCCCAAAGCCGTGGTTGGAATAATGGCAATAAATGGGGTGGCTGGGTGAGTCGAAATATTAATAATCATACTTATGATTTTACCCATCAATTTTCTGTGCAATTTGGAGAAATCGAAGAGATTAAGCGGAAGAATAGTTCTAAAGTTTATTTGAAAATGAGAGATGGAGAGACCATTAAATTAAATGGTAATGGATATAATGATGTTGGGTCAAAAATTAGAGTGTATGATCCAGAAATTGGTAAAATAGAATTGGATTGGTCGGATGTAGAAAATGTGCGATTCCTAGCAACACCAAAAGATTTAAAGAGTGAAATTGGGGATCCATTATTCGGAAAAGTAGAATCTTGGACAGGTACTTACGAAGGCTACATTATCTGGGACAAGGACGAAAGAGTCGGTACGGATAAGCTAGATGGAGAAACAAGAGATGCGGATATGTCTATTGAATTTGCGAATATCAAGAGTATCAAGCAAAGAGGAAATAGTAGTGAGGTGACCTTGAAAAGTGGCAGAACTTATCGAATGGGCGGTTCTAATGATGTGGATAATAGCAATAGAGGCGTTGTCGTGGTCATGCCAGGAAAGGGTAGGGTAGTGATTGATTGGGATGATTTTGATAAGGTGACTTTTACCGATAAGCCAGTAGTTGCCTTGAAAACGTATAATAGTTTTGCTAAACCAGAAAAAATTTATGGCACGGTAACAACGGAAGATGGCAAATCTTATAAAGGGGATATTATCTACGATTTAGATGAAAAATATACGTATGAAATTTTAGATGGTCAAATTAAAGATACCGAATTCGAGATCCCATTTCGAGCGATCAAAAGTATTCAGCCTAGAGGTGGAGATGAAAGTATGGTAGTTTTAAAATCAGGTGAAAAATATGAATTAGAAGATTCTCAAGATGTGAATGAAAAAAATACGGGGATTTTGGTTTTTGATAAAGGCCCAGAAAATCCAGTTTATATCTTTTGGGAGGATGTGAAGCAGATTGAGTTTAAATAGGATTTTGGATTAATAGTATAGGTAGTTTAGCGTAAAAAATGCTATTAGCACTGTTGGTGTTGATAGCATTTTTTATTTGCCACGGATGAAAAGAGCTACGAATATTTTTTGTAGTGCCAAGCTCTGCTTGGTGTATTTGTATCTCGGAAGAGCAGTACCACGGATAGTTTTTACCACGGATTAATTAAGGGACACGGATGAAAAATGCTAGGAATATTTTTTAGCGGAAGACCATATTCATTCATTTAACTGTTCTCCACAATACTTACAATAAACAGCATCATCATCATGTCCTTCCTCTGCACAATATCGGCAAGCTTGGGTGTTATGTTGTAATTCTTTTTGATTCATTAATTCAGAAGAAACAATACCAGTAGGGACAGCAATAACGACATAACCCATAATCATAATGGCAGCGGCAATAAATTGACCAAAGGGAGTTTGTGGCGCAATATCTCCATAACCAACCGTAGTTAGGGTAACAATTGCCCAATAAATACTGCGAGGAATACTAGTGAAACCTGAATTAGCTCCTGATTCAATGAGGTACATCAATGACCCCATAATCATCACGATTAAGAGGATAAAAACTAAAAATACGGTAATCTTAGCTCGACTAGCCTTTAGTGCATGTAGAATTAAATGCCCTTCTTTTAAGAAATGGGCTAATTTGAATATTCTAAAAACTCTAAAGAGTCGTAAAGCTCTGATAACCATTAAGGTATGCGCACCAGTAATTAGCAGACTTAAATAAGTAGGCAGGATGGAAACTAGATCAACGACTCCATAAAAACTCTTGGCGTACTTCATCGGGTTATACACACAATATAGTCGAAGTCCATATTCAATCGTGAAAAATATCGTGAAAATCCACTCTAAAATATAAAATAATTTTTGATGATTGACTTGTAATTCGCCTATACTTTCTAGCATGACGACTAATACACTCGCAAAAATCATAATCATTAGAAAAACATCAAAAAACTTACCTGCGGGGGTGTCCGCCTCGAAAATAATTTCGTGTATTTTTTCTTTTGTTGGATTTAATGTAGCTGGCATATTAGATAGTCCTGTGTTTTGTGTAGTTTATTTATAGTAACAAAAATAGCCTTTTACCCAATCTTAAGTCCCATTTTCTTCCGTAAAGTTTTGGCTCGCTTATCTTCTCCATCATGGCTCCAACCGGGCGCATAAAAAATATATTTCAATTTATCTGACCATTTAGCAGCTCTTTTTACATCTCTCCAGATAGCAGCATATTCATGCCCTGCTACTACAAACGGGTTATAGGTTTCTATGTTTTGCGTTAAACCATAGATGGGTTTTTCTAAATCTTTTTCTTCAGAAAAGGTACCAAATAATCTATCCCAAAGAATTAAAACACCTGCATGGTTGCAATCTAAATACCGAATATTGGAAGCATGATGCACTCGATGATGAGAAGGCGTATTAAAAATAAATTCGTACCAATTTGGCAATTTACCAACCAATTCTGTATGTACCCAAAACTGATAGAATAGATTAATTGAAATAATAATAAACATCATTAATGGGTCAAAGCCTAATAATGGTAACCACATCCAAAATAAAAATTTATGGATCCGTTCTCCTACACCTTGCCGCAAAGCCGTACCAAAATTAAACCGTTCGGAGGAATGATGCGGTACATGCCCCGCCCAAAATAAGCGAACCTCATGGTTCATTCGATGAAACCAATAATAGGCAAAATCATCTAAGAAAAATAGGATAGTCCATGCCCACCATTGCCGACCAATTATATCCCGAAGCGGACTTAATTCATGCAAATAGTAAAAAGCAATAAAAGCCAGTAACTTGGGCAGAAACTCAATGATGCCTGTAAAAATAAGCATCCAAAAAGACGCCATGGCATCTTTACGCTGATAATTGTCTCGATCAATCATTACTTCCACAATAATTGCCAAAATAAAAATGGGTAAGGCAAAAATAGCTAGGTTATCTTGTGCCATTAAATCTAGAAAGAATTGGGTATCCATTTGCATTTATTTATTTGGCTAAAGTTAAGAAGATTATTTCTTGCAGACAAAATACTAGGAATTAACAAGGGTTTTTAATGCTTTTTGGATACTTTTTACCATCTTTATCAGAAATCATTCAAAAGCTATAAACCAAGAAGATGAAATATGTACTTACTTTTTTATTATGGATACTATATGTCCATCCTAGCTTTGCTCAATCAAACGAAGGTACGAATCTATGGTTTGGCTTTATGGAACATAAAGATGTTGGTCGAACGACGATGGTGGCGATGATTACTTCAAAGCAAAATACTTCGGGCACCGTTAGTATTCCTCAATTGGGTTGGTCTATGCCTTTTTCTGTAGCAGCAAATGATGTGGTGGTGGTTCAATTACCACAATCTGCAGAAACTAGAGGTTCTGAAACTATTACCAAAACTGGGGCTCAAATTACTTCCCTTGCGCCTGTATCTGCCTATATTCACCAATATTTTGAATTCCGTTCAGAGGCGTCCATTGTCTTACCAATTGATGCCATTAGTACCCAATATTTTGTGATGTCTTATCCAGGTATTTTTAATCGGGGGGTAGATTATTTATCCGAATTTTTGATAGTAGCAACAACTGATGAAACAATGGTTACCATTACACCAAGTGACCGAACACAAAAGGGGAAAAGCCCTAATATTCCTTTTTCAGTACTATTAAACGCTGGCGAAACCTATCAAGTGCAAGCCAGTGATGCTAGTGGAGATATGACAGGTTCGCATATTCAAGCAGATAAAAAAATAGCCGTTTTTGGTGGAGATTCTTGGACACAAGTACCAACAAGTTGTGGAACAAGAGATAATTTATTGGAACAAATGTATCCAGTATCGACCTGGGGCAAGCAAATTTTGACCGTTCCCAGCGATCAAGTGACGTATGATGTTTTTAGAATACTCGCCTCTGAAGATAATACGATTGTCGAAGTGCAAGGAACAAGCACTAGAGAATTTCGCTTGAATCGAGGCGATTTTATAGAATACCAAGAATCTACGCCAACCTTTATTGTAGGCTCAAAACCAATCTTAGTCGCTCAATATTTAATAGGGCAAAATTGCAATGGGCATATTTATGGGGATCCATCTATGGTTTTATTAAATAGTATTGAACAAACAAGAGATACGGTCACTTTATTTAATTCTCAATTTCAACAAATAGAAGAAAATTATATTAATGTCATTACTCGAACAGCGGATACAGAAGTTATTATTTTTGATGGACTAAAACTAATTGACCGTGGTATAAATTTTAGCCCTGTTGGCACAAAAGGGGATTTTAGTTATGCAAGAGTAAGTGTGGCGTCAGGGGCGCATACCATTAGTTCCCCTGGTTGTGGGGTGATTGCCACAGCTTATGGTTATGGATTTGCCGAATCTTATGCTTATAGTGGAGGCGCCAGTTTTTCTAATATTAATGCCAATCCAATTCCTGAAGGTGGTTGTTTAAATGATACGGTCTTTTTTGATACTGGACTTTCGCCTGCTCGTTATAATTTCCAATGGGATTTGGGCGATGGCAATCGAACGAGGGAAGCTCAATTTGAACATTTTTACCCCAATCTGGGGGCTTATCCTATCGAATTGATTTTAGAAGATGAATGTTTAAATACGATTGATACGCTAACTAGAGACTTAATCATTAGTTTAAGAAAAGCAGTCGATGCAGCTGATGATATACAAGTTTGTGAAGACGACCCTTTTCAGTTAAGTGCAACGGATGTCGCTGACGGGCGCTATGAATGGCGTGGCCCTGAGGATATTTTTTTTGACCACCAAGCGCCAATAGTAGAGCAAGCCAAAGTAACGATGAGTGGTTCTTATGCCGTTATTGGAATAGTGGATGGATGTGCGACTTTTCCTTCTTTTTTAAACGTAGATGTCAAACCAACACCCCAACCAAATCTTGGAGAAGATGCAGTTATTTGTATCGATTTGCTGGAAGTGGCCTTAAATGCAGGAGATTATGTTAGTTATCGTTGGCAGGATAACAGCCTAAATAATCCTTTTACCGTTCAAAGCGGTGGCGATTTTTCCGTAGAAGTTATAGATGAATTTGGTTGTATGGGAACTGATTCCCTAACATTGATTCAACAATGTCCAACTGATTTATATATACCAAATGTTTTTAGTCCGAATGGAGATAATCAAAATGATGAATTTGTTATTTTAGGTGGAGATATACAAAGTATGCAGTTACAAATATTTAATCGCTGGGGAGAACTAATATTTGAAAATAATAATCAAGAAACTGGCTGGGACGGAACAACTTTTAATCAACAAATTGCACTACCTGGAGTATATATCTATAGGCTAGATTTCGTAGGCTTTAAACGAGATGGAAGTATTTTTGAAGGAAAAAAATATGGGACGATAACTTTGATTCGTTGAGTAATATTACTTTAGTAATGAAAAAAGGGAAAGAAAATAAGTGCATTTTCTTTCCCTTTTTATTTTGTTACGATGGATGATTTTGATGTTGAAGAATTTGTTTAGCCAAATCTAGAATGGTTGTGTCTTTAAAATTTAAATAACCGCCATTAGGACCTGGTTGTAAATGCCATCCTGGAGATTTTCCATTGGAGAATTTTTTGGCACCAAAATAATTACGGACAGTCTGTTCATCTACTCTTAATTCATTAGCGATTCGTTTAATACTTCCTGTTGGCAAACTGTGCTTGATGCTTCTAAGTTCTTCAAAAGTAATATTCATATAGAAATGGTTTTGCAATGAAAGAAAGAATGGATATTCTATAGTGAGACTTTCATTGTTAGTTATGAAATAAGATTAAAAATGTGCTATTTCAAGGAGTTTTGTGTTGTAGGATTGAGTTTTAAAAGATATAATGAAAATAATTTTATATTGGAAAGTTAATAAAAAATATTTTTTTGAACAAATAAATGACTGATTATTATCTTAATATTTTATAAATTTAACTTAAATAAGAATTTTATATGGTTTACTTTATAAAGAGGGAGGTGTTGAGGGCAATTTTTAAGACTATGGGTAGGCTGTTCAGAAAAGGTCAATATTTTCTTTTTTACCCTGTATTTTGAACAGATAATGATGTTGAATTGGGTTTGATAAATCATACATCTTACATCATAAATCTGCCACGTAAAAACTAGATGGATTTTTGATGTAAGATGTATGATTTTTGCTGATATTTCAAAAATAAGGGAAACTTTATACCAAATTCTGAACAGCCTAACTTGAATCGATAACCCAACTGAAAACCTAAAAAATAGGCTTTACAAAGTAATGTTCCCTCGTAAATAAGTTACTGCTTGCCCGCCAATATTCACGCGATTACCCAAATATTCGCATTGTAATAAACCACCTCTTGCGGATAATTGCCGAGCGACCATTCTGGTTTTATTTAATTTTTTTGCCCAATAAGGAATCATAGTCGTGTGAGCAGAACCAGTTACAGGGTCTTCATCAATACCCGCCGCTGGGAAGAAACAGCGAGAAATAAAATCAACCGAATCTCCTTTTGCAGAAGTGATGATGCCTCTTGCATTTAACTGCCCTAGTTTTTTAAAATCAGGCTTGAAATTTTCGATGGTTGCTTGCTTATCAAAAATCGCTAAATAATCATCTTTGCCTCGAAATACTTCGATTGGCTGAACTCCTAAAGCTTCCGTTATTTCGCTAGGAATAGCAACGGATTTTAATTCATCCGTTGGGAAATTCATGATATAAGAATCGTCACTTTTAGCAACCGTTAACAAACCACTTTTAGAATTAAAAACGACTTTATCTCCTTCATACCCCATTTCTGCATAAAGTGCATGTGCAGTAGCCAACGTAGCATGCCCGCATAAATCAACTTCAATAGCAGGTGTAAACCAACGAATATGATAGCCTTCGCCCTCTGGTGCGATAAAAGCAGTTTCAGAAAGATTATTCTCTAAGGCAATTTTTTGCATAGTTGCGGTCGGTAACCATTCGGTGAGTGGGCAGACGGCAGCAGGGTTTCCACCAAATAATTTATTGGTAAATGCGTCAACTTGGTAAATGGTCAATTCCATATTTGTCAAGGCTTAAAAGGTGATGTAATTTGAATAAATCTAAGAAAAATAGCTTGGGTTTATTGGCTTTTAATTGCTGTTGAATAAAGGGTTGCAATAATTGTAAAACCATTAAAACCAAACTTTCTATTTTCCATTTTTTACAAGCAACAAAAGTAGTTAATAATTTAGTGTCTAAAAGTGATTCTTTTTGATGCAATAAATATAAATTTTTAATAGCTTCCTTTTGTTTTTTTAAAAAGATTGCTTGTTCCTCCAAACCTATATGTTCTAAAGGATTATTTAAGTGCAAAATAGGAATTTGTCGTTGTTTTAATGCGATACCAAATAAAGTGTCTTCATGCCCATATCCTTCAATACTTTCTTCAAATTGGATTTCTAGA
The DNA here is from genome assembly GCA_017857395.1 of Bacteroidota bacterium. Taxonomy (GTDB): domain Bacteria; phylum Bacteroidota; class Bacteroidia; order Chitinophagales; family Saprospiraceae; genus JAFMDF01. The sequence continues at coordinate 12,922 of JAFMDF010000129.1, read as the reverse complement.
AATAAAGCTTTGGGCATCAAAAAATTATTGGTCATAAAACTGTAATAAGGCTTAATTTTTCTTTCCTCAGTTAAAATTTCCTCCCTAATTTTTCCAAAATAATAATGCAGACTTTGCTGACTATTTTCAGGTGGAATAGGAGCGTAAACTCTTCCTCCATAAAGTAAAATAGTAGGGTTTAAATGTTGGATGTAATTTTTAATATATTGATTATCAATGGTTTTAGAGTCACAATCCATAAAAAGTAAATAAGGATGTTTGGCAGCTTTAGCTAACACATTTCTAATTTTTGCCCTACCTAAGTTATGTGGTAATTCTTTATATTCGACCTGCTTTAATTGACTAATAATTTTATTACTTTCTTTAAATGCTTTGGTAGACCCATCATCAAAACACAAAATTTCGAAAGGAATTTGGCATAATTCGGATTGTTGGTGCAGGTCTTGTACCAATGGAACGATATTGAAATTATAGATAGGAATGAGGATTGATAGCATTATTTATAGTGTAGGGAAACTGATTGGAATTCGTAAAATAATGTATGGTTTTCGAAACCTCAAATCCCGAAGGGATTGAACATGAATAACCCCCAGTAAAACTGGGGTGTGATGATTTTTTCTGATTTCTTAACTCTGAAGGAGTTGAACGTGAATAATCCAAGTTCAACTCTTCCAGAGTTGAGGGAGAAACCTAATTTTATCGACCCTACCGCATTTCATTCCGTCTGTGGACGGAATTCATGTTCAATCTTTTCAGGATTTACGGAATCTATTTTCATGAATTATGAATTGATTGATAAATACGAATTAATTGAACAGCCTCCTTCTCCCAATTATAAACGCCTTTAGCGACCACACAATTGTCCTGCAATTGTTGATACAAATCTTTATCCGTTAAAAGCTGTTGAATGGCGTTAACCAAAGTGGCTGTTTCTAAATCGGAGATTAAGAGACCAATAGGCAAAGTTTCATTAATAATGCAATATTCAGGAAAAGCCACGTGGATAGCAGGTAATTCGGCATGTATATAATCAAAGGTCTTATTCGCTAAAGAATAATAATAACTCAAGCCTCTATTTTCTAATAAATTTAAACCAATCGTCGCTTGTGCCGTCACTTTTTTTAATTGGTCGGGTAATAAATAGCCTAAAAAAATTACCCGATTGGCTACTTTTAAATCGATAGCCAATTGCCGTAAATATTTGGATAAATCTCCTTCTCCTGCCAACCATAATTCCGCATTTTCGATAGATTGCATCGCTTTAATTAAGCTTTCCAAACCTCTGCCCTCATTTAATACACCTTGGTAGAGTAAGATGGGTTTGGGGGGAGTAGGAATACTTGATTTTTCAATTAAAGCCGTATGTTTTTTACTAGAAATATTTCGAACTAGACCAAATTCAATTCCATATTTTTTGGTAAATAAATCTTGTAAAGACGCACTAACCGTATAAGCAGCATCGACCTTCGGAATCAACCAATTACCCAAAAAAGCCCAAACCGATTTAGTGAACGGACGATTAACTACTTCTGGTACTTCGGTAAAATATTCATGGGCATCAAAAACGATAGGCTTTTGCTTGATTTTTCCCGCTAAAAAACAAGGCAATAGGGTATCTAAATCTATACTACAGATAATGTCAAAACGATGAAATAACAAAAAGAAAAAGAGGCGAATATTATAAGTTAGGTAAAATAATTTCCCTTTATTAAACCATAAATTAAAACGATGTTGTTGGAAATTTTGCGGAGGTAAAGGAATGGAATTTGGTTTATTTCGACCGACTAAAAGCACCTCAAAATCATTAGCTGCCAAAGTGCTACAAATCCGAATCATGCGCTGGTCATAAGTCAAATCATTCGTGACGGTAAAAATGATTTTAGGCTGCATATTTGGAGGTAGTAAAATTTTGAAGAAGTAATCAATTTTTCTGTAGTTCGGGTATTAATTTTTGCATAAACTATACTATGCCAAATCTCTAAAATCTACAGCATTTCACATTTTTTTGTATTATACAAACTAAAAAATAGTCCTGAAGGGACGAAATATCATAACCTAGGATGAAGTCCTAGGGAATATAAGTAGCGTCATAAATCCGAATAAAATCACTTTCTTTCCAATCGGAAGCAGGCTTGAGTTCGTACACTTTTTTATAGGCGAGTTCTTCTACATAGTCCGCATCAAAATCACCAAAAATACGACTATCTGCGGCCTGTACTTTATTGAAAAATCCTTTACCTAAAACCAAGCCTAATTTATTTAAATCACCAAAAAAATATTCGGTTAAAAGCGGGATGATTTTTTTATCAAATAACTCCATCAAATCATCCAAAGTATGCACGTTCATCAAATAAGCGTGACCAATTAAATGGTCTTTATCCAATAAAATGTCAATTCTTTGATTGATAGTGGTTAATAATTTTTCCAAATCAACGCCTGCTTCGATGGCGGGACGTAATAAAGCAGGTTGTGGCGGCATTTCAATAAAATTAAAGCGCCTTCTAAGCGCAATATCCATCGCTTCTATACTTCGGTCACTCGTATTCATCGTTCCTAATAAATACAAATTAGGTGGCACTGCAAAAATTTCCTTAGAGTAGGGGAGTAGCGTATGAATCGCCTCTTGTTGTCCTTCTCTTTTATCTGGTTCGATGAGGGAAATTAGTTCTCCAAAAATACTAGGAATATTGCCCCGATTAATTTCATCAATTATCAAGACATATTTTCGACAATAGCGCAGGACTTGCTCAGAAACTTCCGTAAGGTCGATTGGTTCTTTGACCGTTTCTTGCGCTGCCAAGGCTTCAATTTCTTGAGCGACTAATTGTTGTTCAAAGTTTTTAAAAGCCACTAAAATACCCCAATAAGCATTGGTATCCACATCGCCAATAATTGACCGTACTAGGTCAGCCGTATAAGGCGTTTCCGCAAGGTTGGTAATTTGCTGGTATAACTTTTTTAACTTGCTTTTAGAAATAGTAAAAGTCGAAAAAGACTTTCCTTTACGAACGGATAAATTACCAAATCGCAAGACCTTTTGCAATAAAATAGTTCGATTATTTGGCGTAGTAAAGCTGTTAAAATTATCACTTTTCAAATGCCCTAAAAAAGCTCGATATAATTGATTGAACTCTACTTCAATTTTGTATTGCGGCAATAATTCCGCCATCGCTTCTACGAGACATCGACGAGCATCAATAGCAATTTGCTTAAAAATACCATTTTCAATACCATATTGAATTTGCCCATCTTGTGTAAACGGTTTAATGCCTTCTACAAAATCTTCGTAAGCATAAGATTGGTGAAAAGTAATGAATTGAATCCGTCCTTCTTCTTGATAGGCCTCAAATCGTTGGCGTAAATCCTTGCGAGGTTCTAAAGCTAATTCCCGTAAAGTTCGATTTTCTATAATAGACAAAGCATAATTAACGGTCTGATAAGTTTTACCCGTTCCTGGAGGGCCTTGCAAAATATTATTAAGTGAATGCAGTAAAGGCTTTTTGAGTACATAAGTGCTCTCTGGTTCATGTGCCATATCCAGATGCTCAACTATATCGACCAGTTCCTCATATTGCTTTTTAGTCGCTTTAAAATTAGTGCCTGGTATGCCTGCATAAAAAGCATCAAAACTTTTACTATTGGGTAAAATTTCTTTGGTAATTGGTCGATTCCAAAGATTATATTCTATTCGCAAATTAATGCGCTGTTCTGCTTCAACTTTATTTAAAAAATAGCCTTTTTCTTTTTCCTCAACGATTTGTTTTGTAGGTACAGATAAAACCGTCCCCAATCCATAGCAACCTGCCTTTTTACCCGATTGCCATAAGATTACTTTATCGTCAACTTGAATGGATTTTTTGTGTGCTTTTACAGCAAAGGTAGATACCGCATCCGCAGCCAATGCTTCCTTTAACTGGAAAACTTGTGGACTGGATTGAAATAACCAATATTTTACCTTTTTGCTGGGCATATTTTCTCGGATGTTTTGCTAGGGGTAAAAGTAGGGAATTCAAATTGAAAAAGAAACTTTTAAGGAAAACTAAAGACTACTCAACTCCAATATGGAAGATTTAGTATTTCGTATTTTACAGAAAGCTAACAACCAAACTGGAGATGAGGCCTGAGTTTCCCTTACTCCTTGATTAACTCCAATCCCTGCAACTTCCCTTTTTCCATAGCAGAAACCCCATTTTCCATCCATTGAGGCATTGCAGCCCCTTTCAAATAATGGTCAAAGTATTGTTGCATCCGAATATTAAAATCTTTCCGATTGGGTAATTTAACAGGCCAATGTGGTTCGCCATTATAATTTAATAACCAAGCTGGTTTTCCCAATCTTCTTAAAGCAACAAAATATTCAATCCCTTGATACCAGGGCACCGCAGAATCTTTATCATTATGCATAATTAAAACGGGCGTATTGGTTTTGTTTAATTCAAAAATGGGTGAATTTTCAATGTAACGGTCTTTGTACTCCCAGATAGTCCCGCCAATTCGACTTTGGGTATGTTCGTATTGAAACATTCGGCTCATGCCGCTTCCCCAACGAATACCACCATAAGCAGAAAACATATTCACTACGGGTGCGCCACTTTCTGCGCATTTGAAAATATTGGTTTTATTCAATAAATGAGCAATTTGGTATCCGCCCCAACTATGCCCCTGCACCCCAATATTTGCTGCATCAACAAATCCTTCTCTAATCAATGCTTGTGTACCCGAAACAACTGCATTATAGCAACTCTTGCCTGGGTAGCCAACCTCATAAGGAATATCTGGATTGAAAATGATATAGCCTCGACTGGTATAAAATGAATAATTAATGGTAGAACGACCCGCTGACGGCGCTCGATGGCGATATAATCCATTAGAATTTCGTTCATAGAAATTCACAATCATGGGGTATTTTTTATTGGGGTCGAAGTTGTCGGGTTTAGCTAATAAACCTTGTAATTTTTGTCCATCTAAAGAAGTCCACTCAAATAATTCCATTGTTCCCCAAGCATATTCCGTTTGTTGAGGGTTCGCAATACTAATTTGTTTGGCATTATTAAACGTATCATCCGTATAAAACAAATCTGGAAACACCTTATAATTTCCTCTTCTAAATATTATTTTATTGGCATTTTTTGCTTTGTATAAACGGCGGGTATAATCATAAGGACCAATCATTAGATTAGTCGTTATTCCAGTTTGAACATCTAAATAACTATAGCCACTTTTTTTAGTCGTTTCATCAAAAACATGGAGAATTGCTTTAGTATTCTGGTCAATTGACCGAGCTTCTCGGTCTAATTGGATATATCTATATCTCCATTTTTTAGCCCTTCCGTTGGTTAAATTAACAGCAGGAGCGATTCCCTTTGGGTCAATTTTCCATATATCATAGCGGTCATTTATCAAAATAAATTCGTCATTCGTTGTCCATCCTGCAATGCTGTAATCATAAGGATGCATCGGTCGGTCGTTCAATTCATCATAAAACGGATGTTTGTCATTATTAGTTAATTGTACCGTCTTTTTGGTGCTTAAATTGTAGGCAAACCAAGCAGAATCTGCAGGCAAATAAGCATAAGCAAATTTAGCCTTAGGCGATAACCTTGGAGAACCTTTGATGCCTTGACCGATTAATTCTTTTGTGCCTGTTTTGGTATCAATAAGGTACATATCTTTTCCTGCTGGGCCACCTTCCCAGGAAGTTACTTTTTCGTAAGGTTTGGAGTTATACCCTAAAACCTTGGTCGCATTTCCCTCATCTCCTCTTCTTATTTCTGGAATATCCATAGACCCTAGAGGAACAAAACGGTGACTGTCAGCATGCCAAACTACGGTATAAGCCCGTTTTTCTTCTCGTTTTTGTCGCACTTTTTGTTGTGGATGTAATTGGGCATCATTCCAATGCCAGACCTCTACTTTCACCATCTCTTCTTCTAATAAGGTGGTATCTTCTAAAATGGGTTTAGGAGACATCCCAAAAAATAATTGTTGTCCATTTTTAGAAAACTCAGGTGTTTCATTTTCGCTAATTATCCAATCTTTTGGTAAGAAAGCATTCGTATTCTGAGCGATTACTTTTGCAGAGTCTGTTCCATTTTTCCAATAAAGCAATTCAAAAGGCGCAATCTCCGCATTGGTCGTATCAAAATTAGCTAAGAAAGCGACTTGTTCGCCCATTTCATCCATCACCATTTTTTTATAATCACCTACTCCTCTGTACAAAGGTCTGGTTGCTTGTTGCGCCAATTCATGTAAATAAACACCATTTAAAAAAGTAGAATCATTGCCCGTTGTCTGAAATAGTACTTTCTGCCCTTTTTTAGCTAATTGATAGTTGGCAACATAAGGAAAAGTCGTTTCTTCTTCTGATAACAAATTTCGGACAATTAATTTAGTCCCATTGACACCACTTTCTTTTTTAGGTTTCTTGACTTTTTTTCTTTTTGCTTCCTTGACTGCTGCCGTATCTTTTTTAATTTTTATAGTCGTTGGGATTTCTGCTTCTTCTTTTTGATAAACGACATATCCAGCCCATTTCTCCGGTAATTTAAAGGATTTTACCATTGGAATACGTTCCGTTTTTCCAGTTTCGATATCATAAATTCCCAAACTATCTTTTGGCAAATCTTCCTTTTTTACCTTGTTGAGGCGCATCATCCGCAAGGTATCTTTTTGAGGTTTTATTTTAAAAATGACAAAACGATTATCTACACTAATTTTTGCACTTTCCCCTCTTGGAATAATAGTAGTCGCCTCATTTTTAGCAGTGTATACTCGTAGGACACCATCTCCTTCTTCCCCTTTTAATTGATAAATGACAACATTCCCATCATTGGAAATCTGGGTGTTATTTAGGCGTTTCCAAGTGACCAGTTCTTCGTGCCCAAGGGTTTTTTTTGCAGCATTTTGAGCAATTAAAATAAATGGTAAGCATAGAATGACGGATAACTGTAAAATTCTTTTTATCATCGCAGAATAGTTAGATTGATTTAATTAGCTAATTCAGGTTGCAGATAACTGGTAGAAAAGCCTTCCCGCTTTCCCGTCAAAGGCCTTTAGCCCTGACTTCCTTCGAATAATTTAGCATTTTAAGCAATACATTCCGACCTGAAGATCGGCGATAGGAAAGCCAAAAGACTTTACTACTGATTGCTCCAAAAGATGAAGGTACAATAAATATTAATATTTGAAAAAATACGTTCCTTTTTTAATATGACCTTGACTCAAAAATTACAAACGATTTTACCTTTCTGGTTGTACTGCTGCTTATTGACTTGGTGGGTAAGTGACCACGCCTTTTTTTGGGATACTGTTCAGTTGGGTTCTAAACATGCACATTGGTATTATGAACAGCAATTCCAAACCTTCTTTTTACCCGAAACCATTAATAGCGGGCATCCACCGCTCTTTGGGATGTATTTGGCTTCTTGTTGGTTATTGTTTGGTAAAACCTTGCTAGTCAGTCATTTTGTAATCTTACCTTTTTTATTGGGTATTGTTTGGTTGCTTTATGAAATTGGCACTTATTTGAACAATGCTAAAGGTGCTAAATTCCTAATAGGATTAGTGTTGATTGACCCATTTTTTGCAGGGCAAAGTGTTTTAATTAGCCCAGATATAATCCTTGTTTTCGCTTTTTTGTTGGCTATTTTTGGCATTTTGAAAGAAAAATTCTTTCTTATCATAATTGCCACTATTCTTTTAGGTTTGATTAGTATGCGAGGGATGATGGTCACTTTTAGTCTATATCTTTGGTGGTGTTTTATTCGTATTTTTCTTCAAAAAGAAGTTCCATTTAGTACTAAATCTGTTTTTCAAATTTTATTTAAAAATATACTTCCTTTTCTACCTGCTGGATTGATTGCCAGTTCCTTTTTAATCGCTCATTATCTCCATTTTGGATGGATTGGGTATCATGCAGCTTCTCCTTGGGCGGGTAGTTTTGAGTCCGTTAATTTCATGGGTTTTCTTAAAAATATTGGCGTTTTAGGCTGGCGGTTTCTAGATTTTGGACGCCTATTTTTATTGGGTGGATTAGGTTGGTTGTTATGGAAATTATATACCTCGGAGACATCTAGAGCTTCCAGAACTTTAAGTTCTGGAAGCTCTTTCAAAACACTAAAATTAATCAGCTTAATCCTTATTTTAAGCCTAGTTTTAACGCCATCGCTGCTACTTCATAAAGGCTTACTAAGTCATCGTTATTTATTGCCAATTACCTTGTCGATTACTTTTTTATTTTATTATTTGTGCTTTCAAGTGCTTACTAACTCTAAAACTCAAAAAATAATTTTTAGCATTGCCTTCATCGGTTTATTAACAGGAAATTTATGGATTTATCCCAAACATATTGCCCAAGGTTGGGATGCTACTTTAGCACATTTATCTTATTATCCCTTACGACAAAAAATGATTCTCTATATAGAGGAAGCGCAAATTGCTCCTGCCACTGTTGGGACTGTTTTTCCCAATATTGGTCCTTATGAAATTTATGATTTAAATGAACAGCAGTTAGGTTTTGTGAAAAAAGATTTTGCTGCGAATCAATACTTTTTTTATGCGACTGTTTTTAATGATGTTTTAAAGGAAGATTTTTTAGAATTAGCGACAAATTGGACTATTATCAAACGCTTTGATAGCTTTGGAATTGAGGTCGTTTTGTATAAAAAGAAACAATGAGTTGTTCGACAAAATAATATAAATTTTTACCACAAAGCACATAAAGTCCACATAGTATTTTGACGAGTATAGTTTATTTTTGAAGTTATAGTTGATAAACCATCTAAGATAATTTTACCAAGCAGAGCTTGGTACTACAGAAAAAATCCGTTGCCATTCATCCGTTGCCATATTAACTATTGCTACTCGGGCTGGAAGCCCAAGCTACGGATAGATTACCGAATCAAAGCTACAGGGTTGCTCCTTACCTGTCGAATAAAATTTAAATTGGTTAAAACCATTAATGTATTTCCTTTCCTTCGTAGATAGAAAAGTGTATTTCGTCTGATAACTAACTGTGCCCTAACTGGTTAACGCAACCAATTTTCTACATTTATTACTTTGATAAAAATAAGTTGGCAATAACCTGTATATCAGCTATTGCAGCCATTTAGTTATTTATAAAATCACCTTAAATTTTAATTATGAAAAAGCAGATTTTACTTACCCTGTTAGTCATTGCCAGTTGTACAATGGCATTCGCTCAAATTACTACGCCTCCAAATGGTGGCAATCAAAGAAGTATCACCACCCAGTATATTGGAAAAATGGTGCGTGTGACTATTGATTATAATAGCCCTGATGTCACCAGCCCACAAGGACAAGATAGAAAAGGGAAAATTTGGGGGCAATTAGTGCCTTATGGTATGACGCCTTCTGGTTTTGGTTTGAATAAATTAGCGCCTTGGCGAGCAGGCGCAAATGAAAATACGACCATTGAATTTTCTCATGATGTGCAAGTACAAGGCAAAGCTTTAGCTGCTGGAAAATACGGATTGCATATCATTGTAGCAGAAACTGGTCCTTGGACCATTATTTTCTCCAAAAACACAGGCGCTTGGGGAAGTTATTTTTACAGGGTATCCGAAGATGCCTTAAGAGTGGAAGCAACACCTGAAAAAAATGAATACCACGAATGGTTGACTTATGAGTTTACGGATAGACAAGCGACTACTGCAACTGTCGCTATGATGTGGGAAGAAATGAGTCTTCCTTTTACAATTGAAGTACCGAATTATAATGATTTGTACATCGCTCAAATTGAATCAGAATTACAAAATAACCCTGGTTTTCTTTGGACGAATTGGGTGACTGCTGCCAATTTTACTTTATCCAATAATACGCATTTAGAAAAAGGATTAGAATGGGCAAATGGTGCGATTAATACGCCATTTGTTGGTCAAGAGAATTATACTACCTTAGCCACCAAAGCAGCCATAGAAAATAAATTGGGGAAAACAGCAGAGGGAGCTGCCACTATGGACAAAGCCATTCATCATTCAAGTGCCAATCCTATCCAAATTCATGGTTATGGACGGCAATTGATTGCTCAAGGCAAAAAAGATAAGGCCTTAGAAATTTTCACGTATAATCACAAACAATTTAAAGGGGCTTGGCCGACAGAAGTAGGCATGATGAGAGGGCTTTCGGCAGTTGGAAAATACGACGAGGCATTAAAGCATGCAAAAATTGCATTGACTCAAGCACCTGATAAATTGAATAAAGATGGCTTGGCGAATAGTATTGAGCAATTGAAGTTGAAGCAAGATGTAAATTAAAAGAGCGGTCAGCAGTCAGACCAAAAAAATTATTTTTCTATTAATAGTCAGATTAGTAACGTACAAAACTAATAATCAATTTGCATTAAAAAACCTGATTTTTGATTGTTAATGAAATTGACGGTTTGATTGCTGATTTCTATTTTATACCAGAAGAGTAAATAAAAGAAAAAGTATCAGAATACCTTATAATCGTATAATAATAGTTTGTTTTGCAACTTTCACTTTACATTATAAAAGAGGTAAACAAAGTTGATAGTAAAAATGGAAAATGAACAATTAGACGGCAGGAAAAGAAAAAATATTAAAATAGGCGATGTAGTAGAAATTGTACAGAAGCATCACCAACGTACAGGAGAATTGACGGAAGGAATCGTCAAAAGAATATTAACCAAAGCTGCTAATCATCCGCATGGTATTAAAGTGATGTTACAATTAGGAGATGTCGGCCGGGTTAAAAATATTTTAGAAGAATAAAGCTAAGGGAAAATGAAAATATAAGTGTTCAAGATTCAGAAAAGTATCTATTTATTTTCAATATTTCAGAAGTTCACGGTTCATTATTGGCCCTTATGTTAAAAAGAATAGCGCTTCCAGAACACCAAGTTCTAGAAGCGCTATTCTTATGATTTGTTTTAGTGTAAAAGCTATTTATATTTCATCATTTTCTAAGAATTAGTTACAATATTTCTAAAGCCAAATCCTTTAAGAGTTTATCCGTATTACTTAATTTAATGGAATAATTACCTGGCAGATCAGGTAGTTTAAGGATATGGTCTAAATCTGCACCTAAGGCTCCTTGAATAACGCCTTCTTGGATTAATTCTTCTTTATGATTAAAAATTTGGATAAAAAGTGGATCGCCAGGTAGATTTTTTACAGAAAGTCGTACTTTTCCTAAATTTGAAGGATTGGGCCAGACTTCTGCTTGGAATTCATTATATTTCTCTGTGTTAATTTGTTCCGTACCCGATAAGTTTTCAGCGGTCGTGATTTCCTTTATTTCTTTAGTTACTTTCTCTGTTACAACCGTCATAGCAATAATATTAGATTGAGCTATTGTTATCGTAAGACTGCTTAGAAAAAAGAAAAAGCAATTTAGCAATTTAGGGGTTGTCATGGGAAGTAGATTGATTTGTTTAAAATAATAAGTTTTTATTTGAAAAATGCATAGAAATTGTAAATTCAATACATTAAAAATCAAATAAATACATATTTTATTTTAACAATATCAAAATATGTACCAACTTTACTTACCTCTTAAACACTTAATTAAATCCGTGAATAAATGGACTATATTTTTGGCATTTTAATAGGTATCGCATGGATTGGAGGCATTGTTTTTATGCGGTCAATTACTACTTTTTTTCATGAAATGGGGCATGCCATTCCTGCCTTATTATTTACCAAAAAGGAAAAAGTAAATGTATTTATAGGGACTTATGGCGATATTAGTAATTGTTTGCAGTTAAATTTTGGAAGATTAGTCCTATATCTAAAATTGAATGTGTTTAATTGGCGGATTGGTTTATGCACACACGGCGGCATTAAAGGGTTTTTACCCCAATTAATCGTTATTCTTGGTGGGCCAATTGCTAGTTTATTCATTGCTCTTACCGCCTTTTATGTGATTATTACTGGGGAGTATTCCCAAGGTTGGGTCGTATTCATCGTTTTCTTCCTTGTTTCTGCGATTATTGATTTTATTGTCAATATCGACCCTAGTCATACGCCCATTAAGCTATATAATGGTGGCGTAACTTACAGCGATGGGTATCAATTGATGAATACCTTTAAAAGGCAAGGCTTACCCGAAGCATTTTTTGCAGCAGAACAGTTATTTCATCAAAAAGAATATGAAGCAGCCATCCAACAATGTCAACAATTAATTGAAACAGAGCCGCAAAAAAAGCCAGTTTATGATTTAATCGTCAACAGTTTTTTGAACTTAAAGGACTATGGCAATGCCCTCAATTTCTACGATTCTTTTAAAGCTATACATCCTTATACTTACCTCGATTTCTACCAAATTGGTTGGCTAAATTTAAAATTAAACCGCTGGGATGCTGCCTTATCTTATTTCGACCATTGTATTTATGAAAAACACACGGATGGAATGGCTTTAGCCAATCGAGGGTATATTCATCTACAAACAGGGAATTACGAACGAGCGCAACAGGATTTAGATGCTGCTATCTTTTACACGCCTGACAATCCAGAAGGTTGGAATAATCGAGGGTTGCTTCACATCAAAAAAGGGAAGGTAGAAGCAGGTTTTTCAGACTTACAAATTGCCAGCAAATTAGCGCCTGAACATCCGCAAGTTATTTATCATTTGGGACTTTATTATGAAGCGAAAAGAGATTTTAAACAGGCGCTGGACTATTATAAAACAGCTAAAATATTAGGCTTGGAATATCATGGAATTGACCTGAAAATTGCGGAAGTGGAGCAGGTTGTGGAAGCTTTTTTATGATGTTTTTGCTACTAGTAGACGCTTGGAGGTCTGAAAGACGCTCCAAGGTCTGCCGATAAAAACCTTGGAGCGTCTTTCAGACCTCCAAGTGTTTTTGGTGTCTAATTGTTTTATATATTATTACCAGTATAACTTCTATGCGAACTTTATCTAAACTTCACCACTCGCCGAA
>JAFMDF010000495.1 GCA_017857395.1 Bacteroidota bacterium | reverse complement strand
TAAGGTAAAGTTTGAATAACATTAACTAAAATCTTATCCAATATGAAGCATTTACTAACTATTTACTTTTTGTTGATGCTGGGTATGTCCCATTTATGGTCGCAAAAAGGATTAAAGGCGGATTATTTTAATGGAACGCAATTCAACCAGTATGTTGCGACCAATTTCGTTGATAACATCGATTTTTATTGGAACAAAATTCCGCCTGTCCAAGGCATCAATCCGCATGAATGTTCTATTCGTTACACAGGTCAATTGAAATCGCCTAAAACTGGAGTATATACCTTTTCAGCAAGAGTCGATGATGGCATTCGTGTTTGGGTGGATGGCGTGCAAGTTATTAATAACTGGCAATTAAATGATGTTGGCTATTCGGAAGGAAAAGTAGACATGAAAGCGGATACGGTTTATAGTATAAAAATCGAATACTTTAATGCGCTCCTTGAAGCGGAACTCCGGTTACTTTGGAAATTACCAGCCGATGAAGAAAAGAGTTGGTATGCTAAATGGTGGGATGCCGACGCACCTGTAGTAGTCTCTGCCCAATATTTTAAACCGCCTCTTGAAGAAGAAGTTGCATTAAGTCCCGAGCCAGCACTGCCACCTACCCTAAAACCAAAGCCGAAACCTGCGCCCAAGCGCAAACTAATAACCAAATCAAAGCGGATTAAACAGCAACCATTGAGTATACCACAAAAAAAGAAGGTGGTGGATAGTATTCAACGATACATTCCCAAAAGTGTCGAATTCAATCGGGCAAAGTCAGAAATACTGCCGGTTTCTTATCCAGAACTAGATAAACTGGCTGATTTTTTAGTCAAGCATCCGACTCGTACTGTGCACATCGAAGGGCATACGGACAACGTTGGCGATATGGATAAGAACCTCTTATTGTCTGAAAAAAGAGCTTATGCTGTGGCGGCTTATTTAGTAAAAAAAGGAGTGGGTGCTAAACAATTAAGTGCCAAGGGACTTGGAGGTAGTAAACCTTTGGTTGTATCTAAGGATAAGAAATATCATCCAGAAAACAGGAGAGTGGCGTTTATTATTGAATAAAAGAACCAAATGATATCCCAACTCTAAGTAACCTTTCTTAGAATTTAGAAAACTGAACTTAGGCAAATCAACTCCTAAAGATAAATCATATGCTAAAAAAGTCAAAATTTTGAATAAAGCAAGATAATGATAACATTTACTTTTGGTGTTATGCTTTAGTTTACCTTATTTTAACCAATCTTTAGACGGTTTTAACTAAATGGTTGAAAGAATAGTAAACAATTTTTAAATAAGGAATACATGAAGGGAACTATCTTTTTGATTTTATTTTGTCTGTTGAGCATGGTATCCGCTTGCGATTTCACAATAGAGGAGAAAGATAAAGCAAGAACAAAGCCAACGAATTTGACATATAAAACAGAAGAATTGGCAGGACAACGGGGTATGGAATTATTCAACCAACACTGCGCTAGTTGTCATGATTTTTCAGATAATGGAATGGGACCCAATCTCAGCGGTGTTACTAGACAAGTAGATAAAGCGTGGTTAATAGCATTTATTCATAATCCTGTGGAAGTTATTGAAAGCGGGGATGAACGAGCTGTCGAATTATTTAAAAAATACAAACAATATATGCCTCCTTTTCCGACTATAAAAGGAGAAGATTTAGAGTATATTTTAGCATTTATTCATAAATTTTCAGAAGGAGAAAAAAGAAATAAAAATAATCGAAAGGGTGGGCTAATCAATCCAATTCCAAAAAAGATACCCTTTTCAGATTTGACTTTGGTATTGGAAAAACAATTTATCGCTCCCACAAGTTCTGAAATTGGTAAACCCACTCGAATCAATAAATTAGAAAGAGCACCTGGAAATCGTCTGTTTATACACGACCTTCGAGGGAAATTATATGAAATAAAAAAGGATAATAGCTTATCTGAATATTTAGATGTAGCTAACCGATTACCGAATTTCATAGATAATCCAGGCAAAGGTACTGGTTTTGGAAGTTGGGCATTTCATCCTGATTTTGAACAAAATGGACTATTTTACACAACGCATAACGAACCATCTGGAATTGCTAGTGCTGATTTTCCCATACCTGACAGTATTAAGGTAACTGTTCAAGCGGTATTAACAGAATGGAAAACAAATAATGCTAAAGCCGCCGTTTTCTCCGGTTCACATCGGGAATTATTGCGAGCTGATATGGTTACAGGCGCACATTGTTTTCAAGAATTAACCTTTAATCCGATAGCAAAACCGAATACGGCAGATTATGGCCTACTATACTTAGGAATTGGTGATGGAGGTGCAGAGTTACGGAATTATGCTTTTTTATGTGGCAATACCGAAAATATTTGGGGGAGTATTATCAGAATTGACCCAACAGGCGATAATAGTGCTAATGGGAATTATGGTATACCCGCAGACAATCCTTTTCTCAATACCCCCAAGGCGCTCGGGGAAATATGGGCAATGGGATTCCGAAATCCACATCGGATTAGTTGGGATGAAACAGGCACTGGCAAAATGTTTATCTCTAATATCGGGCAGCACAGCTTAGAAGAAATAAATATAGGGATAGCGGGTGCCGATTATGGTTGGCCTTCCCGAGAAGGCAGTTTTTTATTTGACACCAAAGCCAATCGAGAATTGGTCTATCCACTTCCTACGGATGATGCGAATTTTGTTTATCCAGTTATTCAATATGACCACGATGAAGGGACGGCTGTTTCTGGTGGATATGTATATGCAGGGACAACCATACCAGTATTACAAGGCAAATACATTTTTGGGGATATTTCAAGAGGTACACTATTTTATTCGGAAGTGGCAGCGATGAATCAGGGGCAACAAGCACCTATTTACAAATTTAAGGTATCCTTAGATAGGCAACTAACAGATCTAGAAACGATTGTTAATGACAAACGAGCAGAACTCCGTTTAGGTATGGACCACGAAGGGGAGTTATATATTTTTAGCAAAAGCAATGGAACGGTTTATAAAGTGGTAGATTGTACGATGTCGGATTTGTGATATCGGGTTTTGACTGCAAAAATCGCATGCAAACTTTGGATATTGGGGTGCTGCCCCTATGGTATAAATAGGCTAGCAGATATCATTTTAATAAGGAGAGATAGCCTTCTTAAAATTAGGCGGCTGTTTCCCACAGCCGCCTAATTAGCACCTACGAGGCGACTGTTTCCCTCCGATAGCTATCGGAACTTTGTTTCAACTATTTCGCCTCACTATTAAAAAGGTACGCTACCAATATATTTTATTTTAGGTCATATTTTATTATTCCTTTTCTTCCGTTTTTAATTTATAAAGCAGGTGACCAACCAGCGTAATTTTTTCCGCAAGGCGTGGACTTCCCCAATCCAATCCATAGTCCATCCGGTTGACGACTAAAGAAACTTCTAATCCATAAATAAATCCTTTTTTGGTTTCCTTCGCACCTTTTACCTTAATGGAAACTTCTTGTTCTTTTTCTACACCATGAATCGTTAATTTACCTCTTGAAAGGTAGGTATCCTCCCCTGTTTTTGTGGCTTGGTTGGCAAAATAGGTAATTTCAGGATATTTTTCTACGTCTAGAAAACGGTCACTTTTTATATGGCCAGCAAGTCGGTCTGCAATTACATCAACACTAGTCGCATCTACTTTAAACTCAAAAATAGCATTTGTCAAATCTGCTCTGGAATCGGTCACGATGCTCCCACTAAAGACTTTGAACTCTCCTGTTCTCATCGAAAAATCTTCCCAACCCACTTCAAAACGTACATTGGAGTGTGGATTATCAATAATCCAAGTTTCTTGGGCAATTGATGAAAAACAAAAAGACAAACAAAGGAGCAAGAGCTTAAATTTCTGCATTGGATATTTTTAGGAGATTGAAAATTAAATACTAGCTAACGCTAGGTTCGCTCAAATTTTTGATTAATACATAAATTACACGAAATAATATTCTGTATTAAAAGTATTTTTATCTTTAAAACAGTATTTTGTTCGTATTTATTTTTATTAAATAAATATAATTAAAATATTATTTTTAACCCTAAAATAATAACCTGAAAAGAGTTTATTTAAAATAAATAAAATTCTGCATTTTAAACATAAATCAAAATATTATTTTGATAATATTTTATTTTATTAACTAATTTTGGGCGAACCTAGCGAGCTAAAACTACAAATATCAAAAAAATGTTTGGGGATTCGTCAGTATTATCAACTTTTTAACAATTTTCTTTCCGCTTAATTTTTCCTTGTCTACATCCTCGCTAATCGAAAAACCGAACAAACCAAAACAGAAAATAAGCCGTTCTTTTAAATGCAATCGAGCCCGAATATCAATCCAAATTATAATATAGGGTCTTAGTCTCATCAATCCCTGCTCCTTCATATTTATCAAGGATTTCTTGTTCTCCACGGGTGATAATCGTGTTCACCCCAAATTTAGATTGAATAATGCCATCTAAAACTTTGGCAGAATGGATCAATTGATTTTCGAAATTATAGTAGATACAGATACCGCCTTCTTTGAGGCTTGATTTAGTGCAAGGAATATATTGATTCTCGAGAACTAATAAATCTAATTGCGCTTGATTCAAGAGAAACCAATATTGTCCATTTAGAAAGGTAAATCCATGGCAGTTATAAGAATTATCATAAACCAAATTAGTGACGACGATTTCCGTTTCAGCGCGCCCTAATCGTTTGCCTTCCAACTCAAAGGCAATGGGAAAGGTAGTTTGTCCGACTAACTTTTTTAAAGCAGTAAGAATCGTTCCTTTTTTAGTATAGACATAACATTCTTCAAAACCTGTAATAAAGGAAACATTTACCCTCGTTTTTTTAATGGGATGGAAAAAATTATAATTATACGTTTCGAAAATTTCGAATAAACTTACCTTACCAGTTTCGTAAGATTCAATAATGTTACAAATACTTTTCACGATTAAGAAGCTATAAAAGGCAAGAAAAAATAAATTTACCAACTTTACTCCTATTGACAGGCAGGTTTGATTTAGTTTTAAGTTGACAAAAAACTGACTATAAGGTTATTTTTGGTATATTAACTTTTGTCCTACTACGCTAGGTTCGCTCAAATTTTTGATTAATACATAAATTACACGAAATAAT
>JAFMDF010000494.1 GCA_017857395.1 Bacteroidota bacterium | reverse complement strand
CATGGACGGACGGTTTCAACAGAAACCACCAACCAAGGAGAAAATAAGCCATGACAAATACAGGAATTAATACAGGATATGATGTTTACTTTGAAGATACAGGCGAAACGATAGAGTTCTTTACAAACAATCTTGGCGATGCCTACCGCATAGCTAAAAAAGCAGTACGAGAGACATTGCGCCCTGTGTCCATCAATAAATGTAACGAAGAATGCTATGTTGAGCCAGATGGAACACTCTATGAAACCGTTGAATTTATCAGCTACAAAAAAATCAAAACGATTGAACCGTGAGAGTTAAACACATTAGTAAGCAAGTGTTCAGAAATAGAAAAAAGACTGCCGAATTAACCGCAGTCCTTTTTTGATGCTTCTAACATCATATAGTGTGAACAGTCGGGGGCGAAACGTTCAAAAAATATTTATATTTTAAATAATTTCTCTGATTGAGATAAGGAGAGTACCTCAAATTGAGTTACATCTATGTCGTCAGGAAGTTTGCCACGAAGGACAGGTAAAACGTATTGACAATTAACATTACTAACAATTTCATTAAGTAGATTTGTAATTTGATTTTCATGAACATTTTCGATTTGGTCATGCAAAATAAAATGTAAACAATCAATATCAAGAAAATCCGCAAATTGAATATATGCTAAATCAAATGCAGCAATTTGACCTTTTTTCTTGCCTGTTCCTAAATTTCCTGAAAAACTACTTATTATAAGACTATATCCTTTGTCATTTATTTCTGGACTCAAGACAAACTGCTCTTTATAAAGTTTCTCTGATATTGCAGTAAAGAATTTGTTAAATGTAGCTATTCTATTTTGTATCAATTCGTCTTTGGATGCAATTCCCTTATTTATTGTATTTAATTCTTCGTCAATCAACTTAATTTTTTCATTTGACGACTCCCAAAATCTTTTTTGTTCTTCTAACATCCCCTTTTTTTCATAGGCAATGTTGAGTTCTGTAATTACTTTTTGAAGTTCTTCTATCGCTCCTGTTTTAAGAAGTTTTTGCGATGTAGATTTTTCTTCTAAAAGTAAACTGGTTATTTCTCTCTTGGTCGAATTAATATTTTCTTCTAATGCAGGTATCTCTTGAGTTATAAACTTTAACTTTTCAGCAATCATTTGATTATGAAACTCAATTGTTTCTTCAAATGATTTTTGTAAATTTGGTATTAAAGAATGAGCTTCTTTATAAAGATTTCTTACCTTATCTATGTCTATTTCAGCCAAATCTTTCTCAAGGTCTTCTTTACTTTCTATAATTAAATCTCTTCTAACTTCAAGAGAACCCAATCGTGTCGATAAGGTATTGAGCTTGGATTTAATTAAATTTAATCTAGTCAAATCCTTATCGTAATTATCGTTTAAATTAAAGCTGTTCTTTTGGATTTCTAACTCTTTGATTGTTCTTTCAGAAACAATAAGAAACTGATTAATTTGTGGAAGTGAATTTTCTTTTTTTAGTCTAGTTTGTATTTTTTCTTCTGCTTTTTTTTGTTGTAATAGCTTTTGTTTTCGAGAGCTGAAATCTAAATCAATGCCCAACCAGAATAAAAAGAGAGCTTCGTATTCATCAGCACTAGTATAAGGGCTAAGAACTTTTAATGTATTAACTAGTCGGTTTTTTTCATCTCGAATATTTTTAGCTATTATCTGTCTAAAATTAGGTTTTTCTTCTTTAGAGTTAAAAACCAATTCTTTCAATTTTCTTGGAAAGTCATCATTAGAATATTTTTCTCCATTAATCTCTTGTATTTTATCAGAGTATTTTAGGAAATTTCTTCTAATAACAATCTCATTAGAATTATTTATTTCTAAATCCGCTTTCAGAATAAGCTCGATAATAATATTATTATCCGTCAAAAATTTTTCTACAGCGGTATTTGTATGTCCTTTAAATTCGGAATCTTCATAGATATTTTTGCCCTTTCCTCCTAAACAAAAATCTATCAATCTCAGTACTGTTGTTTTGCCTACATTATTTCCTGACTCTGTTTTATCTTCTGTCCTTGTTTCATCAATAATTAAGTTTATCCCTCTATGAAAAGGAATATCCCGTATTATTAAATCGTCATTCGATATGGTTAGTTTTTTTAAAAACATTTAACAATAAATCTTTGGTCAGACTTGACCGCCCCTAAAAGAAAAAGCCAATCCAATATTAAAGAAAATAAACTAATAGAAACTTTCTCCTTTTGATTAAGGGCTTGATAGGCATCAAAATAATCTATTTCTTTTGATTTAGATTCTTTCAAAACCTCCAATACTAATGCTCCTAAGTAGTATATATCTCTCTCTGGGTTTATGTCTGTTGTTACTATCATGATTTAGGTGGTTCTTCTAAGATTTTACAGCGCATAAAGGAGTCAACCATAATGATTGATACGCCATAAATTATATCTTCATGATAAAAATCGCCATCCGCTTCAACTAAAGTCAGTAATTCATTTTCAATATCTTCTATTATATTATCAGAGTTTGTTCTAATGATATCTAATGGTACAGGTGCTCCCCCAACATACTTACCTTTGGTTTTTAAATATAGTCTATAAATATTTCTTAATAATTTATCTTTTTTAAAAGAGCCTTGGTTTTCCAATTCTCGATAGACTGCATTTATTTTCGGATAAAAGACCTTATAATCATTAATCAAATATCTGTTTCTTTGAATATCATTGTGATTAATTTTTTCTTCAATATCAAAACTTTCGATTTTTGGAGGTGTGTCAGATTCATCTAAGTCCAAATCAGCGATTGCTTCAATAGCTAATCTTAAAAGAGATGTCTTCCTAAGTTTATATAATTGTTTACTTTCGTGAGTCTTTTTCCATTCTTGAAGTAGGGGAACTGGAAATTTACCTTCGTTCTCTTTGTTGTCAATGATTGTATGATGTTCATCACATAAAAGAATAAGATTATTGTAATGTCGTCTTTCATCATCATTCATATCAGAGTTATATCTAGCACCTTCTTTACTGGCGGCTTCAATATGACAAATTTTGCTGATAATACTTATTCCGTCTTCACCAATTAATGGTCTAGTACAATTAGGCTCAGCGCATTCATTACCTGATAGAGTATCTAATCTTCGTACGTGAGATGGTCTATATTGTCGTGCTTTATCTGGCATATCTCAAAGGTACATCTTTAAATTTTTTTAACAAGATATTGTTAATTATTTTTATAGTATCTAAAATCTTGCCTTCTTTCATCTTAAGAAGATTATAGCCTTCTCAAATTAAAAATTGAACAGTTTCCTGTTCTTCTGTTCAATCACAGCATAGCTTTAAATAACCATAAATATCCATTATGGCTTATATCAGATTTATGTACCTTAACTCGAATTACACAAATAGCTCTAGTAAAATGCTAATCAGCTTTGTGGAATGATTATTGGTACTCATTCTAGTACCTTCCGCAATTTTCAAAGCCTTGATAAATAAAAAATAGCTGCCACCTATGAAAACCATGACTAACTTATTAGCTAACTTTTTTTACTTATTAGCTTTTCTTTTCAAATTGGCTCACTATGCCTTATTATTGTACCTAGTCGGTTTCGTATTAATTCAAAACCCTATAGGAGGTCTTATCTTATTAGGACTCATCTTGTATTGGAAAAGAAAAGACTTTACTCATGAAAGAGGTCTGGCAACTAAAAACCATTAATTTTATGCGGTAAAATAAACAAGGATTTATGCAATTTCATTGTTTATAAACTTTACCAATTTTACGCTATGTGCAAACAACCCCAATAAGGAATAGCGAGGTGCTAGATTCAAATTCTTTCATCACGACGATTTTATTTTCTAATTTGAATTTATACTTAACATGGATTTATTACTGCTATTAACGACTGGTCAGAATTTACAGGCTGCATTTGCGTTTTTAATTTTTGGGGTTATTTTTTTTCTCATTATTACTTTTCTTAAGTTTTCTTCTGAGGAAGGAGAAAGGATACATAGAAGGGCAAGAGAAAGGCAAAATGAAGAAGACCCTAGTTCATGGGAATAGGTACGTCATAAATATTCAGATAAATTTAGGCACTAAGCAGATGATAAACTAGAAAAATTGAACGGTTTGCGCCAAAGTGTTCAATTTTGACCGCCCTACCTTTCTTTTTTATTTCCCACATTCCTTATAAATACAGGGTTTATCCTTTTGGCATTTCCAGAAATTTGTGCTAAATTTGAACCTTTCGCTAGATAGGTTTAAATACAAAATATGTACGATTGGGATTTATACGATGACCAGGGAAACCGCAAATATTTAACGGCTGAAGAACGCAGGTCTTTTTTTGACGCTATCACCCCTGCCCTGAAGGACAAGAACAAGCGGAGCAAACGCACCTTTGCCCTCATGCTCTATTATACAGGATGCCGTATATCAGAGGGTCTACATGTTACCTATAAAAATATAGACTATTCCCGTCAGGGCGTAGTGCTTCGCACACTCAAACGCCACACCAAGAAAAAGATATATCGGTTCGTACCCCTGCCGAAAGACTTTTTAACCAAGCTTGATGATGTTCACCACGTCAAAGATATAGTCAAAAAGACTCCAGAGGAACGGATTTGGACATTCGGGCGCACGACTGGATGGAGTGCCATTAAAGCTATCATGAAAAAAGCCGACATCGAGGGCGCACAGGCAACCGCTCACGGATTGCGCCACAGCTTTGTCATTGCCCATCAGCAAATCAAAACACCGCCACAGCTTATAAAACAATGGTGTGGTTGGACATCAACCGACATGTTGGAGGTGTATGGCAGAGCATTAGGTGCAGAGGAACGGGAAATGGCAGGGGGGATTTGGGAGTGAAATAAAAATAACCCGTTACGATTTGTAACGATTTCAAAGGGGGGAGACAATTTGTACCCTCCCTTTGAAAATGCTAAGTATTAATTATCTTGCAACTTTAAAAAGAAGATACACATGGCAAAGAAAAAAACGATTAATGTTCAAGGGGGGGAAATAGCCCTAATAACCCATAAGGACAATGATTATATTTCACTCACGGATATAGATAAAAGGTTTGAGGGGAATGGTAGGCATATTGAAAACTGGCTAAGAAACCAGAATACAATCGAATATTTGGCAACATGGGAGGAGCTTTACAACCCAAGTTTTAATTCCATGCAAT
>JAFMDF010000128.1 GCA_017857395.1 Bacteroidota bacterium | reverse complement strand
TCTATTTTCAGCTTTAATTTATTGATACGCTGTAAGCTTTCTGAATTTAGAATGCCTTCCGATTGTTTATAAGCAATGCTTATAACTCTGTCATTTCCAAAAATTTCTTGAAATTTATAATAGTCTTTTAATGCTGAATCTCCTCTATCGAACCAAAGCTCCAAGTCATTGTTTGGACTTAAGGCAGTAAAAATATTGCTACTTCCATAGGCACAGAAAATCAGGATAGCAACTAATATTGCCCATCTAAATTTGACTAAAAATTTCATAAATAATCTTTAATTTTTTACAAGTTACCCTAAATTGGTCAATTTATTTCTATATCATTCTAAAGAACGACTTATAACCTTGCTTTTAAAATAAAACCACCATCAATTGTACAAAGTCTCCTATATTTGTATTCCCCTAAAAATATAGCACGAATAATGAATTATATCTCTATTAGCCTATATCAAAAATTGATAGATCACGCTTTGAGCGAAGGTATGACACCTGAATATTTTAAAGACCTTCCAATACCAATAGCATCAATGGCCGATATACAGGCAGTTCCTGCAAATGTCTTTTTTGACTTGCACGAAAGGCTAGACCAAATGCTCGGGCCAGGTTTTTCCGTTAGGGTAGGGCAGCAGATGAAGATGGATGATTATGGGGTGTTAGGACTATCTTGGAAGACTTGTTCAAAAGCAGGAGAGATATTCGAACGCTGTGAACGCTATTTTCAGCTTTTATCAAACACTTACGTCTTTAAAGTAGAAAAAGAAGGGGACATATCTAAAATATATCTATACCGTAATGCGCATCGAAGAGGGGTGGAATTGTCGAACGAAGCTACTTTTTCCGCAACGATAATCGTCCTTCGAGCAATGACAGAAACCGATATTGCCCCAATTAGTATATCTTTTAAACATGGAGCACCCCAAAATCTAAAAAGCTATCAAGATGGATTTAAGTGTCCCATCCTATTTAATCAGGCTAACAATTTTATGGCCTACAAGACAATTGACCTTGAAACTCCAACAGCCAAAGCAGATGTTAGTATCAATAAATTCTTAGTAGAAAGGGTCGAAGAGGAAACCAAAGGCATAGAAATCAGTTCTATTAAAATTGCAGCTGATGTTGAACGCTTAATAAAAGATGCGCTCCCAAGTGGTATTCCTAGTATCCTTCAAATAGGAAAACACATCGGCATGAGTAGCCGAACCCTTACCCGACGACTATCTGAAAATGGCATTACGTTTAGAGAATTAGTACAACAAACACAAGAAAAATCAGCAAAGAATCTACTCAAAAATTCGACTAGCTCCGTAGGCGAAATTGCTTTCCAAACTGGTTTCTCCGAGCAAAGCGCTTTTAATAGAGCATTTAAACGTTGGACTGGTCAATCACCTACCTCCTTTCGACAAAAATAAGTTAACAACTAAAAAAGTAGCTGGTTAGGACTTTTAGTCCGACACCTCTATTTTCTGGCAAGCATTATTATTAAAATATCAAAAAATAGATGCGCTAAACTCGCCAGAGGCGAGTGGATAAAGGTATCAGATTACAAATCAGCAGGTGTCTTTACTACCAATTCTCTCCTCATTTTTCCACAACTTGGGTTATATTTTCACTTTGGCTTAAAGTGTCAAAAACTTGGCTTAAGCGGTCAAGTTTAGAATGCTTTATTGCCGCAACTTTGCTTTTGTAATCAATACAGAAGTAATATGAAAAAAGTAATTGAAATTATTCGTTTAATTGGAGTGCTTATCTCCTACATCATGCTCCTAACTGTTTTTAGTCCATCTGAAGCAGCTACGGAAATTGTTGAAATTCCCATTTCAAACAATCCCGAAAGTGAATTAAAAAAGCAGGCTTATGACCTACTTAAGGCAAAATGCAATGTCTGTCATCGAAAACAAAATCCATTTAAAATATTCTCTTTAAGGAACATGAATAAGCATGCGCCTAAAATATATCAACAGGTATTTATCAAAAAGAGCATGCCTAAAGGAGATACTATTCAACTCACGGAGGAAGAATATCAGGTACTTAATTCATGGCTTCATTCACAAAACATCAAATAATTATGGAAATTTCACTTAAATCAATCTCATTAATTACCGCAGTAGTTCTGACTGGTCTATCGGCGGGTTTATTTTATGCTTGGTCCGTATCTGTTATCCCAGGCACTCGAAAGGTCATCGACGGGACTTATTTAGAGACTATGAAGTCCATCAATCGAGCTATTCTCAACCCAGCTTTCTACTTAATTTTTATGGGAAGTTTTGCCTTGTTGGTTATAGTTACTATTCAACAGTATAATGTCAGGCCAACTTTTTGGCTATTGCTCGGTGCGACCCTCACTTACTTATTTGGAACGCTTGGGGTTACTATTTACGGTAATGTACCACTCAATGACGCTTTAGAGGCTTTGAATCTTGAAGAAATGCTTGCAAGCGAGCTACCCGAATTTAGACTTTTTTATGAACAAAAATGGAATCGTTTGCACACCATAAGAACCATCTTTTCTGTGCTGTCCTTTGTACTGTCTGTGCTCGCAATTTTCTCTTATTCCAATCAAAATAATCTTTAGATATGCGCTTATTGCGCTTATATATTTTAAAAATCAGAAGCCAGATAATTCATGATTAGAAATATGAAAATCAAGTATTTATATGAAGTTACGCTGACTTCTGACCTCTTTTAAATCACTAAAAATTAAATTCAAATGGTAAGTAACATTTTAGTAATCGGCGGAACAGGTAAGACTGGTCGCAAAGTTGTTGAAGGATTAAATCAACAGCATCAAAACGTAAGAATAGGTTCTCGAAATAGCAACCCTATATTTGACTGGGATAATCCAGAAACTTGGCTGAATGCCTTAACGGGAATGGATAAAGTATACATCGTTTACTACCCAGACCTTGCTGTTCCTGGAGCTTTAGAAGCAATCAAAGGACTTACAGAAGCAGCAAAAAAAGCTAGTGTAAAGAAAGCTGTTTTACTCTCTGGTAAAGGAGAGAAAGAGGCGGAACGTTGTGAGCAGGTGGTGGCTAATTCTGGTTTGGATTACACCTTGGTAAGAGCATCTTGGTTTAATCAGAATTTTAGTGAGAGTTTCTTCCTAGACCCGATTTTGGCAGGTCATGTCGCCTTACCTATGCCTAATGCTAAAATCCCATTCGTGGATACGAGCGACATAGCAGAGGTAGTTGTGAAAGCACTTTTGGAGGACGTTCACAATGGAAAAACCTTCGAGGTAACTGGCCCTAGAACGATGACCTTTGAAGAAGTTATTAAAGAAATTGCCCTTGGTACAGGAAGAAATATCAACTATCAAGCGGTGTCCTTAGTCGAATACAATTCAATGATGCAGGCAGCAGGGCTTCCTGCGGATTATATATGGTTAATCGACTATCTATTTCGAGAAGTATTGGGCAACGAAGATAATCAAGTGGTTACCAATGATGTTGAAAAAGTACTCGGAAGAAAGGCAACTGACTTTAAGGAGTATGTGCAAAAAACCGCTCGGACGGGTATTTGGAATCAAACTCTTCCTCAAACTATTTAAAATAAAATTATGAAAAATCTCCATATAAAAAGTGCTGCCATTTCGGCAATTATTGTTTGGACTTTGGGAATCATTGCCTTCGTCACCTCCTATTTCTTTCCCATCATTTCAGATGCGGACTTGCAAGCAAATTGGGTATTAACAATCGCTATAATTCCAGCCGCATTAATTGGTGCCCATATATACTATCGAAAAGGACATCAAACGAATGGTTTTTTATTAGGCGTTTGTATGTTCTTGGTGACTATGATTTTGGATGCAATTATTACGGTTCCATTTTTTATTATGCCTTATGGTGGTAATTATGTCAGTTTTTTCACAGATATAGGTTTTTGGTTAATCGCGGTAGAGTATATTAGTGTCATAGCTGCCTATTGGCAAATTGAAAAAGGAATTGAGCAAACACGAGTAAAGGAATATTAAGAAATAGCTTTTATTGACTAAAAAACGTACGGAATTATAAATCCGAGCGAAGGTAGCACTTTAATTTTAGACCTTTGATTAAAGAAAACAAAACAGAAAACTAGTGGGTTGATTTATAAATGATTGACAACTAATATTTAAGGTTGCCATGTTGCGTTGTTGCCATGTTTTATCGACAACAAGGCAACACGGTAACATCGCAACAATACAAGTTAATCTGTCAAAGACTTATAAATTGTACCACTAGTAAATAATTATATCATCCACTTAAAAAAATTAAATCATGAAAATCCGACTTGTTATTTGTTTATCCATGTTATTACCTCCTTTTTTTATGACTGCTCAATATGACGCAAAAGGATTGGAAAAAGAAGAATCGACCATTCAGGCTTTTAAGCGTAAAAATGAAAAATTTGATGCCTATTTCAACAATGCCTACGGTTATATTGTTTTTCCTACGGTGGGGAAGGGCGCATCAGGAATAGGAGGCGCTTTTGGTAGAGGAACTGTTTACGAAAAAGGCAAACCAATTGGCAAAGCCAAGATAACTCAAATAACAATTGGGTTACAGTTTGGCGGACAATCCTACAGCGAAGTTATTTTCTTTGAATCAAAAGCAGATTTAGCCAGATTTAAAGAAAATAAATTTGAATTTGCTGCCCAAGCTTCTGCCGTAGCCATAGAAAAAGGTGCAGCGGCTAATTTTGCTTACGATGATGGGGTAGCTGTTTTTACTATTACGAAAGGTGGGCTGATGTATGAAGCATCTATTGGAGGGCAAAAATTGAAGTTTAAGCCTTACAAGAAAAAGAGATTAAATCAATTATAAGAGCACAATTATAAGAACACCCCAAATTTTTGTCAAAATGAAAAATTATTCAATGCTAATAGGATGGTTATTGTCGCTAATTTTTAGCAGCAATGCCATATTATTATTTGGACAAGAAGTACCAACTTCTACCAATTCCTCCAAAACAGGTAGCGCCATAGCAGGGCCACAATATGCCAAGAGTAATTTGAAACAAGCCATCTTTGGAAAACATTATCGCTCCTCTTGGACGACTGAAATCCATAATATACCTTATTTGGATTTGGAACAATACGACGGCGGACTCACCCCTTATGAAAGAGGAGGTGGCGCGCAAACGAATTCGCTTAAATTCAAATCAAAAGCAGGACATCGTTTTGCCTTTCGATTAGTGGATAAAACGCCTACAAAAAGATTAGACCCTGATTTGGCCGCAGGCTTATATGGAAAGGCAGTCCAGGGCTTAACTACCACTCAGCATCCTTATGGTTCGACCATCATTACTGCCTTGATGGATGAATTGGAGTTACCTCATTCCCAACCCACATTATACCTGATGCCTGATGATGCTCAATTGGGAATTTATAGAGCAGAATTTGCCCGACAATTAGGTTGGTTAGAAATCAAACCTAGAGGTAAAAAGAAAGGAGTACCTGGTTTTGAAGGTGCTGATAAAGTATTGAGTACGCTTGAAATGTATGAGTCTTTAATGGATAGTTACGAAAATAAAATAGATGTAGCGGCCTATGTCAAAGCAAGAATTTTTGATATATGGATTTCTGATTGGGACCGCCATATTAAAAATTGGAAATGGTTAGGATATGAAGGGGAAAAAGGGATGTTTTTTAAGCCTTTTCCAAAAGATAGAGATAAAGCCTTAGTCGTTTTGAATGGCATTTATAAAGCATTGGACTGGGAATTTGTCGCCCCTGACATGGCTAATTTTAAAGAGAAATACCAAGGATTAAAAAGCCTTAATCACAAAAATCGAAGTATGGACCGTTGGTTGGCAAATTCCTTTACTTATGAGGATTGGAGGCAGGCCGCCAAAGAAGTTCAACAACTAATGACAGACGAAGTGATAGACGAGGCTATTGCTACCATGCCAAAAGAAGTGCAGTCGTTGACCCAAGCTAGAATTAGTCGAGTATTAAAAATTCGGAGAGATAATTTGCCACAAGCAATTGACCAATACTATAAAATGTTGGTGAAATATATAGATATAGTTGGAAGTAATAAAAAAGAATATTTTGAATTAACTAGGTTGGAGAACGGAGACGTGGCCGCAAAGATTTATGCCTTAACAAAAGACCAAAACAAAGGTGAATTAATTTATAATCGACTGTTTAGAAGAAACGAAACTAAAGAAATTCGCGTACACGGTTTGGGAAAAGCAGACCATTTTAAAATAATAGGAAAAACGAATAAAAGTATTAAAATCCGAATTATAGGAGGCGATGGTGCTGATATTATTGAAGACGAATCACTCGTAAAAGGTATTCAAAAACAGACAAAAATATATGACAATCGAAATGAGGATAAACTAATTTTAAATAGCGAGGCTAAAAAAGCATACACTCCTGAAACGCTAACTTTTAAACCCGAGGAGATTTTTGACGATGACCATTTTCTAGTCTTACCTTTTTTCGGATTTAACCAAGACGACGGTTTTATTTTTGGCTTAACAGGGCGGTCAATTTTACAGGGTTTTAATAAGCCCGAATTTAGCCAGAAATACACTTATCAAGCGGGGATAACCACTATGGGGAATTATGAACTAAGGGCGGATGGACAATTTAGACAAGTTATTCGACAATGGGATATGGTTACAGGCATTAAAGTAACAGGAAGGGATAGGGATTTTCAAAGATTTTATGGTTTTGGCAATGAAAGCACCTTAGATGAATCTTTACAAGGGTTGGATTTTTATGAAAATAATACCGCCTCTTTTGAAGTTTATGCTGGATTTTCTAGACAATTTTGGGATAAATCAGCATTTACTGCCAGTATTCTTTATGATTATAAAGAAGTTAAACCAGACCTTATAGATGGAGAATCTGCCTCCATTTATGATGTATTACCCGAAAATAACGGGCTTGGAAAGACCTCTTTAATCGGTCCAAAACTCGAATTGAATATCGACTTTAGGGATGCAGATGCTTTCCCAACGAAAGGAATGCAATTTGAAACGAATAACTATACCTTTTTCAATCAAGATGTAAATTGGGAAGTAGGCGGAAGAATGGAATCTGAAGTATCTGCTTTTTTTACGAAAGGTATAAAAGTGCCAACTACCTTATCTTTGAGGGGAGGATTTTCTTATGCTTACGGAGATTCACCTTTTTATTATAAAAGCTTTTTAGGCCAACAGGGCAATCATCGTGGATTTCTAAAAAACCGTTTTGGAGGAGATGCGGCGGCTTATCTAAATACCGACCTTCGCTTTCATTTGGGGGCTACAGTCACGCCAATTGTTCCGATAAAATATGGCATTTTTGGCTTGTTTGATTTGGGGAGAGTTTGGTCGGAAGAAGAGGAGTCAAGTGTGCTACATTCAGCTGTAGGTGGCGGCATTTATATTATTCCTTATAAGGAGTCGTTTAATTTCACTTTTACAGCTGCTCATTCGGATGAAAAGGAATTATTATTCAGTTTTAGACTTGGTTTTTTTGTGAGATAGATTTCAAAACGAATAAATTTGTTATACCCATCCGTGGAGGTAATCCGTGGAAATAATTAAAATAATGGTTATGAAAAATTTTAGGGTAATGATTAAATGGAGCTTATTAGGACTATTATTAAGCTCTTCAATGGTAGTTTTTGCTCAATTAACACCTACAAATTATTCCAATCAAGCAAACAATTCGGGCTTTAGTTTAGGGATTTATACGCTAAAATCAATTCATCTTGAATCTACTTTTCAAAGTAGTGACAGATGGAGTGGTTTTGGAATGGGATTAGACTTGACCTACCAATTTAAGTCAGGATTTGGGGTAGCTACTCGATTGAGTTATCGAAATTGGGATATTTTTGATAAATCGAATATCCCCTTAACAATAGGCCCGATTTATCGTTTTCCTTCCACTTCAAAACTGGTGGTTTCTATTTATGGTGGCCTTGGTCCTGCCCTTATTTGGGGAAATGACTATGCTAGTATTTTTGCGAATTCTGAAATAGGTGTCCGCTTAGAAAGGAATGTATTTAACAACAAAAAACTATTTCTGGGAACAAGTTTTGCCCAAGGGATGAGTTTTCATCCAGACCATTTTGAATATTTGGAGGTATCTATTGGTATTCGTTTTTGATAAAATAAAATGGGGTATCCTTCTAAGGTTGGACACTTAGTTTTTAAGATGAATATCATACTACATTAAAACATATAAATTACTGATTATCAATAATTTAATTTTAAATATAGTACTACGTACTGCATTTATTCTAATAAGTTATTTATTGTCCAACCTTAGAAGGATTCCAAAATAAAATATTAAATTTTAACAAATATTATTTTTCCCATAATTCAAATTATGTTAAGTGAAATTTTATACTCTCAACATTACTACTCTCTCCAATTCTTTTTGTCTTTGAACTAGCCCTAATTGGTTCCTTTTATTAGAGTACCAATAATTGGAAGACAATTTTTAGTTGGGCAAGTTACGCTTATTAAATAATCTTCTACCTCTCCTGTAGTTATTGCTCCGTATGGTGTCATATTATCGGTTTGACTTAGACGGAAACGGACTCCTATATCTTGAGCTTGTACCGCATCGGATGGAATATTGACCGTAAAATAAGCTTGACCGAAGTCTCCTGCCCCATCATCGGTTAAATCTGCAATCATTTCTTCAGCATCAAATTCACCATTTCCATTCCAATCTATCCAGGCTTCTAAGTGAGCGGGGATGCCTGTCGTATTGACAATATCTAAAGGTAAATTGATAATACGACCCGCAGTAATCGCCATCGTTGTAGGAAAACTATAGCCATCTTCATCAGCCTCATCCCCTGTTGCGGTTGCATTGGGTTGTCCATCTACTTCATTATCCAGTGTACTACCGATTGATAAACCGTCTATTATTAAATGAGATGGGCCACCGTTTGCTGCTTCCGTTTCATAATTGCCACTGCCTGTTCCACTCCCATTATCTGGTAAATCACCAAAATCATAGCGTAGTAAGGTCGGCATTATAGAGCAAGTATCTATACAGCAGTCTGTACCCGTTGTAATTAACTGAATTTCAGACACCATATTCCCGAAATCTATCACTACCGTTTGCGTATTTGATGCACCATCTATCATTGCATCACCGCTCAAAATTAACCAATTGTACGTCATCATACCAGCGGGCGCAGTATATAATTCATCTTGAGCAAAGGCATCAATGGTGTTATTACCAGTTATCGAGCAAATTAAGAAAGGACTTAGCGTACAATCTTTGAAAATCCCCATATCCCAACTTAAATCTTCTGCGCCATTCGCCAAATTAATAATAGGAGTCCTACCCGTATTGGCATCAACGTCTGAATCATGCTCATCGGTCGACCCAAGTGCATCTTGCGTAGTAATGTAATAGCTAGTATAAGGAAAAGAATTGATATCAAATTCAATATAGTAGTCTCCACCTAACAAATCTTCAAATAAATAAGCACCTAAAGCATTGGTTACTTGGGTAGCTTCTAGAGCGTCGTCTCCGCCACCTATCATCATATCCAAACCTAAAGAATACAATCTAACGGTAATGCCACTTTGACCTATTTCTCCCATATCCTGAATGCCATTTTCATTAGTATCCAACCAAACAGTATCTCCTAAAATTCCTAGGTCTTCTCCAAAGTTATATTCAATACCTCGGTCACCGCCGTCCAACGGAATAGTGATATAAGCTTCATTACCATTTATAGTATTGACTGCTCCAACATCTTGGGTTGTTCCAGCAATAGTGCCATCTGTCACATCACCAATATCTGTCACTGCATCTAAACCAGTGGTCGTAATCGTCAGCCAGCCCGACGGCTGTACCTCTTCTACACTATATGTTCCTGGATTCAAACCAGGGTAGGAATACTCGCCAGATGCATCTGTATAGGTTGTATCGGTTACGTTATTACCAAAAATATCTGTTCCTGTTAAAATAACAAGAACACTATCCAAACGATTTTCTGTTGGATCAATGATACCATCCCGATTGTCATCATGCCAAACGGTACCTGAAAGAGAAGCTAATTCTAATAGAGCAACAGGTATTTCATGGTCAGCTTCATTATCTGAAATATCCGTTTCGGGAGTTGTTGTTTCAATTTCAGCGACATTTTGTAAGGTTTGCCCAATTAGATTAGGGTCATTGGCAACTTGGAAATCGATATTGATAATACCAGTACCACCAACCGAAATAGTTCCTAGCGTACACTCAATTGCTTGTCCTGTTATCGTACAGTTGGCGTTATTTGTCATGGTTGGCATAAATCCGACAGGTAGGGTATCTCTAATTATCACATTGTCAGCAGCAATATTACCATTATTGCTGTAATTCAGCTGATAATCCCCTGTTTGATTGATATCTACTATAGAAGATCCTTCTTTTTGGATATAGACATTGGCATAATCACCTACTATGGTAAGTGCTTCATCAGCGTTATTGTCATAATCGGTTTCTTGCCTATCATTTTCTATCCAAGTGATATTTGTTAAATTATCACCAATAGCAGCCAATGTTTCTTGTGAGGTGATTATAATACTACCAGTTGAACCTACGTTAAGTTCTGCCCCTAAAATCCAAACCAAGCTATCTTGACCTGTAGCAGAAGTTCCTGTAAAAGTGGGTGTAGGTATAGCAGATTGATAACTGATATTATTGGGTAAGACATCATAAACTACCGTATTGATTGCCGACTGTGGTCCAAGTACTTCCCAATTCAAGGTGTAGGTGACGGTTTCATCACCCGATGCTTGTATGGCAGTTTTATCGACTGACTTTGTAATGGCTACATCGGTCAAGCGAATATTGATACTATCTTTACTTTCATTATTACTATCATCCAATTCTGGGGTAGTCGTTGTAATTTTTACCGTATTATCCACAGTCGTTTGACCTACTTGTACAACATCATCTACTTGTACTTTGAATTCCAGCTTAGGTAAATCTGTCCCAGTATATACTGCTGTCCAGTTTTGAATACAAGCATTTGCAGTACCATCAGAAGTAAATTTCACTCGCAAAATTAAGGTACTATTTGTTGGTGAAATAGAAGAAATATCAGCAAAACTATTTTCTATCCTTTGTGGTCCCCAAAGAGGCGTATCATTGGTGACATCTCCATCATCGTCTGCGGTTTCATCGTATAGACAATATTCGATGCTTGCCCCTTCTTCTACCATTTGATCGACCAGCAGTTTATCCCAACTGGTAATGTTATTAGTCTCGACTAAAGTTTCATAATAAGAATCCGTTAAATAGGGTTTATCGGAGGTGTTTTTTAGGAGCTGAAGACCAATTGAAGTAGTCTGAGAAATAGATACCACATCCATATCACCGTCTCCGTCGAAATCACCACTCACTAAATGGTGTGGACGATTATTTGCGGCCAACTGTACTACTGATGCAAATGTCCCGTCGCCAAGGTTCTCCAAATATTCTAAATGGTTCCCATTGGCATGAACAATATCAATATCTCCATCTTGGTCATAATCAACTGCATTGATTTGGTCAGGCCAGTCGCCTCTAAAAGTCGTTGCAGCAGTAGCAAACCCTCCCATCCCATCTCCGAGTAATAGTCCATCCCTTGATGAAAAAATATCAAAATGACCATCCTTATTAAAATCTCTAACAAAACAGATCTGTCCTCTTGAAGGATCGGTCGTTTTAAATTGAAAAGTAAAGGTTCCAGAACCATCATTTTCAAAATAATAAGCATTAATATTATAATGGCCTGAAAAAATATCCAAATCTCCATCCCCGTCAAAATCTACGGATTGAATCCAATTTCCAGCACCATCTCCACCAACATTAAGGTCTCCTTGGTCTGCAAAGCCTCCAGCACCATCTCCTAAATAGATAGTAAGCCCTGGAGTGTTATATCTTCCAGAAACTAAAGCAATATCCAAATCACCATCGTTGTCATAGTCTTGGAAATCAGCCTGACTGTTGTTAAAAGCACCATAATTTAATTGATTGGAAGTACTTTCTGCAAAATCTCCAGTACCATCGCCAAAAAATAAATACGCATTTTGGTAACTTGCATAGGCACCAGTTCTAACTCCTCCAGAGATAAATATATCTGCATTGCCATCCAAATCCACATCTGCGAAATCAATTTCAAATACAATTATCCTTGAATAATCAATCTTCCCTGCAAAAGGGTGAGGACTCATTTGTGTAAACATACCTGTCCCATCATTAATCCAAGGACTAAAAATAGTATCTCGCTCAAAAGAAATGATATCTAAATCACCATCATTGTCAATATCTCCTGCTCTAACAAACTCTCCATCTATACTACCTGAAAAAGCATTGGGGGTGAAGTCAGATTCAAAAACAAATAGCTTATCCGTACAAGCAATAGCGGTCGGGTCGCCAGCGTAAAAAGGTAAAGATAAGCTTGGCGTACCACTATAAGGCGCAGATTCACTATCATAATTAGGCGGAGCAGGCAGTACGGGCAAACACACCTCAAAACTGGTAGGGTCACTCTCATTCGGAGTGTATGCTACCGAAGCACCAGGTGGCAAAGTTAGAGAACCCCCAACAAAACTGGTTCCTTCTGGAATGATTTCTTGGATGCAGACCTCATCGGCATCCGCATTTCCTATATTATTATACGCCAAAGTATAGGTCATAATTTGACCCGTTTCTGTCCATACTTCTGAACCATCCGAGTCATTGACCACCGATTTTTTGATAGTGACATCAGGTCTCCAGATAGCTACTTGGCTACTGTCTACATTATTGACCAGAAATTCTTCTGGGGTCGTGTTAGCAGGAAGACCTTCATAGACAACTTGGGTTTCGTTAGAAACTATATCTCCATCTGAAGCATTGCTATCAATCGTACCTTTAATGGTAAAACGAACTTGTCCACCAACTGGAATAGCGAGATTTCTATAATAATCTGCATCCCCTGCGCTACTATTGGTACCCAAATACCAAGTTACAGTCGCCCCAGCTGCAGGAGTTCCTATTTCGGTAACGGGCCCAGAGAAAGTAACAGGGGCTCCATTCAAGTCTAACATCGTAAGTATCCCTCCTGAACCATCTGTAATTTCAGCGGAAGTAAAATCATCAAAATTAGTAACGTCTGGAATGAAATTACTTGGAAGCATATCGGCTACTCGGATTCCATAAGCATCAATCGAACCTCGATTACTTACTGTGATTTCGTAAGTTATCTCATCCCCTGGTCGAATGCCTGGAGAAACGCCTTCTTTACTGCCTACTTTGGTAATCCCTAAATCCACCCCTGGTGTTCGAGTTACCATTTGATTGATGTTATTTGTTGGGTCATCATCCGTTGAGGAAGTAAATATCTCTACCCGATTCACAAATTGAGTCCCTGCCGCAGGCGAACTTCCATCTAATCCATCTAATAGCGAAGCGGTCACTTGTATTTCATAAGGACCAGCTTTGGCAGGTAATGTTCCGACCAAATAGGCAATATGATTTACTGGGCTAGTAGATGTAGCAGACCAACTTCCAGCGATTGGATTATTAGGATCAAAAGCTGGTGCAGTGCCTGCCGTGGCCGTATAATAAGGTGTTACTGTATTCGGTCCATTGGCAATGGTGTTGATGAAGGTTACATCTGCACCGTTTCCATTTGCATCAGGTAAACTTTCGATAATATATACATCAGAAGCGTCTGAGTTATTCTTATTTAAATAGGTCAATGTCCAAGTTACACTTCCTCCTGCGGTACTAATAAGTGGTCCCGTTTTTTGAATAGTTGGATCGGGAAAAGGAATGGTCACTATCGCACTATCTCTATTCGGGGCATCGGTTTTTTCAGGGCTGGTTGTACTGATTGCTGCAAAATTAGTGTAACTCTGTCCTTCTACACCGATTACTTCCACTTCATAAGTAATGTAAGTATTACTATAATTAGCAGGCAAAGTACCAGTAGGATTCGCCCCTACCGTGATATCATTCCATTCCAATACATTTCCAGAAATAGTTGGTTCACCAATAGTTGTAGTCCCTGAAAGTAAAAATGTACTCCCGTTGATATAATTAAAACCAGCAGGTAAAGTGTCTCTGATTATTACACCTTGTGCTTCAATAATGCTTCTATTGGCTATATTTAAGGTGTAAGTTAGCGTATCTCCATTTTGTGGTTCCGCATTAGAAACACTTTTACCTAAATAAACATCGGGATTGTAAATAGTAATCGGATCTTCATCACTTACCAATGATGCTCCTCCACCATTGCTAGCGTATCCACTGACCTGATTAAATATCAATGCTCCACAAGGTACTTCTGGTTTTGCTTGAACATTAAAATATATCGTTCCTCCTTCTTCTTTGAATAATTCTGACCTAAAAGCAGCACTTCCCGCAATGCGCAATTCAACAGTGGTACTTCCATCAGCGTTATTGGTAATAGTGACATTTGGATCGGCGGAAATATTAGTGACTCCACCGCCACCTGCCTCCGCATTCCACTCATGGCTAACAGTATTCAGTGTGAATTCTGAAGGAATTATATCCGTGATGGTAACAATATCATTTTTAAAAGAAGAATTATTTCGATAATCAACGATCCAATCAAATGTTTCTCCATTCGTCACAATTTCACTTGAACTTCGTTTATCCAATTCGAGTCCTGGAAAATCTTC
This sequence comes from Bacteroidota bacterium, assembly GCA_017857395.1. Lineage (GTDB taxonomy): Bacteria > Bacteroidota > Bacteroidia > Chitinophagales > Saprospiraceae > JAFMDF01. The sequence continues at coordinate 9,659 of JAFMDF010000128.1, read as the reverse complement.
AATAGTGGTGCGAACTTCGTTCCCTACCGCCATCAAATTTTGGTCAGAAAATATAACTTCTTCATTAAAAATAACAGTTCCTTCTGGAGAACCTGTGGTATTAGGACCTGATCCGTCATCATCATTTTCTACTAAAAAACTTGTTGTTTTAAAATTAATGTCAACAGGTAACTGATTGGGTGTTAGCGTCGGGTCATCCACTTTAAAAGCAATCCAAGTGGTTTGGTTACCAAAAGGAGAAGTCCATACATCATCCGAATAATCAGCAGGTGTTCCATTATCATTCAGTATTCCTAACGAAAAATTGGAAGAAATAGTAGAAAAATCTACTGGATAGATGACGGAAATTTGGTTGGCAGGCATATTAGGGGGCAGTTGGTTCGTAAACCAAACTTCCTCCCCATTAGGAGCATAAGCTTCTACAAAAGACGTCAGAAATGGGATACGATCAACCACCCAAGTATTGGTGGACGGTGCATCTCCAATATTTCTATAATTTAAATTGTAATAAATGGAATCACCCGAAGAGATAACATCTAAAACATCTTCTTTATATACTTGAATAATTGGTGTCGCACTGACAGGAATTACCTTTTGAGTACTTGCTGTTATAGGGTCACAATAAGGATCCTTGCCTGTTGCTATTGCTTGAATCGTAATATTATCCAAATCAACAATACCGGCAGGAACAAAAAGGGTAATGGATACCGTTGCACATGCTCCTGAAAGCATCGGGCCTGTATTTAAAGTAATAGAACCATTTGCAGGGTCAAAATTGGTCACAACCCCTCCACTCGACTCAACGAAATCGGGATACATCGTTTGACCATTGACCATGACTCCTCCATACTTAAATTCTACATCCGTATCAATAAAGGGAGCAGAAGCATTTGCATCACTATTACAAACATCAATTGAAAAGGTATAGTCATCGGGAGCAAATAATGTACCGTTTGACTGCGCATTATTTAAAGTAAATTCAAATTGACCAATTGATCCTTGAGCCAACGTCAGGTCTTCATCCGAACTAGAAAACAGGGGCGAATTATTATCAGGGCTTACTTGTACTGCACCACCTCCAGACGGGGCAAACTGATAAACATGTGCCAAAGCGACATTTTCGATAAGTACAGAAACACAAGGATCATTACCTAATGGGATAACGTCAAGCGTGGTTTTTACCGAATTTGGTCGAGTAGGATCTGCATTTCGATAGGGAGAGGTTAGGCCGTCTACATGCCATGCGACCCAGATAATTTGACCAGCACTATTGTTATCAACAGGTTTGATGGTCGTCCATCCAGTCGAAGTAGGATTTTTCCAATCAAATGGCGGCGGTATTAAAGCATCTGTATAAGTTGCTGTTAAATCTTCATAGTAATAAACTGTACCCGTTAACAACCCCGTAGGATCATCAAAACTAGCGCCTATGAACTGCGTCTCTTCAGGCACCATATCATACAATACAATTTCTTCTAATTCTCCGCCTCCACAATTGCTAAACCCGTATCGATATTGAAGTGGATCACCAAAATTTATTGGAACGGATCCATCTACACTACTATTTTTGTCTTGTTCCCCACTTGGATAAGTACTAAAATATCCTATTTTATTTCCACTGCAACCTCCACTCGGAAGACCTGTATTAGTTGGCTCAACTGCCATTTTATCAGAAACCTCATCCGTTTGATCGCTATCTAAGTAAACATAATTGGTATAGGTCTGAACAGTTGGATTGGCAATTAATGCTACTTGAAAAGATTCATTGGCAATAGCTCCAGGATTAAAAGTCCCGTAATTCCAATAAATAGAATTTTCGGGAATATTAATACCATTTACAATCGTGGCAGTAGCAGTAAAAACTCCTCCACCAGAAATATTAAATGGCGTTCCGACAATCAAACCATTATCTACCAAATCGCTCAAATTGTCCCACATAACGGTATTATACATCCGCTCCCGTCCTTCAGCAGTATAGGTGTTCTTACTCTGCAACTGAAAAGTAATCGTATCTGCTCCAATGATATAATTGGTGTCTCCTAAAGGATATATTTTGTTCCCTACGGGATTCTTATTGGTTTTTTCTTCCTTAATTACTTCCGGTGCGGGAGTAAAGAGAATAACTGTTTGAACAGACGGTGCAGATTGATTATCTCCATTAGAAGTGAAAACTTCTGCTGTATTTTCCCAAATAGTACCATCCAATGTTCCATTGGGAGCGGACACGAAGAATTGAAACACATTCGATACTCCTGCTTTTAATTCATCAAAAGTCCAATAAACAGCATGGGCAGGAATAGCGACCCCATTTACAGTGATTGGCGTTGCAGTATATTGCCCCCCATCCGAAATTTGACCTATGGTAGGATCATCGCTTTGTCCATAATTTTCACCTGTTTCGTATATCACCGTCCCATTTATGGTGGAAGGCAGTGGGTCATAAATCACTATATCCTTGGCATCAACGAAGTTGGCAGAAACCCGTACCAGATATCGGAATTCTTGTCCAGCTAGGATAGAAGTTGGAGCTACTTTATCAAATAGCAGAAATGTCCGAGGATTCCATTTTACCTGTAACTGATTCACCACTGGTGCAGTATTGCCTCGTATATGATTAATTTGAATTTTCAGTTCGGGGTAAGTATTGATATCAAGTCCTGAAATATCGTAACAACCACCAGAAAAACTACTGATAGGTATTTCCATATAACCGCTAATGATGGTGTCCGTGGATGCATCCAAAACATCAATAGTCAAGTCATTACCTCCTGAATAATTAGCAGCTAAACAAATAGAAAGCCAAGAATCAAAACTAGGTGGAGCAATAACTACGGATTGTTGCACTCCTGAAACTTGTCCAGTTGCCAAGCTCACGGTACCTGCCAAAACATTAAAATCAAGGTTGGAAGTATTGGCAACGACCGTTCCTACTTGATCATTAAAATTATCAGTCCAGCAGCCAATGTTATTATCTACTTCTAGATCTTCAGCAATGTTTAATCGGGTATCGAATGTTAAAGGTATACTTCCTATAGTTGCTATAGCAATTTTTTCATCTGACAAATGCTTAAAAATGTCCGCTAAGGGTTCTGTTAAGGTAGATTTTTCCTTTGGTAGGAGTACAGAATTATCCATAGCCTTTGCCTTTTGAGGAAAGACAAAAAATAAAGCTACTAAAGTCATCAAAAAAAACCTTAAATAGGTACTTGATGATATCATGAACTTGCCTAATAATTCGTCATGAATCAAGTTTAAATAATTCTCTCTCATTTCTTTTTTTAAATGACTCAGATCTTAACTAACCGATGAATCGATAATAGCAGAGCCATAATACCTACATATCAAAAAGTGTACTAATTTGGGTATTAATTGTTGAAAAATGATATATTTTTAGTAAACTACTGTAATCCTTATTTTAGGGTCAAGTTCCCCATCTATTAGATTAACAATAAAAAGTCGTGCCAACTATAACGGTAAGACCATATCAATAGATTAATATTGGCACATATGATTTGGGTGGAGCGTAGTAGCTTAGCGCCTTAATATTAGTGGTGCTGCTGACCATTGTCTTTGAATACTATTTTTCAAATCTATGCTGGAAGTTTGAAGAAGAAAGTACTACCTTTTCCATATTCGCTTTTAAAATCTATGCCTCCACCCATTAAATCTAAATATCGTTTGACAATAGTCAAGCCCAAACCTGTTCCTTTGATATTTTCAACATTAGAGGCTCGGAAAAAACGGGAAAACATGTGCTGTTTGTCTTCGTCAGGAATGCCAATGCCTTGGTCAATAACTTTAAAAATTAATTGATTTTTTCCCTTACTAATTTCCAAAGTCACATCTTCTCCTTTCGGAGAGTATTTAATGGCATTAGACAATAAATTAATCAAAATATTTTTTAATAAATAAGGATCCGTTTGGATGACTGGAATATTTTTAAATTGCAATAATAACTGCTGGTCAGGACGCAAAATGGGCTGAATTTCTTCTGATAATTCGGCTAAATAATCTTTTAGTTGAATTTCGGTGTTTTGTACTTCTACTTTCCCTGCCTCCAATTTCTCTAAGGATAAAAAGTCTTTTAAAATATTGGTCAAATTACGCACCGAGGTTTTAATCCGCTTGATATTTTTACCTGTTTTTTCCAATTTTCCAGCGTCAATGTACATTTCTATTAGTTCGGCAGAGGACAAAATAGAACTCAAAGGAGTCCTGAATTCATGGGAAGCCATCGAGACAAAACGGGATTTTAGAATACCCAATTCTTTTTCTCTATTTAACGCCTCATGTAGCTGTAATTCAGACTCTTTTAAGGTAGTAATATCTTTTAAAACGCCAAATATCCTAATCACCTGCCCGTTTTCATCAAAAGAAGGTGGTTGAACATTACTACGCACATACTTGAGAGTCTTATTAGGCGTAATTATTCGGTGATTAACCGAAATACCTTTTTTATTTAGCGCAGCTTTTTTAATTTCATCCTTAATCCATTCCAAATCATCTGGGTGAGTAAGGGCATTTATTAATTCGTAAGTAATAACCTCATTTGATTTAATCCCAAAAATCTGGTACATTCCTTTAGAAAAGGTCAATTTATTTTCTAAAGGAAAATAATCCCAATGCCCCATTTTGGCAATAGATTGCGCTTCTGTTAATTTCAGTTCACTTTCTCTTAACTCAGTCGTTCTTTCGATTACTTTTTGCTCTAATTCCTGCGAATATTCTTCAATTTTTCGCTGACTTTCCTTTAATTCTTGTTCTGTTTTTCTTAACTCGGTTATATCTACTCCCGAACTAATCGTACCTTGCGCATCCCCTTTATCGTCAAACAATACCCGATTATGCCACCAAATCAGTCGTTTCTCTCCATTTTTATCTAAAATAGAATTTTCATAATATTCTACATTCTTCCCTTTTTTATCCATCAAGCGGTCAAATATTTGCCGTACGGCTTCTCTTTCCGTTTGGGGCACTACTAGGTCAAACCAATTTTTTCCAATGACTTCTTCTGCCGAAAGTCCAAGTATTTCTTCTCCTCTTTGGTTTAATAAGCTAATTTGTTCGTTTTTATCAATCACCACCACGATACTACCTGCAATATCCAAATACATTTGAGCGGTTTCCTTTTCTTTTTGAATCGCTAATTCGGATTTCCTTTGCTCGGTAATATCACTAATAAAAGCAACAAAAACGGCTTGTCCACCTAAAGAGGCGTATTGCAGGTGTATCTCGACGGGATAAGTCGTTTTGTCTTTTCGCTCATGAATGGTATAAAATATTAATTTCTCTTTTGTTCCATCTAATAAAGGTTGAATTGTTTTTACAAATTTTTTCTTAGTAAATTCGGGTTTTATCTCAATCGGGGTAATTTGTCTTAATTCTTCTTGGGTATAGCCTAAATTTTGCCGTCCTCCTTGATTGACTTGTATAAATTTTAACGTGTCTGCGGCAAAAATAAAAATTTCATTCAGCGATTCTTCTACAATTTTAGAAATATCTTCGTTATAAGCTTGAGCTCTTTTTTGCTCGGTAATGTCTAAAAAAGTACCAAGTGTGCAAATTGGGATACCTGATTCATCTTTGACTAAACTAGTGGTCACATAAATATCAATTACAGACCCATCCTTTTTCTTTGCCGTATCTTCCCCTATCCATTGCCCTTTGTGTTGGATAGATTCCATTATTTCTTTAACCCGCTCAGGGTTTTTCCCAAAATCAAAAGTAGGTTGCCCTAGTATTTCTGATGAATCCTTATAGCCCCATAAATCTAAAAAAGCTTGATTAATAAAGGTGAATTTGTTGTCTAAATCAGCAAAAGCAATGGGCAGAGGTGAAGAGGAAATGGCCATATCTTTAATCCGTAATTCTTCTTCTCGCTTTTTCTGTTCGGTCACATCTCTAAGGGTACCGAATAACCTACTCATTTTTCCTTTCCTATCGAACTCAATTTCTCTAACTCCGTAAACATGACGCGTTTCTTTTTGAGCGGTAACAATCCGATAGCCAAAGGATAAGGCTATTTTTTCTTTTTTTACTTTTTCGATAAAGTTTTGTAATAATTGGAGGTCATCTGGATGCGTATGGGAATAGAGCGTATCGAAGGTTACTTCAAAAGATTGTGGTTCATAGCCATATATACGATACATTTCATCAGACCAGTAAAATTCATCGCTACCAAAATCCCAATCAAAGTGGCCAATATGCGCTAATTTTTGCGCCTCCTTGAGTAGTTTTTGACTTCGTTGTAACTTTAAGATGGTTTTTCTATGCTGAATCGCATACCGAATAGTTCTTTCTAAAACGCCTGCTGTTATCTCCCCTTTTATCAAAAAATCGACTGCCCCTGCTTCCATCGCTTCTTTGTCCAACGCTATGTCATCTTGCCCAGTCAACAAAATAAACGGGCTCTCTAAGGAAGGTGCATCTACTTGTCGAAGTAGTTCCACACCATCTTCTTTTCCTAGTCTATAATCTAATAAATAGACATCATATTGTTTGTTTTCAATAGCCGCAATCCCTTCTTCAAAAGAAGCTGCCCAATCCAACCGATAGCGTCTATCGGGAATCTCCTCAACGATGTCTCTCGTAATCATATAATCCTCATCATCATCTTCAATAAGTAATATGTGAATTGGCTGACTCATAGGTTTATTAACTGAACTTTTTATTATTTATTAATTCGAGTTGTGAGTTATTCCGATTTATTGGAATTAACAAACTATTGCACGTTTTTTGCTAGAATGGTCTCCCCCCTCTGGAGCAGGGGTGATTGGTTCTGATTTTTTAATTTTAATTTTAAATTTCAATATCAATTGCAATGTCAACCTCAATATCAATTTGTCCCAATAACTTAGAAAATGTGGAATTTTTCGATTTTCGGAGGTTATTGTCATTGCTATTGAGGTTTTATCAATTTTTTAGAATCAATCACCCCTGCTCTGGAGGTGGCTGGGGGAAGGATTTTAGATTTAAATATTTAATAATCAGTAATTTATCATCTTTTCAACCTCCTCCAAAGGGGAAATCTCAACGTTTTGGTAAAGACACCACATCTAACCAATACTGCTTTAAGCTTTTCATCGCCAAGGCCATTCCTGCGTAAGAAACAGGTTTGGTGATAAAGGAATTGACGCCTAAACCATACATTTTTTCAATGTCTTCGGGTGCATTGGAAGTGGTTAAAACCACTACGGGAATTCCCTTTAATTTTGGGTCATTTTTGATTTCTGCCAAGACCTCCCGTCCATCTTTTTTGGGCATATTCAAATCTAACAAAATCAACTCTGGAAGGGGATATTTTTTTGTATCTGCATATTTTCCTCTTCTTTGTAGGTAATCCATTGCCTCTTCGCCATCCTCTACAAAGTGCAGGTTATCCGATATATTATTTTCTTCCAATGCCTCTTCGGTTAACATTCTATCTTCTTCGTCGTCGTCGGCGAGTAAGATAGTAATTGCTTTTTTTTCTTTAGGGATGGCTTCCATATGCTATGTTTTTGTACAGGCGAATTTATTCGCCTTTTTATAACTAAAGTTTGCATTCACCGCGAATGAATTTGGCGGGTACAGATAAAATTTTTGGTATTCGATATTTGAAGTTTGCAACTCAAATTAATATTATTGCTGTCTTTGACAGCACTCTGCCGACTCAGACTAAGTCGATTCCTTCTAAATTAATTAGAAATAGTGATCAAAGACCACCTAAATACTAATTTTAAGATAAAATCTTAAAATATCGAACCTCGATTAAATTATCTGTACCCGTCGAATGAATTCGCCGATACAAGGTCAAATCTGCTCTCCGTCAACCGATTGCTTCGTCGCCAAAGTAATTTCAAAAGTGGCACCTTTGCCAACTTCACTTACTGCTTGAATATCTCCACCATGTCGATTCGCAATTCTTTTACAAATAGCTAAACCAATACCTGAACCTTCAAACTTTCGTCCTTCTAATCTTTGAAAAATTTGAAAAACTTTCTCCTTGTATTTTGTATCAAAGCCAATACCGTTGTCTTTGACAAAAATCTTTACAAAAGTATCGCCGGGCGTGCTAATTAAATGTGCCGTTTTTTGGTGAAATTCACTTTTTATTTCAATATACGGATTTTCATTTTCTTTTCGGAATTTCATCGCATTAGAAATCAAATTTTGAAATAGCTGCCGCATTTGCGTTTCATCCGCCTCAATAGTTGGCAAGTCACCAACTTCAATGGTAGCCTCACTTTTTTCAATGGCAATTTCTAAATCTGATAAAACGCCTGATAAAATGGTATTCAAATCAATCAATTCAAACGGTTTAGAACGAGTACCAACTCTAGAAAACTGTAATAAATCAGTAATTAACCGCTGCATCCGAGTAGCCGCATTTAACATTCTATCGAGGTAATCTTTGCCTTTATCTCCTAATTTATCGCCTTCTTTTATTTTTAATCGGTCGCCAAAAGCCCGAATTTTTCTTAGTGGCTCTTGCAAATCATGAGAAGAAACGTAGGCAAAATCTTGTAACTCTCGATTGCTGCGTTCTAATGCTTGCGCATAACGCCGCATTTTTTCTTCGGCAATTTTTCGGTCAGATAAATCGTGTAAAATGCCTGTATATATAGATTTTTGACCAAATTTGACTTCACTTACACTCAAATGAAAAGGAAATTTGGTCCCATCTTTTCGCATACCCGTCACTTCCCGACCGATACCAATTATTTTTTTGACTTTAGTCGTTCGGTGGTTTTTTAAATATTGGTCATGCTGACTTTTATCGGGTTCAGGCATCAACATTTTAATATTATTCCCAATCACTTCTTCTGGGGCGTAACTAAATAATTTAGCCGCCGCAGGATTGATGCTTTCTACAATTCCTTTTCGACTAATGGTAATAATGCCATCTACTGCCGTTTCAATAATGGCAGCCATCCGAGATTTACTTTCTGCTAAATCTTCGCTGACTTTTTTTCTGGAAGAGATATTGTTAATGTAGGCAATCGCCATGCTTTCGCCATCAAATTCGGTATGTCCTAAGCTGATTTCGACTGGGAAGGTTTCGCCATCTTTGCGTTTGGCATATAAATCTAAATTCGCCCCCATCACTCTTTCTACAGGTTTTTGATGATAGCTATTCCGATGATGGGCATGTCCACCTCGAAGGGCATCAGGCACTAGAACATCTACGGATTGCCCTTCTAATTCGTCCGTATCATAACCAAATAGTTTTTCTGCAAAAATGTTTGCTTTGACAATGGTGCCATCACTTTTGACAATCAAGATACCGAGGGTGGCATATTTGAACATGACTTGGTAGAGGTTGTCCTGCTGCAAAATATTTATTGGTTAAATTAAGTAAAATAAAAAAACGCAAACCTTATGAAATGAAGGATGGCTAAGAATAACAGACATAGGTGAAATGAATATTTGTGGGTTATGGTAGAAAGGAGTTTTATTGCATTACCTATTTCTAAAAAAAATACTTAAACAAAAGTAAAGTAAATAAACAAATTTTTCGACATTCTTAAACAGTTATTTCTTTTACTCACAAATGTTTTAATTTTAAAAAACAGTTAAATTTATTAAACAGTTGATAATCAGTTATTTAATATTAAATTAACACATATAAACTATACTAAAACAAGGTTGAACAAAAAGTAAATTTATCACAATAAAGA
>JAFMDF010000493.1 GCA_017857395.1 Bacteroidota bacterium | reverse complement strand
ATTTTGATAATATTTTATTTTATTAACTAATTTTGGGCGAACCTAGCGCTATAATGCTGATCATAACCATTCCAAAAACAATGAGCTTTTCAAATGGAATGAAATTATTGGATATGATGCCTACCGGATATAATTTTGACTACATAAACACCCTCTTTGATACGCTTGGAGCAAAAGGACGTGCAATTTATCTATACAATCAGGTTCCAGTTGATATGATATATCCTTTTCTTTTTGGAATAAGTTATTGCTTATTGATTGCCTATTTTCTCAAAAAACTAAATCAACTAAATTCCCCTTTTTTCTATTTGTGCTTGTTGCCTTTGATTGCTGGATTCGCTGATTATTTGGAAAATTTTGGAATAATTACCATGCTAAACAGCTACCCAGACTTATCTCTATTTTCAGCATCTGCTACCAATATTTTTTCAATTCTTAAGAGCTTGACAACAACCATTTATTTTGTGGCATTGATTATTACCTTGATAGTGCTCGGAATAAAAACGATAAAAGGGGCACTTAAGGCCATACGAGAACAACAATAATGGGTTGTTTGCACATAGCGTAAAAAAAGACAAGTTTATAACGTGTTTACTAAATAGTAGGTAGAATTTTAGAAGCAAGGTTTAACTCGTGTAAAGAGGGGGTAAACTGTTTGGCGAACCGCCGTATACGTGATCCGTACGTACGGTGGTGTGAGAGGGCTGGGGTGGCTAATTTTGGTCACCTTTCCCTACTCGATTGTAGTCAGTATTCTATTTTTTTACCACCTATTGAATCAATTTTATCAAACTTAAATTTCATGGCCTTACTTCTTTCGATTGCTTCTTCAAAGGTCCAGAATTGGTCAAGTCCCTGTGTTATTTCATATCGTTCCCTTTTGCTGGACATGCTTTTTGTTGTTTTGTACTTATAGTCTGACAACCCAAGAATTGTGAATCCTGACTTGTCAGACTATAGCTTAAAAATTCATCCCTAAGTAGATGTTTTAAGGCATCCATTTTTAAAACCAATTAAATCCTAGCCCAATAGAGAGCACTACAACGTCTCGATCTTTACCATTATCTAAATTAGTCCATCCCATCTGCAGTTGGGTTTGAAGGTCTAGCGCAAAGTTTTTCTTTTGCACTAATTCAAACCCTGTACTAAAGGCAACTGCTCCACCAAAATTCCAATCTTCATCTTTAATGTTGTCTTCATAGATTGCTGGAAAATCCATAGCTAGACCTGCACCAGCATTTACCCACCATCGGTCTTTTATCCAATATTGAACAGATGGCATAAATGCATCAAAACTTCGGTCTTTGCCTTCGTATTCGTAGCCCATTCCAGCATACATTCCTAGAATAGCTAGGCGATCATTGACCATCCAACCCAATTTCAAATTAGGAAAACTGCCGCCGCCTTGACCTTCGTCGAAAGGTACTTCTTGACCGCTATCAGATATACTGATGACACCACCACCTATACCAAAACCAATGACAAATCCTTTTCTTTCAATTTGGTTGGTCTCATTTTGACTATAAGAGAGAAGCGTGCAAAACGTAAATACAAAAATTAATAAGTTTTTCATTTTTAATAATTTTAATAATTAAGTACCAAGTCAGAATTAGTTTAAGAATTCAGGGAGGTTATTTTTTTGTCAGTTTTCCTTTTAAAAACCGCATATAGCCTTTGCTACATAAGGTTTTTCAAAGTAGAAATGGCAGAAAAAGAAACCGCTGAAAATTAAAGATAATTTTGTCTTGGTACTTATATGAAAAGTAATTGATTTGACTTGTCAGACTATAGATTAAATTTCCACCCGATGTAAAGGTTTGGCTCAAAAAGAAAGTAGTTTCTCCATTTATCGTCCAACTGCTTAAATCCATCAGGAGCATTGTTATCAAACATCCATTGGTTACAATGAACCTGAGGTTCTATGAAAAATCGTTTTTTCTTTCCAAATGCGAAATGGTAGCCCAAATGAACCGAGTTATAAACTTTAAAACCATTTCCAAGTTTATGACCATCTAGATCCGTATAGGTTTGAAATTGCGGTACAACTTCAACAGTTGCAAATAGTCCTTTCCATAGCATACGTTGGTACGTTATGCCTATTCCTGTTTCTCGCAAATATCCTGGATAGAATTCACTTTCTGTTTCTAACTTATCCAAAATACCATCCCACCATGTGATTCCCATAGGTTGAAACAATCGCCAGGTGACAAACTTCACACCTACGATGTTCTTATTATCCAGATTGCGTTTTACATGAAGCTCTATCATTTGGTTACTTGTTCGATCGTTCCAGCCCCCTCCGATAATATCTGCTATAGTAAAAAAAGGTAAACTTACCCTGTACTTATGGGCTACTTCAGTTTCTTTATCCTCTGGTGAGTTAATTTGAGCAAAAGCACTAAGTGTGCAAAAAAATAAAAGAATTGCAAATAGACTTTTCATGATAATAATATTTTTTTTTGAAAATTCCGATTTCTACAAAGCACCTCCCGTTATCGTTAGTTCACCTAGTAAAGGGGAAAGGAATCATCATCAGATGATGATTTACTCTGCTTTATCGATTTAATAATACAAAGATGGAGTGGAAAGGAAGGTGAATCGTCCTGAAATGAAATTTCGGACTTTATAGTGAGATTTGGGACTTTTTAAACAGGCTTAAATTTGATTAGACCTCAACCAAGCTTTCGGTGTCATCCCTTCGTTTTTTTTAAAGAAGACATTGAATACCGATTTAGAATTAAAGCCGCTTTCATAAGCTAGCCCTAAAAGGGTAAAGTGGCTATTGGCAGGATTTAGGGCATTCTCTTTGAAGTTCTCCAAACGTAAACTATTGATGTATTTATTGAAGTTTTGGCCAATTCGTTCATTCAGCAACCAGGAAAGCTTGTTACTGCTAATATTCACGTGCTCAGCTAGCTCGCGTAAAGATAAAGATGGGTTTTGAAACCACTTTTCTTCCTTCATTCCTTTTCCAAAAATTGCTAAAACCAGGTCGATTTCAGCAACTGACATTAAGGCTTTGGGAAGGGCAATTCGTATTTGTTTTTCGGGATCAGGTGGTAATAGTTCTATACGGAAAGCGGCTTGCAGTAAATCCTGGAACCTCTGATACCGGTGCAAAGGTTTAAGCAGCGGCATATTCATAAAGTTTATGATTTGACCGGTACGCATCCTGATGTTTTCTTCCAAAAAGTCCAATGCCATTTCGTGTTTGTCCAAATGGACCAACAAAAAAAGTTGCCAGGGAAAAAGCGCTGCCCCAGAATCTTCTTTTATCATTAAGCTAACCCTGCTGATATCAATATCAATCTTATCTTCTGGATTGACCAAATTGTACAATACTCTGCATTCTTCTGGTCTCTCGGCCAAAGGGGTTTGACCTAAGAAGTCATTTAGTTTTTCGTAATCTTTCGAAAGAATTAAGCAAAGTTGTTTTAATGCGATGGAATGTGTAAAGCCTGGATTGATGCTCAAGGAGGTCTCTATACATTCTAGAGCTTTCGTGTAGTCCTCGTTTAAATAATGAATTTTTGCTTTGGTAAAATAATGATTCGGAGACAAAGGGTTTGTTTTTAAAATATTATCAGCATGCCAGCGCGCTTTTTCGAAATAACCTACTGCTGTATACAATTCGCATAAACCTTCTTCTGCTTCCGTATAGGATGGATTAAGTTCTATTGCTTTTTGAAAAAATTTATGCCCATTGATGAAATCCCATTGACCCCAAAAGGACAATGTCGCTTTACTAAAATACCCTAGATAGGATTGTTTGTCCAGATTAAAACCTTTGCTGAGATGCTCTTCTGACAACTGTAATAAGCCTTTATTATTTCCCCAGGATCCGGACATGGCATAACTATACGCCAAACCAAAGTAAGGCAAAGCAAATGAGGGGTCTATCGTTACACATTGTTCATAGAGTTCTACTGCATTTGCGATTCCTTGTCCATCCCACATTAAATGCTGATAGCGACCTTTAAGATAAAGGTTGTAGGCCTCCACTTTTTGTGTAGGCTCTTTAATTAGATGTTCCTGAATATTGAGGTGACCAAAATTTTCCCGGATCTGGTCAGCAATGTGTAAACTTATTTCATCTTGTAGTGCAAATATGTCTTCCAAATCCCGATCGAAATTCTTTGACCAGAAGTGAGTGCCGTCATTAGTACTGACTAACTGCACTGTAATGCGAACCCTGTTTTTGGCTTTCCGGACGCTCCCCTCCAAAACAGTACTTACCCCTAACTGATCACCAATGGTTCGCACATCTATATTTTTATTCTTAAATGCAAAAGAGGATGTGCGGGCAATGACTTTCAAGCCCTTCACGGTGGTTAGGGCGTTGATTATTTCTTCAGTAATGCCATCGCTGAAGTATTCGTTCTCAGGGTCGGCACTCATATTAACAAAAGGGAGAACCGCAATGGATTTGTTGGATGATGATATGGGTAGATGGTTGCTCATTTTTTACATTACTTTATCAGGGCTTCTACGAACTGACATTGAATTTTCAATGATTTTTCTTTTAATTGGCTACAACGGTTTGCATCTATTTTCGCCCGACCGCATAGGTTGGGTGAAAATAGATGCGTTGTTCATCGCTATTATTATTTCTTTTTTGATTTTAAGTCTAATCTCATCTGTTTCATCTCTTTTTCTAGTTCTTCTATGCTTTTTATTTTTTCAACAATTCGTCTTTTTTCTTTATACGATTCATACTCTTTTGCTGCTAATTCATCAGCTAATCTTTTAGTTATTCTACCTGAATGTTGCAGTATTTCTCGTTCATTAATCGTCAAAATATCATTTAGTTTTTTTATCCAATCTTTCATATACATTGGTCTTTGTGCTTGCGCTTGTGCCGCTGCAAAAGCTAGATACTGTTCGACCAAAAGATTTAATTGCTTTAATTCATCTTCCTTTAGATAGTTTTTTGCGATTGTAATATCTGATTTTCTTATCTTTTCGCCCTTCCAAGTTGTTAATCCCATATTGGTCTTCTTAGCACTTACTCTATTCTTTATCAATTCGGCGGCAGTATGTTGATGTACTGCCCAATGTAATTTATTTTGAACTGTTGCATAAAATTCTTTAGTTATCTCTCCTTGTCCATCATAATCAATACTTGTTGTATAAATATCTTTTACTTTGTGATAAAAAATTC
>JAFMDF010000492.1 GCA_017857395.1 Bacteroidota bacterium | reverse complement strand
TAGCACAGCTTAATTCTATTTTCTTATCAAATTTTAAACGAACCTAGCGTTATTACATTTGAAATAATTAATTTTTTAACCCTTTTAGATTTATCGTTTTCAATTAAATAATGAGTCAACCAATTAATACAAATATTACCAACCTAAAACCGTCCGCTACTTTGGTTATCAATGAGCGAAGTAACGACTTAGTAGCCGCAGGTAAAAAGGTATATAAATTAGGATTTGGGCAATCACCATTTCCTGTTCCACAGGTGGTGGTAGATGCACTAAAGGACAATGCCCATCAAAAAGATTATTTACCAGTTAGGGGTTTATATGCCTTGCGGGAAGCCGTCGCCAATTATCATCAACGAAAATTTGGTTTAGATACTTCAGCCGAAGATGTCTTAATTGGGCCAGGCTCTAAAGAATTGTTATTTCTGACCCAAATGATTTATCAAGGGGAGTTATTGTTGCCTCAACCTAGCTGGGTTTCTTATGAACCACAAGCACATTTAGCAAATAAAGGACACCATTGGTTAACTACAAAAGTGGAAAATGGATATATGCTAGATGGAGCAACCTTAGACAATTATTGCAATCACCAAGTAGACGTTCCTCGCATTTTAATTTTAAATTATCCATCCAATCCAGCAGGAAGTAGTTTGAGTATCGCTCAATTACAGGAATTGGCAACTGTTGCCCGAAAACATAAAATACTGATTTTATCAGATGAAATTTACGGAGATGTGGATCATAAAGGACAACATGAATCCATTGCCAAATATTATCCAGAAGGAACGATTGTCCGTAGTGGCTTAAGTAAATGGTGTGGAGCAGGTGGCTGGCGATTAGGGACTTTTGTTTTTCCAAAAGAATTGCGTTGGTTATTGGATAAAATGGCAGTTGTAGCTAGTGAAACATTTACAACGACCTCTGCGCCCATTCAATATGCGGCAGTCAAAGCATATGAAGGTGGCCTTGAAATAGAGGAATATTTAAAACATTCTAGAATTATTCTACAGCGAGTCGCTCAAGCTTCCGCAGAAATTTTAGGACAACATAAAATTGATACCCCAAAACCAAAAGGCGGTTTTTATTTAATGCCTGATTTTAATTATTACAAAGCAACATTGCAAGCAAAAAATATAACAAACAGTATTCAATTATCAGAAAGCTTATTGGAAGAAACGGGCGTTGCTTTGCTTCCCTTAAACGCTTTCGGCATGCCCGATGACTTTTTAGGGGTAAGGTTATCTTATGTTGATTTTGATGGGACAAAGGCGCTCCAAATGATCAAAGAAAATCCAAATGCTACGGCGGAGGAGTTAGCACCAAAGGTTATGGAAGGGATTCGATTAATTGGGGAGTGGGTCACACGATAAGCGGTAGTAAAGCTTTCAAGCTAGGTTGTTCAGAATGTAGGATAAAGTTCCCCTGATTTTTGAGAGGGCGGCAAAATCAAAAATCATTGCCTGTTCAAAAAATACGAGGTAAAACTATTTCAATATCTCCGTAATTCTGAACAGCCTACTTTCAAGCTTTCCCGTCAAAGACCTTTATATCAAATCAATGGAATTATTCCTATTATCAATGAAAACATACCACTTCAAACCACTTTTAATAATGATGAGTTAGCAGCAACGGTTTGTAAACAGCTAAAAGCACCCAAATTTATATTGTTTACAGACACAAATGGGGTCTTTTCAGATAACCCTAAAACGAATCCAACAGCAAAACACCTTAAAACTTTAAATATCAATGAATTAAATATTGATTTTAATGAAATTTTGTTAACTTTAGGCAACGGTGACATGGAAGCCAAATTAGTAGTTGCAAGTAAAATAAAAAGAATAGGGGTTGATACAATTATTACAAATGGAGTTGATTTATACCCCATTTCAAATCTAAAAAATGCACAAAAATATACGCTTTTGCTTAATGAGTAGCGTGTCATTATTAAAAAAACAAGAGACTAATATTAAGGATTATTTGTTTTATCAATCCTATTAATCCTAAAAAATCAGGTCGTCTTGTATTTTCTTTTAACTAAATTTAGTAACGTATGAAAAACATTTTCACAAAACTGACTAACCTTTTAATGCTACTTGCATTAATGACATTTTCCAACACCTTGCTAGCTCAAAGTACCGTCTCAGGAACAATTACTGATGCAGACGGACCATTGATTGGAGCAACTATCAAAGTAGTCGGTAAAGCAACAGGTACTATTACTGATTTTGATGGTAATTATTCTTTAGAAATTGCGCCTGGAGGATACACCTTTGAAGCAACCTATACAGGATATGCGCCTATGCAACAAACAATTACCGTTGCTGCTGGTAATAACACCTTAGATTTCAATATGGAACAAGGGGTTTTATTAAACGATGTAGTCGTAACGGGTACTCGTTCTAAGCCACGTACCGCCATTTCTTCTCCTGTACCAATTGACAATTTTGTAGGAGAAATCGTAGATAAATCTGGTAATGGTGATTTAACAGAGAATTTAAAGAACATTATCCCTTCTTTCTCTGCAACACCTTTAACGGGTGATGGTGCAGCATTCGTTCGACCTACTTCTTTGAGAGGGTTACCACCTGATGAAGTTTTAGTATTGGTCAACTCTAAGCGAAGACACCGTTCTTCTTTAATTGCGCATTTTGGTGCAGCAATGAACGCAGGCGCACACGCAGTTGATATTGGACATATTCCAGGTATCGCTGTTAAAAATTTAGAGGTATTAAGAGATGGAGCAGCTGCACAGTATGGTTCTGATGCAATTGCGGGGGTATTCAACTTCCTGTTAAAAGATGCCAACCATGGTGCAGAAGTACAAGCTCAAGTTGGGCAATGGTATGGTAGAAACTACGGCGCAGAAACAGATTATAAAATAGCCATGAACTTTGGGATGCCTTTAACTAAAAAAGGATTTTTCAATGTTAGTGGAGAATACACTTATAATGAAGAATTACAAAGAGGTAATCAGCATGCTGCCGCAGTAAATTTGGCAGGTGCACCTGACCCTGTAATGAACTGGGGACGACCAGAAAGTAGTGGTTTACGGACTATGTTTAATGCAGGAATTGATATTGCAGATAATGTACAAGCTTATGCGCACGGTAACTTTTCTGATACGGAAGGGCAATACAGTTTCTTCTATCGTGCACCAGGTCATTCTTCCTTACAAGCTGTTCCTAATGACCCACAGGACCCTTCTAAAGGGAATTTCAGTTGGGGCGATGCTTTCCCACTTGGTTTCACACCAGAACTACAAGGTTTCCAAACAGATTGGAGTACTGTAATTGGGGTTAAAGGCCAAATGGATAATGGTATCAATTATGATATTAGTAGTAGTTTTGGTTTTAATAAAATCAGCTATCTATTAATGAACTCCTTAAATCCTTCTTGGGGACCATTCTCTCAGCGTAACTTTAAGCCAGGCGATTTACAGCAATATGAAAGAAACTTGAATATTGATTTCTCTAAAGAATTAAGTGAGAAAGTAAACTTAGCGGTAGGGTTCCAAAAAAGAAATGAAACGTACACCATGTTTGAAGGAGATTACCAATCTTATGCAGCAGGCCCTTGGGCAGCTGTAGGTAATTTAATCAATCCTGAAACAGGCGAGAACTACTCGGCTCCTCCTATCGGTGCTAACGGTTTATCTGGTACAACAAAAGATGATGCAGGTGTATTTGAGAGTAAATCTTGGGGTGCTTATGCAGATTTAGAATTTGATATTACAGAAGATTTCTTAGTACAATTAGCTTATCGTCATGAAGATTACAAGAATTTTGGTGGTGCTGATAATTTCAAAGTAGCTACTCGATATACGATATCTGACTTTATCACAGTAAGAGGTGCATTCTCTACAGGATTCCGTGCGCCTACACCAGGACAAGCGAATGTAGTAACGATTGCTACTTCTTTTGATGGGGTATCAGGTATGCAAGTTCAAGAAGGGACAGTCGCACCAACAAATCCATTGGCAGTTAGCTTGGGAGGTAAAGCATTAACACCAGAAACATCTCAAAATTATAGTATTGGATTAGCTTCTCGATTGTCTAATAACTTAAGTTTAACGGTAGATTATTACAGTATTGAAGTAGATGACAGAATTGTCAAGTCTAGAAGTTTACCAATTGTCAATCCTTTATTCTCTGAATTAGCATTCTATACCAACTCTTTAAATACCTCTACGAGTGGTATAGATGCGGTATTAAGTTGGAGAAGTGTTACTTCTGGCATTACGGTAGCATATAGTTATAATGAAACAGAAGTACTAGGACAAAGAGAAGTAGGTGGTCTAAATCCTGTAAGTGCTGGTACTATTTTAAATTTAGAGAATAACTTACCAAAGCATAGATTAAACCTAACCTTAAATCATGATTTTGGTAAATTAAATGCGATGATTCGAGCGAATTACTACGGTGGAACGAAAGATGAAAGAGGTGGTGAAGATGCAGAAATAGTGGACCCAGCAACTTTAATTGATGTGGAATTAGGATACCCTGTAACGGATCAGTTGAAATTTGTTTTAGGTGCAAATAATATCTTAGACAAATATCCAAATATGATTGATACTAGAGCGTCTCAAGGAATGCCTTTCCCACGTCGTACGCCAATTGGTTACCACGGTGGTATGGTTTACTTTAAGGCGATTTATAAGATGGACTAAAAGGTACAAAGGTATAGAAGCTGAAGGGTATAGAGGTATTTTAACGGGTTGGGCGGCAATTTCCTATTGCTGCCCAATTTTTTTAGGCAAAAAAATAAGGCAGATGGAAAATAAAATGATAGAAATTGTAGGAGGAATTGGCAGTTATGCAGGCATAGATTTAATCCGAAAAATTTATGATTTGACTGATGCGATTTCAGACCAAGAACATTTACCTGTTTCTATGTTGTCTGCTCCGCATAAGATTATTGATAGAACCAAATATTTAATTATTAGCTGCTGCATTAATCAAAGCGTCGAAAGGGGCTTAATATTTCAATAATCCATTTTATTTATTTTTTAGATACCGCCCATCTTCTAATTTTTTCTAATTCCTCATCAAAAATTTCCTGATATTGCCCATCTTTTTGTCGCAAATTTAACCATTGATCCACATAAGCTTTAAAGGTATTTAGACTTTGGACAATAAAACTTTAGGTAACCAAAGGTTACAAAGCAAAACA
>JAFMDF010000001.1 GCA_017857395.1 Bacteroidota bacterium | reverse complement strand
ATTATTTCGTGTAATTTATGTATTAATCAAAAATTTGAGCGAACCTAGCGTAATAGGCGTTTTATTATTTATGTGTTCAGATACTTTAATTGGTTTGAATCAGTTTAAAAAAGAGGCCGTAAATATTCCTTTTCCTAGGATAGCCATTATGTCCACTTATATTTTGGCGCAATGGTTGATTGTAAAAGGAAGTATTGCTTTAATAAGAAGTTAGTCCAAGGATTTATGGGTGAACCACTAGATACTATAAAATGTCAGCAAATAAGCAGTTGAAATTGAACTAGCAAGCATCCAATAAGTTATATTTTAGTCCTTCTATAGGAGAACGTTTATTTACTATTATAAATTTAACAAAATACTAATTATGAAGTCCCTTTCTTTTACTCGATTTTTATTCGCAGCTATCCTAATGCTTAGTGTAGCTTTTACGGCTACTGCACAAAGCGGAAAACCTAAAAGTCCACCAGTAACAGCAACGCATACGATTGGTGATTTAAAAATTGATATTAATTATAATTCGCCTTCCGTAAAAGGTAGAGATGTTTGGGGTGCATTAGTACCTTATGGAAAAGTTTGGCGAACAGGTGCCAACAATGCAACTACTTTTGAGGTAAATCAAGAAGTTTTAATCAATGGAGAAACATTAGCTGCCGGTAAATATTCCTTATTTACGATTCCTTCAGATGGTGAGTGGACTATTATTTTTAATAAAGAAGCGAATCAATGGGGTGCTTACAGTTACGATAAAGGACAAGATGCTTTGAGAATCACCACTAAAACAGGTAAAACACAAGAAATGGTAGAGCAAATGACTTTTGAAGTAGGCGACAATGATGAAAATGTAGGCGTCGTTAGTTTTATGTGGGAAAACTTAAAAACTAGTTTTAGTGTATCGGTTGGTGCGGAGAAGTAATATCGGTTGTAGGTTGTCAGTTCAGGCTGACAGTAAACTACTGATTTGCTAAATCTAGCAGATCTACGGTACCGACACAGATGGGCAAATGGTAAAAGATGGTGACGAAGCTACGCTCCTTATAGGGAATTTTGGGAATTTCGTTTCTACAGACAGAGTCAGAGCTACGCTCTTTTGGATTTTTTAGGGGCATCGCCCCGTCCCCGTCTGTAGATTTATTCGATTTCCTTCATTTTCCTAAGGAGCATCGCTCCGACACCCTATTTTTTACATTAAATTTAGCTTATCCCTTCTGTGTAGATACCGTAAATCTAGCAGATTTGTAAATCTAATTACAAACTGAGTACTTTCTATAAGTATAAAACTATTTTATAAAAACGCTTTAGTTGATAATCAACTAAAGCGTTTTTTTGTTCTCAGGGTTACCTTTTCAAAAGTAAATGTGCATTATTCAAGATACTACTTACTTAGCTATGGATTGTGAGTTTGAAAATTTGTATTTTGCCAACACATCCTAATCCTCTCCTTTTGTCTGCACAGAACAAACTAATTTAAAATAAAAATGAAGCATTACTTTGTCATCATTATTGCGCTATGCTACCAGTTTTTGTTATTTGGACAAACATCATCTAATTCTAATATTTTGATTCGCTTCCAAGATAAAGTAGATGCTTATGATTTTGTAGATAGGTATCAATCATTTAGTAGAAATAAAGTTCAATTCACTATCAAAAGACAAATTTCTAAATTATTAAATCTTTATAGTATTGAATATAGTGGCGTGCCAACCGAAGGAGATTTGCTCATTAGTAGTCTACGAAAAGATAGACATGTTTTGAGTATTGGCTATGATACCCCTTTAAAATATAGAAACACAACACCTAATGACGAATTTTTTAATGACCAATGGAATTTAGAAAGAATCCAATTACCAGAAGTTTGGGACGAGACGACAGGTGGATTAACGGCTAATGGAGACCAAATTGTCATCGCTGTTTTAGAGAAAGGCATCGAATTAGACCATCCTGATATCTTAGGGAATATTTGGCGAAATGAAAAAGAAATTCCTAATAATGGGAGAGATGATGATAATAATAATTATGTAGATGACTACTTCGGTTTAAATCTCGATGATTTGACAGATAATCACCCCGTACTAAGTCATGGTACACAAGTGAGTGGCATTATCGGTGCTAGAACCAATAATGAGATAGGCATGGCAGGTATTAATTGGGATGCTAAAATTTTATTTTTATCGGGCGTAGATTTATCTAGTGAAGTAATTGAAGCTTACGAATATTTATACAATCTCCGTAAAAAATATAATGAGACCAATGGGCAAGAAGGCGCTTTCATCGTTGCCAATAATAATTCTTTTGGCTGGGATAACACGCGTCCAACAGAATTGTTTATGGGCCTTGAACTATGCGAGATGTATGATTTGATGGGAGAAGTTGGTATTCTTTCAGTTGGGGCAGGCCCAAATAATGATGTAGATGTAGAAGTCGTTGGAGATACGCCAACGAATTGTACCAGTAATTTTTTCATTGGAGTAACGTCTACAGATAGGAATGATGAAAAAGCTAGAGATGGTGGTTTTGGGAACGTTTCTATTGATATTGGTGCACCAGGAGAAAGCATCCGAGCGACAGATAAAGACCGAGAATATGGCGAGTTTTCAGGAACTTCCTTTGCAACTCCGCATGTAACAGGGGCAATAGGCTTAATGTATGCCTTACCTTGTAGTCAATTGGCAAATGATGCTAAAATTAATCCAAAACAGACGGCTTCTTTTTTAAAAAATATTTTGCTCGTAGGTACAGACCCAATTCGAGGACTTGAAAGTAGGACTGTTTCAGGTGGTAGACTAAATGTCTTTAATGCCATGACCAACCTGCAAATTTATTGTGGAACAACGGAAGGCGAAAATTTAGCTATTCTTAATGTATATCCTAATCCAACGGCTGGAGCAATTACCATTGCTTTTGAAACACCAGATTTTGAACCTTACCAATTTGTAATTTCCAATTCCTTAGGGCAAATTATTTTAGAACGAACCATCACTCCTCCTCGGTTTTCCACACCGCTTATCATAGAGGATGTAAGTAATTTGTCTCCCGGTGTTTATACCGTTTCTTTATTACGAGATAATCAGCAGGTTAGTCAGCGGTTAGTGATTCAGCAGTTTGGAAGGTAAGAAACAGTAAAAAGAAATTACCCTATTTTAAACAAGATACCGTACAACTAACAGAGTTGTGTTACTGTTGGCAACTTGAAAGTAACACAACTCTGTGAATTGTCCCTCGCTATTTGAGCTCATAATTGTCCTTCAAAAAATAAAGGAGTTATATTTCAGATTCTGAATAGTCTCTATTCAAGGTATTAAAAACACTTGGTGACTTATTAATGAATTATTTTTCTTTAATTTTCTATTTCAAAAATTAAAAGTATCCCTAATAATTAACTATTTTGTTGCCTTATTAACTGATATACAAAGTGTAGTTTCCTATCAGTACCTACTTCAATCTTTATATAATCAAAACAAAAAAATAATGGCAAAGAAAAAGAAAATCCTAATTGTTACGGGTGATGCTGGAGAAGGCTACGAATGTTTATATGCTAAACATCGCTTTGAAGAAGCAGGTTGGAAAGCAGTAATCGCTGCGCCGAGTGTCAAAAGACTCAATTTAGTCATTCATGATTTTGAACCAGGTTGGGATACTTATATTGAAAAGCCAGGCTATATTGTGGAATCTAATATTGCTTTCAAGGATGTAAAAGAAAAAAATTATGAAGCTATTTTATTACTAGGAGGTCGAGCACCGGAATTTTTGCGAAATGACCCTAAACTAATCAAATTAGTCCAAGCATTTGATAAAAGCAAAAAGTACATTTTCGCTATCTGTCACGGCATTCAAATTTTAGTAACAGCAGGTTTAGTCCAAGATAAAAATATCACTTGCTACGAACATGTGAAATTTGAAGTAGAAGCTTGCGGCGGTACTTTTATCGGCAAAGACCAGGCAGTCAAACATGGTCGAATTGTTACAGGTCAGACTTGGCAATCGCATCCAGCATTTTATCGACTGGTTTTTAAATGTTTAAGCTAAATAGGTAACAAGCCGAAAAGGTTACAGGGTAAAAAGGTTAAGTGTATACTTCACCTTCTTTTTACCTCATTACCTTTAAACCTTCAATATATGGATACCAAATATGTAGAAAGTGTCAAAAAACAATTTGCCTATTATAAACAATTAGGCGATTGGACTTTTGCACAGATTTCAGAAGAAGACCTCTTTTGGCAATACAATCCAGAAAGCAATAGTATTGCCATTATTGTCAAACATTTATGGGGGAATATGCTATCTCGTTGGACGGATTTTTTAAATACGGATGGAGAAAAAGATTTTCGGGATAGAGACGGAGAATTTGAAGCGACCATTAAAACGAAAGCAGAATTAATAGAAAAATGGGAAGCAGGTTGGCAATGTTTGTTTGATAATATTAACCCCTTAGAAACAGACCAAATGGCACAACTGATTTATATTAGAAATATGGGGCATACGGTTACGGAAGCCATTAATCGTCAACTAGCACATTATGCATACCATGTCGGTCAAATTGTCTTTATTGGAAGAATGATTGCAGGAAAGAATTGGACTTCTTTATCTATTCCAAAAGGCGCATCCAAAACCTATAATCAGAAAAAATTTGCAGAACCCAAAAGAATAGCGCATTTTACAGACGAATTTTTAGAAAAGAAGTGAGACTAGTTACTGGTTACTAGTTGCTAGTTTACGCAACGAACCAGCAATCAGCAACCAAGCAACCAGCAACCAGCATGAGAAATCCACAAGTCGGCACACTACTATTTAAAGAGCTACAGAAAACGATTAACAACACAGCGCTATCTATTACAGAGCAAGTAGAAGCATTGTACCGACTATTGAGCCTGTCTTTTGTGGAAGCTACGAGAGATGAAAAAGTCTTATTTACGACCCTCTTTTCCCGCATTTCCTTTGCCAGTCAACGCTTTCAAATCAGCAAACAATCCCGTTTTTTCATTCATCACTTTCGGATTAAAGGCCAACAAGTTTTTCGGTCTAAAAAGATTACGGAAGAAGAGCTAAAAAACGTTTATTATCCTTTAGGATTAAAGGCAGTTAGCGAAAGTATTGCAGCGCTTTTTGATGTAGCTATTCCTGCCGATATTCTAAAGAAATTACCACCAAAAGGATTTTATAAAACAGTACCCGTTGAAGTAAAAGCGTATAGGGAAAAGGTGAGAATTGTAGCTTTAGCAGATGATGAAAAGAATCAACAAATCATTGCCCAAGACCAAAGTGGCGTGGGGGAAGAAATTCGAGTACAATACAGCATTCCAGAGCGAAACGAAAATTTCAATCCAACTATTCGAGCGTTAAAGAGAGGATTTGAGTTTCCTGTTATGATGAATTTATTGGATGTGGAAATTGATAAAGCAGGGATTTATCGACCAAAAGGATTTGTCATTGAACCCGATTATTTGATTGATGTAACCGCAGTTGCAGAATGTTTTAAAGATACGGGAACAGAAGCTTTGCTCCATTTATTAAAACGATTCACGCCTTTTGAAACTAGTGTCCCCTTGATGTTGGGAAATATTGCCAATTACTTTTTGGATGAATTAATGACCAATCCAGAAATTACCTTTAAAGAATTATTCTCTCATGTTTTTCAATTAAATCCATTGGCTTTTACCTTGTTTGAAGATAAACAAGTGTACGAAATTCACGGTAAATCGCAAAAACATTATGTTACGCTCAAACAAATGGTGTTGGAGCAATTTGAAAAACAAGGCATCCAAAAAGAGAAATGTTATATAGAACCTTCCTTTTATTCTGAAAAGTTTGGCTTACAAGGACGACTAGATGTTTTTTATCAAAATAATACCGCAAAAGAAAAAGAGGCAGGAATTGTCGAATTAAAAAGCGGTAAAGCTTATAAACCTAATCGCTACGGCATTAGCCATAATCATTATACACAGACTTTATTATACGATCTATTAATTCGGTCAGCTTATGGTAAAATTATGCCAACCAATTATATCCTTTATTCTGGTTTAGATAATCGCCCCTTACGTTTTGCACCGACGATAAAGGCACAGCAATATGAAGCGATTCAAGTGCGCAATCAATTGGTAGCTATCGAACAAGGATTGATAAATTTAAAGGACGGAGATTTGGTCAACCCGCCTTTATTAAGGCATTTGCATCCAGATAGATTTCCACAAATTTCAGGTTTTATCAAACGAGATTTGATGGCGTTTTCTAAGACCTTTCATGGATTAAGTGTTTTAGAAAGAAAGTATTTTACGCTGTTTACTAGTTTTATTGCTAGAGAACATCGCATGGCAAAAATGGGGATGCATGGTTCTGCAAAACGAAATGGGCAAGCGGCAATTTGGTTAGATACTTATAAGGAAAAAGAGGATAATTTTAATATCATTAGTTGCCTTAAATTAACCGATTTTAAAGGCAAAGATGAAGACCCGTTTTTAATTTTTGCCAAAACAGAAAGCACCAATAATTTAGCGAATTTTAGAAGAGGCGATATTGCTGTTTTATATCCGTATCGACAACCTGATGATTCCCCACTACAAGACCAAGTTTTTAAATGTACCATTATTGAAATTGACAATGAAAAGGTAATTGTTCGATTGCGTTCCAAACAATTTAATACTACTTTATTTGAAGAGGATATTTTTTGGAATTTAGAACATGATTTAATGGATAGTGGCTATACTAATTTGTATCGTGGCTTATTTGCTTTTGCAGAAGTTTCCACTGTAAAAAGAGCGATGTTACTGGGGCAGAATCCGCCTCGAATGCCTGAACAAAAATCATTAGTTGCTCCGACTGAATTAACGCTGGAACAACAAGACATCTATAAAAAAATAATTAACGCCAGAGATTACTTTTTGCTATGGGGACCACCAGGAACAGGAAAAACGAGCATGATGCTAAAGCATGTCGTCAAATATTTATGGCAAAATACCGATGAAAATATTTTATTGATGGCTTATACCAATCGAGCCGTAGATGAAATATGTGAAGCAATTGAGCAAATTGACGAAAGTATAAAAGGGGATTACATCCGAATTGGTTCTCGATTTTCTACGAATGCAAAATTTAGAAAACAGTTACTAGATTATAAATTAAAACCAATTGAAAGCCGAAAAGCGTTAAAGGAATTATTATTAAGTCACCGCATTTTTGTAGGAACGGTTAATGGCATTTCTGGTAAAAAAGCTATTTTAAAATTAAAGACTTTCCACCAAGTAATCATTGATGAAGCTTCTCAATTGTTAGAACCGTACTTGGTCGGTTTATTGCCTCACTTTAAGCGCTTCGTTTTAATTGGCGACCATCAGCAATTGCCTGCGGTAGTACAGCAAAGTTCAGAGGAGTCAAAAGTAGCAGATGAGGAATTGAATAAGCTAGGCATGCTTAATTTAAGAGATTCTTTTTTTGAAAGAATTTATAAGCAATGTCTGAGAAAAGGTTGGCATTGGGCACATGCCCAATTAAGTCATCAAGGTAGAATGCATCAGGAAATCATGCACTTTCCGAATGAATTTTTCTATAATAAAAATTTAAAAATTCTACCGAACTCTATTCCTTATCACAAAACTCAGTTAGTGCCTTTGAACTATCAGCTACCTGAAGACCCTACTTTTTTAGAACACCTTTTGTGTAAACAGCGAGTCGTTTATATTGAAACTGAAGTGGATGAACGTAGCAAAACGCATAAAACGAATCAATATGAAGGATTAAAACTGTTAGAATTAATTCAGAGTTTCCAAGCCATTTATAAAAAAAACAATTTGGAAATGACGGTAAATAGTATTGGTATTATTACGCCTTATCGGGCGCAAATTGCACAAATCAGACAGCAATTACTAGCCGAAAATATTGATGTAGAAAGTTTGACGATTGATACAGTTGAACGGTATCAAGGTGGTGCAAGAGATATTATTTTGATTTCGCTTTGTACCAATAATTTTGCGCAACTCGATTCATTAGTTTCCTTGTCGGAAGAAGGAGTAGACAGGAAGTTGAATGTGGCTTTGACTAGGGCAAGAAAACATTTAGTTGTTTTAGGTAATCGAGAATTATTGATGAGTAATCCGATTTATGCGAATTTGATTAAAACAATTGAGTCAGTATAGTAAAAATTAGTATATTTAGCTTTGTATAAACGTAGCGCAGACTTTCGTCTGTAACTAATATTCTTCATTTCCAGATTAAAGTCTGGGCTACCTTTCCATTATGGGCGAACAAAAAGTTTCCATTCTAAAAGACAAAAGCGATATGCATCGCTTTATGCGGCATTTATTGAAAGACGTACAAGCATTGAAATATATGCTAGAAAACGATTGGTTTGAAAAAGGCGTTACCAGAATTGGAGCCGAACAAGAAATGGCCTTAGTCGATACCAAAACCTATAAACCTGCGCCAATAGCCATGGAGGCTTTGGATAAAATGAAGGAATATCCTTGGGTCGAAACGGAGTTGGCAAAATTTAACTTAGAGACCAATTTAGAACCAAGGGTTTTTGAAGGGACTTGTCTAAGTGATATGGAAAAAGAGAATCGGCACAATTTGGGAAAAATTAGCGAAACCCTTAAATCTTTAGATGCTAATTTATTACTCACAGGTATTTTACCAACCCTAAGAAAATTCGACTTAGAATTACATAATCTCACGCCCATGAAACGCTATGATGCGTTGATGAAGGCGATTACGGAGCAATTAATTGGCAATTCTTATGAATTGCGATTGACGGGTATTGATGAACTTTTAGTGAAGCATGATTCGCCACTTTTGGAAGCTTGTAATACGAGTTTCCAAGTGCATTTGCAGATTGAACCGAAAGATTTTGTGAAGATGTATAATATCTCACAAGCATTGACGGCCCCAATTATGGCGATTGCAGCGAATTCTCCTATGGTGTTTGGCAAGCGATTATGGCATGAAACAAGAATTGCTTTATTCCAACAGTCAGTAGATACTCGGACGACGCATAAGCACATGCGAGAACGCAGCCCAAGAGTTACTTTTGGAAGTGGCTGGTTGCAACATTCAGTTTTAGAGATTTATAAAGAAGATATTGCTCGTTTTAGAGTTCTATTAGCAGGAGATGTAGAAGAAGATTCCTTAGAAATGATAAAACAAGGAAAAACACCGAAACTTCGGGCTTTACAAGTACATAATTCTACGGTCTATCGCTGGAATCGACCCTGTTTTGGGGTTAGTCCGAATGGGAAACCCCATCTAAGAATAGAGAATCGGGTGCTGCCTGCTGGCCCAACAGTCATTGATGAATTTGCCAATACTGCTTTTTGGTTAGGTTGTATGGTAGGTATGGCGGAAGAAGTTGAGGATATTCGAGAAGTGATGTCTTGGGAAGATGCCAGAGATAATTTTGGGAAAGCGGCGAGATTTGGAATAGATTCTAAATTTACTTGGTTCAATGATGAAAAAATTACGGCTTGTGATTTGGTCTTAAAACATTTATTGCCGTTGGCAAGAAAAGGATTAAAAATAAGGAAAGTAGACCCGAAGGATATTAATAGATATTTGTCCATTATTGAAGAAAGGGCCAAAAATCACATGAATGGTGCCAGATGGACTTTACGTGCTTTTACTCAACTAAAAAAAGAAGTAAGTACAGATGAAGCAGTAAGTGTTTTAACAGCTTGTATGTTGAAAAATCAAGAAGAAGGAAAACCTGTCCACACTTGGGAATTGCCAAAATTAAGCGATTTGAAAGAATATCGTCCTGCCAAATTAAAGGTAGAAGAGTTTATGGTAACAGACTTGTTTACAGTTCGAAAAGAAGATATTATTGAATTTGTGGCAGAAATGATGGATTGGAGAAAGACCCGTTACCTGCCCGTGGAAGATAAAAAAGGGAAATTGGTAGGGCTTATTACTTCCAGAATGTTGCTCAAGGAATTTGCGAAAAAGCGTAGGTTAAATGATAATGAAAGCATAACAGTAGAAGAGATAATGGTACAAGACCCAATTATTATCAACCATGATGCGAATATCATTGAAGCCATGAATTTGATGAAAAAACATCAAATTGGTTGCATTCCAGTGGTACATGGTGACGAATTGGTGGGGATTATTACGGAAAAAGACTTCTTGGGAATTGCGGGTCGATTGATTGAACGATTGGAGGAAAAATAGCGTTTTTTCAAACAACAAAATTTGAAAAAGGATTTTATTGGTATAAAAATAGGTTTACTAGAAAATCTATTTTTATACCAATAAAACCCTTTTTAATTTAGTTCACTTTATAAGCCACACCTAATTTTTTTAATTTAGCAATCAAATCATTATCTGCATTGACTGTCTGCGTTTTAGCAACCAATTGTAGTTTCATTTTTGTAGCTCGGTCAATCAAATGTACTTTTAATTTATGCTTTCCTTCATGCGCTTTACAAGCCATTTCAATATTGTGCACTAATTCTTTGGTCAAACTTTCAATCGGAATACGCAAAGTCAAAGAACTAGTCATACTTGCTGCCACATTTTCTAGTAATTCTACTTTACTAATTTTAAATTGATAATCATCCCCACTCCATTTTTTCTGGAAAGTTCCATGAATATATAAAGCTTGTCCTACTTCAAATAAGTGTTTATATTTTTGGTAATCTTCACTAAATAATGGAAATTCCATTGCCCCATTATAGTCTTGAATAGTGAAAAATCCGAAACCAGTTCCTTTTTTACTAATTCGGTGATTAGCTGCTGCAACAATACCTGCTAGTTTTAATGGTTGCCCTTTGAGAGATTCAGCTTTTTCCAAGCTACAAGTCGCAAAATTATCTACTTCCATTTTATAATCATCTAATGGATGACCACTAATATAAATACCTGTTACTTCCTTTTCTTTCGTTAATTTAGCAATTAGACTCCAAGGTTCTGCTATCGGCATGGGTGGTTCTGGAATTAAAACTTCATCAGAATCACCGAATAATGAATTAACATTTTGCGCTTTTTGCAATTGATAAGCATTACCGTATTTCAAGGCATGTTCAATTAGCGTGTCGTATTTGTCAGAAGGAGCAAAATATTGCGCTCTGTCTACATTTTCAAATTCATCGAATCCACCCCCTAATGCCATACTCTCCATAATTCGCTTATTGACGGCTTTTAAGTTTAAGCGCCGAACCATTTCAAAAATATTTTTGAAAGGTCCATTTTCTTTACGTTCGGCTATTAATGCTTCTACGGGCCCTTCTCCTACACCTTTCAAGGCAGACATCCCAAAACGGACTTGCCCTTTAGGATTTACCGTAAAATTTAAGTGGCTTTCATTCACGTTCGGTCCCAATACATCCAATTCCATCCGTTTACATTCTCGTAAAAAGAAGGTGACTTTGGAAATATCACTTTTATTATGCGTTAGTACCGATGCCATAAATTCGGCAGGGTAGTGCGCTTTTAAATAAGCTGTTTGGAACGCAACAAAAGCATAACAAGTAGAGTGAGATTTATTAAAAGCGTAAGAAGCAAAGGCTTCCCAATCTCTCCATACTTTTTCGACTACTTTTTGAGGATGCCCATTTTTAGTACAACCTTCTAAAAATTTAGGCCACATTTTGTCTACTAATGCTTTCTTTTTCTTCCCCATTGCCTTTCTTAAAGTATCTGCCTCCCCTTTTGAAAAGTCGGCTAACTTTTGAGAAAGTCTCATAACCTGTTCCTGGTAAATTGTAATTCCCTGTGTTTCTTCTAGGTATTCTTCCATTTCTGGCAAGTCATAAACTACAGGTTTTCGACCATGCTTCCGCTCAATAAATTCAGGAATATATTCTAATGGACCAGGACGATAGAGTGCATTCATTGCAATAATATCCTCAAATTTGGTCGGTTTTAATTCCTTTAAATATTTCTGCATGCCCGTACTCTCATACTGGAAAATACCGACCGTTTCCCCTCTTTGGAATAACTCATAAGTCTTGGCATCATCCAATGGGAAATCATCTGGTATGAGGTCTATATCATGCGTTTTTTTAACCAATCGAACCGCATCCCGGATAATGGTCAAAGTTTTTAAACCCAAGAAATCCATCTTCAATAAACCTGCATCTTCCGCTACACTATTATCAAACTGAGAAACCAACATCCCAGAGTTCTTATCTGTTTTTACTGGTACATAATTGGTGATATCATCTGGTGTAATGACTACTCCACAGGCATGAATTCCTGTATTTCGAATGGATCCTTCTAACTTTTTAGCTTGTCGAATCATTTTGCCAATATCATCTTTCGCTTCTGATAATTGTCGAAATTGATAAGCTTTTTCAATATCTTCGGAGTTCATTTTCCCTTTCAACTTGGGTTGAATGTCTCCATCTGCCAATACTTTATTTAAGGTTGCCCCTAAATTAATAGGAAAGGACTTCGCAACTTTATCTACTTCTGATAATGGAATATTCATTACCCGCCCAACATCTCTCAAAGAAGACTTGGCAGCCATCGAACCGTAAGTGATAATTTGAGCGACTTGATTTCGACCATATTTATCAATCACATAATCAATTACTTTTTGCCGCCCTTCATCATCAAAATCAATATCAATATCGGGCATCGAAACCCGTTCTGGATTTAAGAAACGCTCAAAAAGTAAGTCGTACTTAATCGGATCAACATTGGTAATATTAATACAATAAGCAACGGCCGAACCAGCCGCCGAACCACGACCAGGCCCTACGGAAACGCCCATTTTTAAGGCAACGGTTGTAAAATCTTGGACAATCAAGAAATACCCCGGATAACCCGATTTTTTGATAACATCTAACTCGAAATCTAAACGTTCGGAGATTGCAGGCGTAATTGTTCCATAACGTCGTTTAGCACCCTCGTAAGTTAAGTGCCGTAAATAATCATCTTGGGTCGTAAAGCCTTCTGGAATAGGGAAATTCGGCAATAATACATCTCTGGCAAGGGTCAAGGATTCTATTTTGTCATAGATTTCCATCGTATTATCAATGGCTTCTGGAACATCATGAAACAAGACATTCATCTCCTTTTGCGACTTAAAATAAAAGTCAGAACTAGCAAATCTAAATCGCTTTTCATCATCGACTAAACTATTCGTATTGATACATAATAGTAAATCATGTGGCAGCGAATCTTCTTCATTTATATAATGCGCATCATTGGTGGCAATCAGTTTTAAATTATACTTACGAGCAAATTTGATTAAGACCTGATTGACATCTTCTTGACTCACGCCTAAATTGTCAATATTATCTAAGCCTCTATGCCGTTGCAATTCTATATAAAAATCATCTCCAAAAAGGTCTATCCACCACTTTAATAATTTTTCTGCTTCTGCTTCTCCTTTATGAATAATGGCTTGCGGAATTTCTGCTCCAATACAACAACTTGTGGCAATGAGCCCTTCATGGTATTTTAGTAATAATTCTTTGTCAATTCTAGGGTATTTAGAATACAATCCTTCTATAAAACCAAGCGAACATAATTTACAAAGATTTTCGTAGCCCTTTCTATTTTTGGCGAGTAACAATTGGTGATACCGCTTATCTTTTTCTCCTTTAGATTTGGCAAAGAATTTAATATGGCGGTCTTTGACCATATAAAATTCACAACCTATAATTGGTTTTACCCCTGCTTTTTCTGCCTCTGCCACAAACTTAAATGCCCCAAACATATTTCCATGATCCGTCAGGGCAACTCCCTTCTGTCCATCGGCTGCAGCTTTACGCATCATGGTTCCTATTTCACAAGCACCATCTAAAAGAGAGTATTGGGTATGGCAATGTAGGTGTACAAATTCTGGCATGATTGACGTTTGTGTAGTTGGATAATTTTTATGGTAAAAATGTGCTAAAACACAATTTACTCATTATCAGCAGTATGTTTATTTTAGTAGAAAAGGAGGTGTAAAATACACAAAAAGTTAGAAATAAGTAGGATAAATAAGGTTGAATTTGTAAATGCAGTTAACTTTATACAAAAGGTAGGGAAGCAGAAAATAATTAGTATTTCTCAAAATATAGGGAGACAAGGAGTACTTTCTTAGGAAAAGGAATCCAGATAGAATAAGGTAGAAAATCGAAGGATAGTATTTGATAAATTGTTCCATTCTAACAATTCATCATTCATCCCCGATAAAAATCGGGATTTCGTTTTACTCAACATTTATAGTTCATCGTTCTAATACAATGATTTTCTAGCACCAAAAGAAATAGCTAATGTATTAATTCTATCCTGTGTTGGCCCGATGCTATTACCTGAGAAATGCAAATTGAAATCTGGTTGGACAAAAACACTCCACCTAGGCGAAATATATCGTTCAACTCCTGCGCCCATACTAATAGATAGAAAGCGGTTATTTTTAAAACCATCTCCTCCTAACAAACCAGTATTAAAATCTATTTGATTAATTCTAGAGGTGGTCACATCATTTACCTTAGAGCGACTAATCGAAGAAACTTCTGCTAAATCATATTCTGCCCGAAGCACAACATTCAAAGCTGCGCCAGTCTGAGCGTACAAATGCCATTTCCCTTTGCCTAATACCGCATAATTATACCTTAAATTAACTGGAATATGAAGTGTCTGCAAATATATCGTTTGGAAATGTGTTCTTTTAGCATTCGGTTTTGGCGTATCCACAATATTAGGATCATATTGTTTAGCGGCATACATTAAGCCTGTTTCAATTTCCCACTTCCCATATTTAAACCCTAAGCTACCGCCAATACCGTAACCAAATCCTTTTTCAGAAAAGGCATTAATGTCTAAAATATCCCCGCCAGATACATAAGCATTGGTACTCGCTAAATTAGCGACTAAGCCCAATCGTAAACGAGCAGGAATTTTAGTGTATTGGCAATCTTTACAACCAAGTGGTGTAATATATTGAGACTCTACAAAATTAGGTCTTAAAGAAGGAACTGTATTTATGATAGAATTACCTGTTTCCGTATATAGCGTAAGGTGTTGATTCATTTCGCTAACAGAAATGGAAAGACCACTTCTTTGCTCCATTACTATTGGTAAAATAGAAATCGGTGTAGAGCCAAAATAATTTCTATGGATCTTCTCAGAACTTGCTACGGCTTGACTTACAAGTTGACTATTTTGACGCTCCTTATTCTCAACGATGTTCTTAGCAATTAAAGGTAGCTTTGGTGTGCTATTAACGTTATTAGTTTTAGGAGTTACTTTAGTGGGTCGGTCATCCGCTTTATCCAATACTTCTTGATTTACAGGAGCAGTTGGTTGTTCTATGTTTTCTTCTACTGGATACTGATATTGTTTAGCCGAACTAGGAACAAAAACGTGATTCGTTGGTAAGTATTGATAGAAATTTAATAATAATAAAATCATTAAAGTAGCTTCTATCAATTTATAACGATATAATTTTTCTCTTAATGCAAAATCTGTATTTAGCCTATTGACTAATCTTTGCCAGTAATTAGGTGGAGGACTCGCTTGTAAGTTTTGTAAGCTAGTATATATTTCTTTATCAAAATCCGCATCTGCGGCATCTGCTACATCAAGTGCATCTGCTACATTATCCCAATTTGGAACGGCAAAGGCTGTTGGGGTAATAATTTTATCGGCAATTGCTGCATCAAATTCAATATCTACGGCTTCCGCTTTTAGTAAGCCTGCTTCAATACCTGCCCAAGCGGAGTAGTTAACTGACGTATCGGTATGATTAATTTTGTCTTTAATCATCGCATCAAAATGGGCGTCAATAGCTCCTTCATCCCCTATTGGCAGATTATGCAATAGCATTTCCATTTGCTGCCAGTGGTCAGCATTGAACGCTATATCCAAATTTTCAAGCGACTTCTTAATTGCTTTATCGAACAGTTCTTGACTCATTTCCTATACTCAAATGCAGTTTGCGTGTGTTGACTATAATTTTTTGTTAATTATCGCTCTCAGTTTCATTCTAGATTTAACTAAATTAGAACGAGAGGTACTTTCCGTAATTTCCATCAATTCAGCTATTTCTTTGTGAGAATAACCTTCAATGACGTATAAGTTGAAAACAACTCGGTATGCAGGAGTTAACTGCTGTACAGCTTCTAAAATTTCTTTTTCGCTGCACTGACTGATGGCATCTGCATCCATTGATTTCAAATCATAGGCAGTATCTAAGTCTTCTGTCCGTCGCCGAATATTTTTTCGATAATAATCTATGGCGGTATTGACCATAATTCGTCGAATCCAAGCAGCTAAAGTAGTGCCCGGTTGATATTTGGTGATATTTCTAAAAACTTTGATAAACCCTTCTTGCAGAATATCCAAGGCGTCATGTTCATTTCTACCATAGCGCAAACAAACCCCCATCATTTGGGAATAATGTTCTTCATAGAGTCGCTTTTGTGCCCAACGTTCATTACGCACACAAGCATCTATGAATTCCTTTTCGCTATAGTTAAAAGGCAAAACGAAGTCCATAAAAAAGAGTTAAGTAATATAGGGAAAACCCCTTTAGTTACTTAGTAAAGGTAATCTTTTTTTGGTTGCTTTCCAAAAAAGAAAAATTCAAAAAAATGTAATATTTTATCAAATACCCCCCTTTATAGGTGTTTCGTCATTGAAATGACTAACCCGACAAGGTGAGAACGGGGGAAGTTAGGTTAGTGCTGCCTTTCAAAGCAGAAAAATAGAGAAAGTAAATAGTAGCTTATCTCAACAACACCAAAACCCCAACCTTTTCCACCTGTTTCCCATCTTTTTGCTCAATCCGAACCAAATAAGTATAAGTCCCTGCTGGCATATCTTTCCCGTTTTTTTGCCCATTCCAACCAAAATTCACATCTGTACTTTCAAATACTTTTCCACCAAAACGACTATAAATGGCTAATTGGTAATTCTGGATAGTTTCTCTAAATAGAACCGTTGGCTTGAAAAGTCGATTTTGTCCATTAGGCGCAAAAGCATTCGGCATGACGATAGTAGCCATTTGTGTCAAACAAGTCGTATTGGAACGAGAAATAGGTGTTTCTATACCCGAGCTCGCAAAAGTGACACTAATGTCTGCTTCTACATAATAACAAGCACCTACATCTGCCGCAGTTGCAATTGGGTCAGAAAAAGTAGTCTTCGTCCCATCTATTCGACCTAGGAATAACGGGTCACTATTATCAACTAATTTATAAATAGAATAACCATTAACTGTCCCTATCCTACTATCGTAAGGCGTCCAAGTCAATAAATTTTCATTAGTAGGTTGTGCTGCTCCTTCCAAAAAAATAGTGCTGACATAATTGGATAATTGAGTGCTATCACATTGGTCAGTTGTACTAATATTATAAAATGTTTTTCCCTCATTGGCATGAATAGGGGTAACTAGATAATTTGCTGGATTGGCTAGCGGTTTAGTGGTATCAGGATTGCCTATATTTTGAAAACTTCTGTTATCGCTAGAACGAAAAATATTTACCTCGGCTAAATC
Organism: Bacteroidota bacterium; assembly: GCA_017857395.1. Lineage (GTDB taxonomy): Bacteria > Bacteroidota > Bacteroidia > Chitinophagales > Saprospiraceae > JAFMDF01. The sequence goes on along the minus strand of JAFMDF010000001.1, from coordinate 106,944 downwards.
TGCCTTGGGATTCCATTCCCAAAGTAATTCGACTTCCTGATTATCTGTGAAAGTGACATTTTTTACCAATAAATTCCCTACAGGATTTACAATCTTAGCGACTACACGACTGACATTTGATTTGGCGCTAATTCCTGTATTTCGTTGAACGGCATTAATGAAAAATTCATAGAACACTCCATCTTCAATATTCTCGAAGGCATAAGTTGTTTGGTCGTCCATAACTACCGCTATTCTTTCTGCTATAGCGTCATTCTTGCGCACCCAAATTTCTTGCGCTTCTATGCCACCTTCCCAATTTTCGTAAAGATTCCAATTCAAAGAAATCGTTTGGCTACAAGGAAAAAGTGTTGATTGAAGCCAAATAGTTTGTTGCGATGCTATCAAAGCACTTGTATTTCCACATTGGTCGATTGCTGCTACTGAATAAACTTCTGAGAATTCATTAGGTATCGCAAAAGTATCTAAGTAAGAAGTGCTATTAAAAACGGTATCAATAGGAACAGTCCCTTGATCTGTTAAACGATAAATAACATAACCATTTATTTGTGGAGCATTACTTGCTTGCCAATTTAATCGGACAAATTCATCTTCTACGGAAACGTTAATCAATGGAGTAACAGGAGGCGGTAAATTATCTAAAGTATCTGAAGTAAGAACGGTTGCGTTAGGGCAATCATAATTACTTTGCATATAGTAATACCAAATTTCATCAATGTTCGTAATATGTTCGAAAGCTGTTTCCTTTTCATTAGTAATATTTCCTAAGCGTACATACCCACCATTTTTATTTTGGCTGCCGAATACTTCATAAGAAAGAAATGCGCCACAAGTATTATTGGGTAAATTATAGATTAAACTGTCTCCTTTAATGCATAGAAAATTTGGCGCTTGTACAATTTGGGCAGCAAGGTTAGTTTTGCAAAAAATTAGAAAAAAAATAAAACAAGTGATTCTCATTTTTGAGATTGATTTCATTTAATAATGATAGCGTAGTTCAAATAAAATAAATGCTTTTTTTAAGTTTAAGCATAATCAACTTTCAAGTTGCGCAAAATAAGTGATTTTTAGGATTCAATATCCTAGTCCAAACAGTATTATTTTTTTGAATAAAGTTTCGCATCTTTCTGAAATTGGAAGATTTTCACTAAACATTAGGGCTGATTTTTGGTTGCTTTATAATAAACGACTCGTATATGAAATTTGGAAAACTACAAGATATTAGCGCTGTCGATTTTGCTTTACCTAACGATACAGTAGGTACTAAAAGTATTTTGGCAGGATTACCTACTCCCACAAATCCAACTTTATATGTCGGTTGCACAGGTTGGAGTATGAAAGAATGGGTAGGGCATGTCTATCCAGCAAACGCTAAAACTAAAGATTATTTGACGCATTATGCTAAACAATTCAATACAATAGAACTCAATACTACGCATTATCGAATTCCCAATTTTGAAACGATTCAAAAATGGAAAAAAGAATCAACGGCTGATTTTCGTTTTTGTCCTAAAATACCACAAGCTATTAGTCATAGTAGTGGAATGGGCTTAAATGATGGAAAATTAAATGCTTTTATTGAATCTATTCAGCAATTAAATGAAAAGATGGGCTGTTGTTTTATGCAAATGCCGCCACATTTTGACGCAGGTCGGTTGGCGGTTTTGGCAACTTTCTTAGAAAAAATGCCTGATAATATTCCTTTAGCAATTGAAGTAAGACATGAGAGTTGGTTTAGGAAGGAAGATGGTCTACTACCTTTAGTAGAATTAGCGAAAGCAAAAAATTGCGCTTTAGTCATAACGGACGTTGCAGGCCGCCGAGATGTATTACATCAACAATTAACGAATAACATCGCAATGATTCGCTTTGTCGGTAATGATTTACATCCAACTGATTATAGTAGAATTGATGAATGGGTCAATAAATTAAAAGGTTGGTTTGCCCAAGGAATCTCAGAAGTTTACTTTTTTACGCATGAGCCCGATAATATTAAAGCGCCTGAATTGGCTAAATATTTAGTCGAACAAGCAAAAGCATTGCTACCAGCAGTAACAACTAGAGGCCCTGAATTTATAAAAGAACAAGGGCAACAAATGAGTCTTTTTTAATTTAAGACGATCAATTAATTAAATAACGCTTCTCCTCGTTTTCGCAAAACGAAATAACCGATACTTCCTATTAAGAATAATAAAACAGCAATAATTTCTGCTTGTGTAGGGTGGAAGCCAAAAATATCATATTCGGCATTGACTCTAATTTTTTCTATCCAAAATCGCTCAAAGCCATTTAAAATTAAGTACACACAAAATAACATACCTGGAACGGGTAAACGCTTACGCAATGCCCATAAAATACCTGCAATAGCGAATGCCATAACCATTTCATACATGGGAGTTGGAAAAACAGCTTTCGCTAAAGCTCTGCAATAATTCCCTTCGCATCCTTCAATCGGCAAACCATTATTGAGGACATTTTGTGGATAATCATACGCCCACACCCAATCGGGTAAAAACCACCAAGAAGGTTGTGCTAATTCATTGACAATCCCCCAATCACCATCTCCTGATAATTGACAACCAATTCGACCTACGCCATAACCAATGATTAGGGCAGGGGCAACGGCATCTGCTACATGAGAGACATTAATTTTATGTTTCTTCAAATACCACACCACGCCAATAAATCCACCAATCAAGCCACCATAAATTGCTAAACCACCGCCAGAAAGAAGCGCATGGAAAAAATTATCCATCGTTAGATTGCTCAAGTCTTCAAAGATGGCAAAGAATTTTGCACCTAGAATACCTGTAAAAGCAGCAATTAAAGTAATATCACCAATTCTGTCACTTGGATAAACTAAGCTTTCTTCTATTTTAGGTTTAGGTAATCTTTGTTTTTCTTTTTCCCAATATTTAATACCCGCTAAAGCAATAGCGCCTATTATTCCTGCTATCATATTTCCTTTAGAAGAAAATAAAAAACCAGGCGCATCTGCTTGAAAATCGGAAAAATTCAACGCAATATGAACGACCTTAAAGCCTAATAAAAAACCAAAAATAGCATTGATGATTAATTCACTAATAGCCGCTGGTTCGCCAACTAAAGTTTTCACTAAAGTTGCCCCAAGTAAACCTTGTTTTTCTTTTCGCTTCAATTCTAGATTCAAGAAATAGGCACTCGTTAAAATAGCAATAGCCAATAATAACCCAAAGGTTTTGACAACAGAAAAAGCGTTGTCAACATCAGTTCCTAAAAGGTCGTGTAGTATATAGGATAAATCTGGATACATAATCTAAGTAATTTTCAATTTTCAATTTCAAATTTTCAACCACCTTCAACGAGAATTGAGGTTGAATTTGAAGTTGTAGTTGAAGTTTAGAAATTATCAACGGTTTAAAATATCGATAATTCTTTGGTTTTATTTTTTTATAAACGCCTAATTATAGCAATTCTTTATTGAAATAGTGATAGTAACACCGCAAGGTACAAAAGTATATAAAAGTCTTAGGGATTCGGTTATTAAAAAGCAGTAAAATATTCTAGTTGTGGTTATTAAGGACTATTTTATTTAAACAAAATGTCAATTTGTCATTAATTTAAAATTATAGATGACATAATGACATTAAATTTAATTATTATCTAGCAAAAAGTCTTAAAAATTGGTATGGAACAGCAATTGATATATAATAGGTGTAATGGTATTGAAGAAAACAGTTTAATGGATAAAAGAGGTGTTTGGAAACTAATTTTAGTGTATAAATGTTTTTTAGATAACCATCCAAATAATGAAAAGAATAGTCTTTATAAAAGGCTGCTAAAAATATAAAAGATTAGTTAATAGGGTTTTAGGTGTTTATTTCGAGTCGGGGTTATTTGCTCCGACTTTTTTTTCCGCTTAAGCCAACAACTAAAAAAACCTTTGCTAAAATCATATTAGCAAAGGTTTTTTAATTTAAAAAGGATGTACTCCAATTATCCTACAAACTTCTAACCGTTCCCGAAAGCCCATCTTTTCGTTGTACTTTTTTAGGGTCTCCTTTATAACTTATACTACCACCTGTGTTGGCTCTAGCGTTAATACTTTTAGTCGTCATAACTCTAGCACTGCCTCCAGTATTTGCTTTTACAACGGTATTCAAAGCTTCTAATTTATAAGCTGATAAAGTCCCACCTGTTGCTACTTTAATTTCTTGCCATTCTGTTTCGCCACGCAATTTTAAATTACCTCCTTCAGATACATTAATCTCCAAAGAATTTTGATTGACTTCGATTTCTCCTGATGCGCCACTTGAAAATTTTAAATCTAACTGATCACCGCTAATTGGTTGTTCTGTAAAAGCGGATGCGCCTGCTCTCGCTCTCAGTCCTCTTAATTTTTTATAGGTAATGATGACTTTTATCGTTGGCGTTTTATTGTATTTTACAAGGTCTGTAGCTTTTACTTTTAAAGATTTCCCTTCTACATAAAAATCTAAACGATCTGCGTCATTTTTAATCTCAATACTTTCCTCTTCTCCTTCTACTAATAGGGCACTAACATTACCCGAAAGGATAATTTCATCAAAAGGAGCTAAAGCATTAGCCTTTACGAAAACAGGCGTAGCAAAAGTTAAGAAGGATAACAGACCTATCCAAGAAGTGAATTTTTTCATATTGTATCGTATAATAGGAGGTTCAAGATTTATTGACTATTTATTTTGTCGAGTGATTATAGCTAGTAAATCTTGCTTTCCTTAAGTGATAAAATTAATGTTTGTGAAAATGGATTAATCAAAAGACACTTTAAATAGTCAAAAGATGGATAAAGATTGATTCATTTTTTAGATAAACGTTATTATTTACCCGTTTAGTCAGTCAAGTTCAAAAAAACTAAAAAAAATACCACTAAAAAGATAATTTTAAAACAACATATTAAAATTTTAATAATTTATTAACATTTTTTAGAAGATTCGCCTAAAAAAGTTAGACAAAAAACATATTAAGAAAAAATGGCATTCATTTTGCATTATAAAAATCGTGAATATGATATAACAGTTTTACTGTAATGTTACCCCCTCACGGACTATTTAACACTATAAAAATCGGTCATTAAGCCGTGACCACTTAACACAAGAGCACCTTCAAAGGATGGGAATAAAGTACTAATTTATTCCCGCCCTTTCTCTTCGTGTTTAGCTGTTTCTTTTATATAAGTTCGATGTTGGTAGGTTTCATTGCGAAATGTTCAAAAGAGATTAACTCAACAATCTCCATTTATTCATTTTTAAACCTACCCATGATGAGAAGCTTTCAAACTATTTTAGCAATAATTGCTATTTCTTCCTTATCTTCTTTTGCTAATACCAATTCAGATTTACTAGTTTTAGATTACGTTGACCAATATAGTGCGATAGCCGTACAAGAGATGGAAAGAACGGGTATTCCTGCTAGTATTACTTTGGCACAAGGTATTATTGAATCGAGGTATGGAATGAGTGGATTAGCTAAAAATTCTAATAACCATTTTGGTATTAAATGTAAAGGAAATTGGACTGGTAGTAAATATTATCATAAAGATGATGATTATGTCAATGGGAAATTAGTGAAATCTTGTTTTAGAACATATGATAACCCCGCAGATTCCTATTATGATCATTCTGAGTTTTTGATAGTCAATAAAAGATATGCCTTTCTATTTAGTTTAACTAAAACAGATTATAAAGGCTGGGCAAAAGGGCTAAAAAAAGCAGGCTATGCAACAGCAAAAAATTATGCGAGCATGCTAATTAATACGGTTGAAAAGTATGAGTTGTATCAGTATGATAGAGGAAATCCTGTTTTATTTGCGATGGAAACAACCAATAGACCAACTGTACCAAAGGTAGAAAATAGCGCAGCGTATATAGATTTTCAGGCATCTCCTAATCAATTGGTAGCAATACCTGTTCATTCAGAAACATTGGTTGCCAGTGCCCCTCCACCAGCAACCTTAATTCCTGAAAATTATAGAGTAGGAGATGGTTTAAAGAGAATAGTGGAAGCGAAGCAGCAGAATGATTTTTATTCAGATGTATACGGTCGGTCTAGCCAATATTTAGAAGAGGTTACGCCTAATATTGTTGGGAGAGAGTAGGAAAATTTGCTAAACCTAAATCCTTTATTTTTAGTTTAAATGAGATTTACTAAATTCTATAAATTTAGCAAATCGGGAGTTTTTGGTCAGCCAGCTAAGCTACTGTTAATATCCCTTCTCTAGCCATCCAATTTTGGATATTATCTTTTTTAATAGCCGCTGCCATTAAACCAGGAAACTGGTCGGGAGAACAAGCAAAAGAAGGGACATTAAAACTTGCAAATTTTCCCGCTACAGAACGGTCAAAAGCAGGTGCACCCTCATCGTTTAAAGCCAAAAGGGTAATAAATTGTGCCCCACTAGCTTTGATAGCAGCTACTCTTTTTAAAAGCGCATTTTCATTGCCTCCTTCAAATAAATCACTAATTAGAAAAACGATAGTATCGGTTGGATTTTGAATTAAATGTTCCGCATAACCAACCGCTTTATTAATATCTGTTCCACCTCCCAATTGAGTACCAAATAGTAAATCTACGGGGTCATGTAACGCTGGTGTCAAATCAACCACGGCGGTATCAAAAACGATAATATGGGTTTTGATAGATTTTAGAGAAGCTAGAATCGCACCAAAGACACTTGCATAGACCACCGAAGTTGCCATTGACCCACTTTGGTCAACTAAGAGAATAACCTTTCTAAGTGCTTGTCCTTTTTTACCATACCCAATTAAAGTTTCAGGAATAATGGTGCCTAAATCTTTTTGATAATGCTTGAGGTTCGCTCTAATGGTTCTATGCCAATCTATTTCTTTTAATTTAGGGCGTCTATTTTTGGTGGCTCTATTAATGCTGCCTTTAACCGCCTGACGCATTGGGTTGGTTAATTTTTTCTCTAATTCTTGGACTACTTTTCGGACGACCTTTTTAGCCGTCTCTTTTGTTTTTTGCGGCATTACTTTGGTGAGCGATAGGAGCGTACCAATTAGATTAACATCTGGTTCTATAGACTCTAAAAACTCTGGTTCGAAAAGCATTTTTTCGATATTCAATCGTTCAAAAGCATCTTTCTGCATTACTTGTACTACAGATTTAGGGAAGTACTTTCTAATATCTCCTAACCAACGATTGATTCTTGGCGAAGAACTACCTAACCCACCTTTACGCTCATTATCACTATCATAAAGCGCTTCTAGCACCCCATCTTTGCTCGCTTCTTCTGCCCCTAAATTAATGGTCTGTTCAGGGTCAGCATGTTTGCCCAAGACTAATCGCCATTTTTTTAGTCGTTCTTCATCACTCATGAATCGTCGAAAATCTATTTTATTGGAAAATTAAGGGCAAGATACCGCTTTTTTGAATTTTAACAGTCTATTAAAATTTTTAATAAAATGCTTAAATTTATTTTTTACAACTTATAACTTATTGACTATCAATGTTAAGGTAATTTAAGGTCTTAACATTTTCATTAAAATACTCAAAAATTAGTTAAACTCTTTTAATCTAAATTTTACCTATTTCTTTGTAGTTTATTAACCCCTATTTTGCAATTGATTAACTGAAAGTAGTATTAAAGAATACGACTTTTATATACAGCATTGACCAAAGCGGTTGCTGAAACTTAGCATTTTTTTAACCATCAGGTAATTATCAAGCTCTTATTCGCTAAGTTATGGCAACCGCTTTTTTAATTTAAAATTAAAAAGTGGGATAACTAAATTCTCCATATAGACTGGAAGGTTGAAGGCATCAAGTAGTGACATTTCAAATCTCCAAACCTAAAACTATAACCACATTTTTTAATTTTGATTTTTAAATTTTACATTTGAATTTAAAAAATCACAAACTACCGACCACCTCACTTCTAACCTTTTCCCATTCCCAAGCAGTTCGCATAATATCATCAATATCTCTTTTTGGCTGCCAACCCAATAACTTAGCTGCCTTTTCAAAATTGGCATAAATAGCAATGACATCCCCTGCCCTTCTTGGCCCCAATTCGTAATTCAACTTTATATCATTAACTTTCTCAAAAGCAGTAATGGCTTCTATCACAGAAACGCCTGCTCCAATTCCTAAATTAAATACATCTGAATTTTTTTCGTTTTTTCCGCTGACTACAAACTCCATTGCTTTAGTATGAGCATTAGCTAAATCCATCACATGAATATAATCTCTAATACAACTGCCATCTCTAGTATCATAATCGGTGCCAAAGACGGTAAAACTCTCTCGGTTTCCAATAGCCGTACCTGTAATCACAGGGACTAAATTACTTGCATTATTTGTTGGAGATTCGCCAATAATAGCACTTTCATGCGCACCAGCTGGGTTAAAATATCTTAAGGAAATACAGTTGAAGTCCGTATATTTTTTAGCAAAATCTTGTAGAATATATTCGCCCATTTGCTTAGTTCTAGCATAAGGGCTTTCTGCTTCTTTGAAAGGCGTATCTTCGGTAACAGGCAATTCGTCAGCGTTGCCATAAGCAGAACAGGAAGAAGAGAAGATTAAGTTTTTAACGTCAAATTCTTTCATGCATTCCAAAATATTTAATAAACTACCTAAATTATTTTGGAAATAAAGCAAAGGTTTTTCTACGGACTCTCCTACTGCTTTTAAGGCAGCAAAATGGATAACCCCTACAATGTCGGGATGGTCTACAAAAATTTGTTTGGTCGCCGCTAAGTCACAAAGATTGATGTTATAATTTTTGACTCTTTTTTGAGTAATCTTTTCAATTCCGTCTAGCACAGAAGGGGCTGAATTGTAATGATTATCCGCTGAAACAACCTCAAATCCATTATCTATTAAATCGACTAGGGTGTGACTGCCAATATAGCCACATCCGCCTGTTACTAAAATTTTTGCCATGATTAATTTAGATTTATTGTTACTTTGCTTTTGATATTTTTCCTAGACATTTTATAAGTGTATATTATACGCTTATTTTCGATTTAGCAAATATCGGATTTTGTTTTTGAAAAAAGAATAGATGACTGCTTTTATTTGATGGTACTAAAAATTTTACAGCATGAAAATAGGTTTATTTTTTGGTTCTTTTAACCCCATCCATGTTGGACATTTGATTATTTCCAATTATATGGCTACTCATACGGATTTGAAGGAAGTTTGGTTGGTCGTCACACCACAAAATCCACTAAAGCAAAAAACTTCTTTGGCTAGAGACTATGATCGTTTGCATTTGGTCCGACTGGCAATTGAAAATAATCCAAAGCTAAAAGCTTCTAATATAGAATTTGATTTACCTAAACCATCTTATACGGTAGATACCTTGGCTTATATGAGGGAAAAGCATCCAACTAAAGAATTTGTTTTGATTATGGGCGGAGATAATTTAAGGACTTTTCATAAATGGAAAAATTATGAGACCATTCTTAAAAATCATCAGATTTATGTCTACAGTCGCCCTCAATACGAATTAGGCGCATTAGCTAACCATGAAAATGTTTCTTTATTTGATGCCCCTTTGATGGATATTTCTGCGAGCTATATTCGAAAATGTATTAAAAATGGAAAATCTGTTGAGTATTTAGTAACGCCTGCAGTTTTTGAGTATTTAGCAACTAGTCGATTGTATAAATAAGCTACATTTCGTGTTGATTTAATTTTTTTCCCACAGATAAATAAAGCCACGGATATTTTTTTTCAGTGAACCTCTAGCTTCAAATAAACTATCTTATCAAAAATAAAGGACTACGATGCTTTCCTTCGATTTTAAATTCCTATTCTTTTTATTAATTTTATCGTTTATATATAGTACCTCTTTTAATAAGGGGACATAAATCTAGAGCGTCAGGTAAAAAAATGATAAACATCCGTGTCCCTTCATCTATCCGTGGTAGCAACTAATACCACGGATAGATGGAGGGACACGGATGTTGGATATTCTTTAATTCTATTATTAATTTTTGTAATATCAATTTTTAAGCTGACTGTCTATCACCTAATTTATTAGTAAAATCAAATTCAATATGAAAAAATTCCTACCCTTATTATTCCTACTTTTTGTCAGCCCTATTTTCCTAGTAGCTCAAGAGGCTGAAAAAATAATTGCCGATACGACTAAAACAGAGAAAAAGGATAAAACCAAAAATTTACCTTTAGAAGCAGGCAGAACCGTTCATTTAAAAACCGATGAAGGTACTTGGACTTCTTTGGATGTCAGTCCTGATGGTAAAACGATTGCCTTTGATTTAATGGGCGATATTTATACGATACCGATTACTGGTGGAAAAGCGACGTCTTTGACTAAAGGCATGGCTTATGATACCCATCCAAAATTTAGTCCTGATGGCAAATCCATTGCCTTTACATCTGACCGAGATGGTAGCGAAAACGTTTGGATAAAAGATTTAGAAACAGGTGATTCTACTCAGATAACGAAGGAAAAAGAAGCGCATATCCAATCCGCAGAATGGACACCTGATAGTGACTATTTAGTCGTTTCCAAAGGTGGTCGAAATTTAAAACTATATCTCTTTCATAAAGAAGGAGGTGGTGGCGCTCAATTAATTAAAAAACCAGATAACCTAAAAGTAGTGGAACCTGCTTTTGGTAAAGATGGTCGCTATATCTGGTTTGCCCAAAGAACAGGTGCTTGGAATTATAATGCCCAATTGCCGCAATATCAGTTGGGTATTTATGACAGAGAAACAGGAGAAGTAGAACGTCAAACGAGCCGCTATGGTTCGGCTTTCTCACCTACCCTTTCGCCTGATGGCAAATGGCTGGTTTACGGTTCTCGATATGATACGCAAACAGGTTTAGTGAAAAGAGATTTAGCAACGGGCGAAGAAAGCTGGTTAGCTTATCCTGTACAAAGAGATGAACAAGAATCTATTGCGCCATTAGGCGTTTTGCCAGCGATGTCTTTTACACCAGACTCTAAATTTTTAGTCGCTTCTTATGGTGGAAAAATTCATAAGATTTCTATTGATAAAAACGAAGCAACTAATATTCCTTTTGAAGTGGATACCAAATTGGAATTAGGGCCAGTCGTTAATTTTGATTTTCCGATTGTGGATGACAAAAAGATGATAGCCAATCAAATTAGAGACCCAAAATTATCACCTGATGGAAAAAAATTAGCATTTACTGTTTTAAATAGTTTATATGTAATGGATTATCCTAACGGTACACCAAAACGATTGACCAACTCAACTAATATTGAAGCCAATCCTATTTGGTCGGCTAATAGTACGGAGATTGCTTATTTAACTTGGGAAGGAGAAGCAGGGCATATTTACAAAATTAATGCTGCTGGAGGGACACCTCGAAAATTGACTCAAAAAGGTGCTTTTTATACCCAGTTAGCTTGGGATGCTAAGACGAATAGAATTACGTTTTTAGAAGGCCCTGCACAAGCTTTTAAAGATGCCATTGGCCCTTTTGCTTTTGGGGCTAGTCGACATATTTCTTGGATAAGCGGCAATGGTGGAGCTGTTACCAGAATAGAAAGAGTAAAAGGTCGCAGCAACCCACATTTTACTAAAAAAGACGACCGCATTTATTTATATCATGGAGAAAAAGGATTGGTGTCTATTCGTTGGGATGGAACAGACGAAAAGCAACATGTCAAAATTAAAGGGATTACGACTTTTCAAGCGGTAGCCCATAACCATTGTATGATGCAGGAATCGGAGCAAGAACCTAAGAAAAAACCTTCCAATGCTTCCTTAATCTTGATGTCACCCGAAGGTAATAAAGCATTGGCTAAAATTAATAATGAAATCTATACCGTTATGATTCCAATGATTGGTGGAAAAGTACCTGAAATTTCTGTAGCTGATGCAACTAAAGCGGCTTTTCCTTCTGAAAAACTAACGCAGTTGGGAGGTGAATTCCCACAATGGGGAGCAGATGGAAAAACCGTCAATTGGTCTTTAGGTAATGCTTATTTTGTGTATGATTTAGCGGAAGCTAAAAAAGTCAAGAAACAATTAGAAAAAGAGAAAAAAGAAAAGGCTGCTAAAGAAAAAGCAGAGAAAGCTGCTAAAAAAGCCGCTGGTGAAAAGGAAGAAAAATCGGACGAGGAGAAAAAAGAAGAAGAAGAAGAAGAAGATAAAAGCTATAAAGCCAAAGAAATTCGAGTAAAAACGGAAGTTAATCGAGATGTGCCAACAGGAACTATTCTACTGACAAATGCTCGAATTATTACCATGAATGGAGATGAAATTTATGAAAATGGGGATGTGTTGATTGAGAATGCTAGAATTAAACAAGTTAGTAGAAGGGGAGATATTAAAGTTGGTCGCAATGTGAAAAAGATGGACATGACTGGAAAAACGATTGTACCAGGCTTTATAGATACACATGCCCACATGTGGCCAAATTGGAATATTCATAAAAAACAAGTTTGGATTTACATGGCAAATCTAGCTTATGGTGTAACAGCAACACGTGACCCACAAACGGCAACTACGGATGTATTGACGTATGCAGACATGGTAGAAAGTGGAGATATGCTAGGGCCAAGAGTTTATTCTACAGGCCCAGGTGTTGGTTTTTGGGCGTATAAAATGAAGAGTTTAAAACATGTCAAAAAAGTATTGAAGCAATACTCTGAATATTATAATACCAAAACGATTAAGATGTATTTGGCAGGAAATCGTCAACATCGCCAATGGATTATCGAAGCAGCCAAAGAACAAGGTTTAATGCCGACAACAGAAGGAGGTTTAGATTTCAAATTAAATATGACGCAATTAATTGACGGCTACCCTGGTCATGAACATGCTTTTCCTATTTATCCAATTTACAAAGATGTCTTACAAGTAACGGCGGAATCTAAAATGGCTTATACACCAACCTTGCTCGTTTCTTATGGAGGTCCTTGGGCAGAAAATTATTTCTATGCGACCGAAGATGTGCAAGGAGATGCCAAAATGAACCATTTTACGCCTAAATCAGAATTGGACGCTAAATCTAGAAGAAGAGGAAGTTGGTTTATGAAAGAAGAACATATTTTTAGTAGACATGCAGAATTTTCCAGAGAATTGGTTCGAAAAGGCGGGATTACAGGGATTGGTTCGCATGGGCAATTACAAGGCTTAGGATACCACTGGGAATTATGGGCGATGCAATCAGGCGGCATGACCAATCATGAAGCTTTAAAAGCAGCAACTATTTTAGGGGCTAAAGCGCTTGGTTTAAGCAAAGATTTAGGTTCTGTAGAAGCAGGAAAATTGGCAGATTTAGTCATCTTAAATGAAAACCCATTGACTGATATTCGGAATACAAATACCATTGAATATGTAATGAAAAATGGTCGTTTGTATAAAGGCAATTCTTTAGATGAAGTGTATCCACGTCAGCAAAAAGCGCCTACTTTTGATTGGCAAGGAGCTGGGCCGAATGGGTTGCCTGGGGTTTTAGGAAATGAATAATAAGATTAAATAGTCAGGTAAAAAATTGATATTCATCCGTTGGTCTATTTTATACCAACGGATGAATGAAGACAACGGATTTGACGAGCTAGATGACAGTTTAAAGATTATTTTAATATCATTTTTTTAGCTGACGCTCTATTAGCTTATCCGTTGGGAAGTAAATCCGTTGGGCATTCTTATTTTCCCAACGGATTTTTTATTTTTTCAATCTTGTATCATAAAGTTTTCAAATACTCTATCAAATCAGCTCTATCCTCAAGGCTTAATTTATCGCCATAAAAATGTCCACTATTCCCATAACCGGGAAGTGTAGTATCATAAATATTCGCATCTCCACCAGCATTTTTTACTTCATAATGCCAACCAATTTTTTCATAATCAAAATCATTGCTATCAAAAGTTCGTTGCCAATAAGTCGGTCGTTGTTCACTATTCAATAAATCTTCCAAAGTAGGAACAGCGCCATTGTGTAAATAAGGCGCAGTTGCCCAAACGCCATCTAAAGGTGGCGCTACATAACCATTCGTAGCGACCAATTCCGCAGCATTTTCTCCTTGCCCAAACCAACTACTATTATAGGAATCTATAAACGGTGATAAACTAAAATTACTCGTTGCCAATAAAGGATCTGTTTGTATGGTTGCTAAATCGACCAATAAATTAGGATAAGTATCTGTATCGCCATAAGTACCGTGACATTTAGCACAATGAATATTAAAAATATCTTTGCCTTTGGTTACTTCTTGTTCCACTGTTACTAAAGGGTATTTAGGCGGGTCGAGGCTTTTTAAAAAAGCTAAAACATCTGGAAAGTGCGTATCAATTTCAGCGGCCTGTTCTGAATCTTGTAAGGTTAAAATACTGGCTGCCATAATGGTTCTTGCATGGTCGCCTCGACCGATTCCCGCATAGTATAAAGCATTTTTCTTTTTGGTTAACCACCAAGCGGGTACATCTGAAGGAATGACTGCTTGAGGAATGGCATAACGAGGTTCCGTTAGCCAAGTTAAATCAGATGGGTTGCGATGTGCATCTAGAACAACGGCTAATTTACCAGCTGGATTCACGCCTATAGTTGATAAAATGGTTTGGTCACTAATAACTGCTGTCGCTCTTTTAAAAGGCTCATAAGCAGCGGCTTCTGGAGAGGTTGCTCCATAAAAAGATTGAATAGCATTGCTAACTAAAGTATTCGTACCTGCTCTATTTTGGGTATAGTCTCTGGAATTATTACCTAATCCAATAATTAATTCCCCATTTAATCGCTCTGCATGACAAGTCAAACAATTCGGTGCGGCTACTTTTATCCCATTAAAGGCAGCAACCGCATTAAATTCATAAGGCAGTTGGGCATTCTCTCCAGTTCTCTCTAATAAATTTTCGGCGGGACCAAAAAAGGTATTAAAGAGTGCTAGTGGAGGGCCGCTATTCACATAATCACCTGTGACTAGGTATTCCCAACCTTTATCTTTATACCCCATTCGTTGCGCTGTAGGAGGAACTCGACTAGTCCCAGTAGGTGGTATTGTATCTATTGTTGGGGTTTCAGGGAGGGTTGGAATAGGCGCTAGTTCAATAGGTCGGTCTTTATTACAAGCAATAAAGAGGAGAAATAAACTGATAATCAGATATAAATAATGTCTCATAAATTTAGTTTTTTGAGTATATCTTAAGTTGCCTTATTTTTATATTTATTGACTTTTTCTTTTCTTAGTATAAAAATACTATTTTTACTTTCGAGTCACAGCTTATTCTAACTAGTAAGGTAAACATAGTTTACCATCTGACAAAATTTCATCATTTCTACCTGTCAGTAGACGGGCATCGTTCATTATTCAAACTTCCAATATGATTCCAGCAAACGAAACTTTCGGCGGCACTTTCCCATTCAAACCTAATTTTTTTGAAGGCCAAGGCTTCAAAATGCACTACGTGGATGAAGGAGAAGGTGACGTAATTATCTGTCTACACGGCCAACCAACTTGGAGTTATTTATATCGAAATTTTATTCCTACTTTATCCAAAACGCATCGGGTTATCGTACCTGATCATAAAGGATATGGTAAAAGTGAAACGCCTCAGGATAGTGAATATACGTTTAAAAATCATGTCGAAAATTTAGCTGCATTGATTGACCATTTAGGTTTGGAAGATATTACTTTTGTTTGCCAAGATTGGGGCGGCCCAATTACTGGCGCTTATACTTTACGCTACCCTGACAAAGTTAAGCGTATTTGTATGATGAACACCATGATGGGCTATGGTTTCGCCGTAAGAGATATTCCACCATCTGACCCGAAACCTCCAGGCTTACAAGAGTCCCCTTGGTTTCAATGGGTCTTAAAAGCTAATAAAGAAGGATTTTATCGGGACGCCATGGGACAGTTAGGTGATAATGTTTTGAGCAATATGAAAAAATTATATTTTCATAATTCCGCTGCGGTAGATGAACAATGGATTCGGGCTTATTCTATGCCTTTTGCCACCAAAGAAGCATGTATCGCTGCCATTGAGTTTCCTTTAGATGCTGCTTATGGTAGAATTAGAGATTATGTAGTGGAAGGGCTTAAAACGGGAAATTTAGAAAAATTGCGCTCAAAGCCAGCCATGTTAGCAGAAGGCATGGCAGATAAAGCAATGTTGCCCGCTATGGTGATGGATGACTTTAAAAGACTATTTCCTAATGGGCCAATTGTCGAATTAGAAAATGTAGGGCATTTTTGTCAAGAAGATGCACCCGTAACTTTAGTTGCTTTAATTCAGCAGTTTATTCAGATGACGTAAGCTTATAGAAAAGAGAGCAGAGATTAGAGAAAATAGAGGTTAACGATAAACTGAATAATTAGAAAATATTAATGTTCGACCAAATATGATTTGAGATGTAATCCGTAATTTGACAGCACACTAGAAAATTTGTTATTTTAGTTAATTTTTTCGTTCAGTCTCTATTCTCTCAATGAAATGGTCTCTACGCTCTGTTCTCTTAATTTATCAAATGACTTATACTAGTCGAAAGCATTATCTTTTGAGGCGGAAACAAAACTATATTTCCAAAAACGATGTAGATTATTCCTAAAACAATCTTTTCTACGCATAAAGTAAATATTGGCTTGTTTTTTTATATATCTAATAAAATAGCATTGTAATAGTTGGTTCGGAAGTAATGAACCAATTAACTTTGTGCTCGTATTATCTACAGACCAAAGTATTATTGACCAAATCGCTCTTGGAATATCAACGCATGAGTAAAGTAATCATTGAAAGTGAAATTGACCTAAAACTAAAACCTGAAACGGATTTAGAGGCTACCTTTATTGCCGACCCTGAGTTTCAAGCAGGTCTATTTTGGGGCAAACCTAGATATGGACATCCAGAAGGGCAAGTCATTAACCACATTCCTGAGGTATTAGCTAACGTTGATAAGTTAGCTATTCCTGCCGATATGCGTCGACAATTGCGCATCATTACCTACGTTCACGATACCTTTAAACATATCGAAGATAAGACTAGGCCAAGAGATTGGACGAAACATCATAGTGTCTATGCTCGAAAATTCTTGGAAAAATATACTGAAGAGGAAGCATTATTAGTCGTTACAGAAATGCATGATGAGGCTTATCATGCTTGGCGTTTATTTGCACTAGCTAAAAGTCCAGAAAAAAGTCAGCAACGATTGGATAACTTATTAAATAAGATCGGCGATAATATTCAACTGTACTATTTGTTTTTTAAATGTGATACACAGACTGGGGATAAAATTCAAGCGCCTGTGCGGTGGTTTGAAAAGACGGTATCAGGGATAGACATTGTCCAGTTTTAGGTTTCGATATTTTCGTCTAACGCTAAGTTTTTACTTATTAAATTTGCCACGGATGTTTTTTGCCACGGATATTAGATAGTTGGGCATCAACAAAATAAAAAATAAGGCAGCACAAATAATGAGGAAATTAATACTTGTTCATTATTCAATCCGACAAAATAAAGCCACTCCCATGAACATTCGTGATTTGAATGCGCTCATCTTTGGCTAAATATTTTCGTAATTTAGAAATAAATACATCCATACTTCGTCGGTTAAAATAATCACTTTTCCCCCAAATATTTTTTAGGACATACTGACGAGGCAATAAATTCCCTTTGTTCAAGCAAAGTAATCGAAGTAATTGGGCTTCTCGCTCTGTTAGGTATTTATCTACTCCATCATAAGATAATTTCTGATTTTTACTATCAAAGGCATAATCACCTACTTCAAATATTTCTTGCTGTTCATCTGGATGTTCCGTTCGTCTTAAAATAGCATTGATTCTTGCCACTAATTCCTCTTCTTCCACAGGCTTAATAATATAATCGTCGGCTCCTAAACTGAACCCTTTTAACACATCTACTTTTAAAGACTTGGCGGTGAGGAATAATAATGGCACAGCACTACCTTGTTGCCTAATCCGTTCTGCCATCGTAAAACCATCCATTTCTGGCATCATTACATCTACAATACATAAATCTACTTGCTGTTCCCTGAATTTTGCCAAGCCTTCCAAACCATTTTTAGCCCAAGTGACGGCGAAGTTTTTCATTTCTAAATATTCTTTTAGAATGTAGCCAAGCGTGCTGTCATCTTCTACTAATAATAATTTTGGGTTGGTCATGTTTAAAAGGTTGTGAGGTTAAAAGATAATGAGGTAATGAGGTAACGAGGTAACGAGGTTAAAAGGTGATGAGGTTGCAGGATAATAAAATTAAATCGCCAACAAAGTAACGATTTATTGGATATACCCTTTTTATCTTGTCACCTTGAAACCTCATTACCTTGTCACCTCATTACCTCACAAAGGAAATTCCATCAAGAAAGTAGCGCCTTCATTCTTTTTGCTACTTACCGAAATAGAACCACCATGTGCTTCTACAATGTATTT
The DNA here is from genome assembly GCA_017857395.1 of Bacteroidota bacterium. GTDB lineage: Bacteria > Bacteroidota > Bacteroidia > Chitinophagales > Saprospiraceae > JAFMDF01. Next base: position 88,568 of record JAFMDF010000001.1, on the reverse strand, counting down.
AACGTAGCTCAAGCCTAGGCCAAACCCTTTAACATGATGAATATTTCCTGTCGTTACTCTATAAAATTTATCAAATAGATGCTTTTGGTGTTCGGGGGCAATGCCCATTCCTTTATCGCTTACCGCAATAGATAATTTTTGCTGATCACTTTTGGTACTAATACTAATTTCTGGTTGTCCGTTGCTATATTTAATGGCATTATCCAATAGATTTTGAATAACGTTTTTAAAATGAGTCTTATCTAGTACCAATTGGGTACTCACCGCTTGAAAAGTTTTATTTAATTTCCCTTGCTGCGTTTCTATTTTTAAAGCAAACCCTGCGACAGCATCATTGATAATATCATGAAAATCGCACCTTTCTTTTTGTAAATTGTATTTCCCATTTTCTAAAGAAGCCAATTCTAAAACCTTGTCAATATGCCCTTTTAATTTGGTATTTTCTTTTTCTAATAAATTTAGGTATTCTCCTAATTTCTCCGTCTTATTCTGTTTCAAACTTTCTTTAAATACTTTCGCAATTAAAGAAATGGAAAAAACAGGTGTCTTTAGTTCGTGGGTCAAATTATTGATGAAATCATTTTTAATCACCAATAGTCGCTTCTGTTTATTGATGGTATAAATTAAAAGACTAAACCCTGCGATAATCATTAGTAGAAACAAAAAGGAAGGAATTAATAAAAAAGCTAGTTGACCAAAGAGATAAGTATTTAGATTTTTTTGATAGAAATGAATTAGCACTTCACAATCACAAATTATTTTGACCAAACCTAAAGGGCGAGCATACCGATTAAATTTAAACCGATTCGCATCAAAGTTGGGGCTATTTAAAATTAATTGATTCTTTTCATCTGTTAAGGCAAACGCATAATCTACAGAAATACCTCTAGCTGCTAACTGTTCTTTAAAAAGTGTATCAATTTCTTTGACGGTATGAAAAGGGAGTGAATCGTTGTTGAAAATAGTTCTTTTATCAATATCTGCTTCTTGACTCAACTTAGCAATATTCCTACTTAACTGCGTATTTTCAAATAAATCTGTACTAATATTATACATAATAGCGCTAACCTCCGCATCATACTTTTCGGATTCTGTCGTATGCCCAATACGCAGCATGTAAGCCTGAATAATAATCAAGCCAAGTAAGGAAAGAACGATAAATGTAATAATTGCTTTGCTCATACCGCTACGAAAATACAAGGAAAATCGGTAAGATTCTAGCTGCTTTAAGGTCTGTTAAGCGAATTAACTTTTCGTTGGCATTTACTTGGCTATTTATTCCCTAAATCGCTTTTATTTTGCGCTTTATGAAAATAATGCTGCTTATTCTATTTCCACTTACTTTAACTACTTGTTATCGAAAAGATTTCTTCCATGCGCCTGATGAATTCATACCTTATGTAGAAAAATTTATAACAGCAGGTAACAAAAGAGGTATTCTTATTCAACCAGGAAAGGAAGGGTTAATTATAGAATTTGGCGTTTTAGAAAATCATCAACTAGGTAAAAGCAAGCCTAATCATTCTCCCCAAATTATTACGATCAACCAAGCAATCTGGCCTGACTTAGATACTTTTCAACGCAAAGCTTTAATTTTTCATGAATTAGGCCATTGTTTATTACAACGAAAACACCGTAATCAATTGTTGCCTAATGGAGAATGTGCCAGTTTATTGGCAGGTAAAGAAAATGGGTTTCAATGCTTGCCTAATTTATATTCTGGACTGTGGTGGAATTATTATGTTGATGAACTATTTAATCCTGCATTAGAACAACCTACTTGGTATACTGACGAATTAAGCAATTACCGACAGGATTTTCAAAAAACCTATTTAATGAATGCAGTTAATCCTATCTTTCAATTAGATACTTCCATTCAAACAACTATACTAAAAAAGCATTTTAAAAATTCAGTCGGAAAAAGAGGAGGGTGGTTCTTTTTGGATATGAACTGCACTAGAAATTACCAAATAGAAGTAACTTACCAAACCAATAAAGAAGATAATAAAACTTATCGAATATTGTGGAATGATTTAAATTTCCTAGTAGCACACAATCATTTGAGCATAAAGACCACTACATTAAGGAATACTCAAGTTATATGGGGGCTTTCAACAAGTTTTTTTCAACAAAAATTGGTTCAAAACAATCCATCGAAAAAATTAACTATCAAAAAATATAATACATTCCTTTATTTCTTTTTTAATGAAAAAATCGTACACATCATCGAAGCCGATTATCCTAAAGGTCAAGAAAAATGGTTATTAAGTCACGTAGATAAAACAGTGCTTAAAACAAATTTTATTTATGAGAACGAAACTGCACTTAAAGTTGAAGTCGCTTATTTAGACTAAATTACGCCTCTTTCTAATTCCTCTAATAATTTATACTTCTTTCTAACTAAATACCCCGTTCGGATACTAATAGTCCAACCTGCTCGACCGTCTAAAAAACCCATCTTTATAAAATAAGTCCTAAAAAAACGAGCAATGGGAGCGAGCCATAATTTTATCCAAGTTGCTTTTTTACCATCTTGGAAAAGTTGTTGGGCAGAAAGTGCGGCATATCGTTCAATCCGTTGCCAATGGTCGGCTGAATTTTGGTAAGAGTAATGGTGTAATAATCCTTTTAAGCGGATGACTTTAATTTTAGGCGCAAAACTTAATTGCTCATGTACAAAATCACCTGTCCATTTTGCTGTTTTTCTATGAAATAAACGATTATTCCAATCAGGATGCCAGCCACAATGCTTTATCCATTGTCCGCAATAATTATTTAGGCGATTGATGCTATAAATGTGATTTTCATCAAACTTTAAGGCTCGAATGCTACTAATTAGTTCTGCCGATAAAACCTCGTCTGCATCAATCGACAAAATCCAATCGTATTTAGCTAATTCGTTGCCAACATTTTTATTTTGGCTATACCCTATCCATTTTTTTTGTATCACTTTTGCGCCTAATCCTTGGGCAATTTTAACGGTATCGTCTGTACTAAAAGCATCTACAACTAATATTTCATCTACTAGATTTATTATCGACTGCAAGCATCGAGCAATGTTTGCTGCTTCATTTTTAGTGATGATAACCGCAGATATTTTGGGCATTGAGGAAAAATCTAGAGGTTCGCAAGGTTACAAGGTGGCAAGGTTACAAGGTGGTGAGATTCTACAAACTTCGTTACCTTGTAACCCTTAAACCTCTATACCTTTGAGTTAAGGAACTTTAGCTTTAAATAGCAAGCAATTATCTGCCGTTTTAATGGTATAAACTGTATTTGCCTCTACAAAGAAACTTTCTCCTTTCCTAAAAGACAATGATTTACTATCAAAATCGACAGTAACTGTTCCTTCCATTATAATTAATATTTCTGCACTAGTGGTTTGTGTCGAGCGATAATGCTTATTTTTATCAAGCTTTATTTCACTCAATTCAAAATCTGGAGCAGGTGTTTTGAAGACGCTTTCCACTTCAGATATTTTTGTACCCTTTAAGATTTGTGGATTTATTTCGTCAAAAACCAAATGCGTTAATAGTTCTGGTACATCAATATGCTTTTGGGTTAAACCACCTCGAAAAACATTATCAGAATTCGCCATTAATTCCATATTTACGCCTTCCAAATAAGCGTGCGGAATACCAGCTGCTTGAAAAATACCGTCTCCTTTTTTAATATTGACCAAGTTGAATAAGTAAATAGAGAAAATACCTCTATCAAAATTTCCATCAATCGTATAATCCGTAAAAGCTTGTGCCGCCCAATAATCAGCCGAAGCTTTTGCTAATTTTTCTGCCTCAAAATCTGGTTGTAGGCGCTTCCATAAAGGGGCTAATAATTGATTCACTTCTTTTTGTGGCATTTCCATAATTGCTTTATACAATTGGAAAATATCGCCTTTCTCGCCAAAAAAGGCTTTTAGACTTGTAAATTCAGAAATAGTTAATACGGCTCGAATCGCTTCAATGGATTTAAACCCATGCAATAACCAAAAATCGGTTAATGCCACCATCACTTCTGGTTTATGATTATCATCTCGGTAAGTTCGATTAGGAGCAGTAACGGCAATATCTGTTAGACTTTCTTTAGCAAAACCAATTTCTGCTGCCTTTTTAGTTGGATGCGACTGAATAGAGAGCATGCTATTGACATCCAATACTTTAAATAAAAAAGGGAGTTGATGCTTAAAATTGGCGGCTACTTTTTGTCCTAATTTTTTAATAGGTGCTTTCTTAATTAGGTTACCTAGTGAAATTTCGCCTTTGATTGTTTGTACGTTGGCTGGTCCTTTTACATGTGTCCCCATCCACAATTCAGCAAAAGGAACTTTATCCTTGTTTTCAATAGCTAATAAATTAGGAATAAATTGAGTTCCGCCCCAAGCGTAATGCTGGACTACGCCATTTAATTTATAAATCGACATAAATAGTTTTTTGGTGAGCTTAAATATGTAATTGATTTTACTACGTGTAGCTAGATTGGTTGCATTTCCAGTAGTGCTATACCAATCGCTATCGTTACTTCTTGGTGTAAAGTAATAACTTTGATACCAAGCAGAGCTTGGCACTACAGAATAATAAAAGGAAGATACTGGGCATAAAAAAAGCCCCAAGAATGGAGCTTTTGTTTGCTGTGAGAGAAGGATTCGAACCTCCACGAAGCGGTTAGCTATAGTACAAGAAAAGATTGTGGTCCACCCAATATACTACGTTTATCCCTTACCTTCACCCCCGAGACAGGAGGGCATGGCTGCCAGTTTCATCACCTCACAAGATTGAGGGACAAGCTTAACTTATAAAAATCGAAAAAATTTAAGCTTGTCAGTCTTTTATAAAAATTGCTGTAAGAGAAGGACTCGAACCTCCAAAGAGCGATTAGCCATCCCGACAAGTCGGAACGTTTATTTCTTATCTCCACCCTCGAGACAGGAGGGCATGGCTGCCAAATTTCATCACCTTACAATATTACAAGCTGACAGAATTATTTAGGATTAATAGGATTTTAACCTCATTTTTAATACTAAAAAATTTGTCAAACTTTATTTTTTCTTACTCAAAAGAAAAGTGGCTGTGAGAGAAGGATTCGAACCTTCACGAAGCGATTAGCCATTCCAACAAGTCGGAATGTTTATTTCTTATCTTCACCCCCGAGACAGGAGGGCATGGCTGCCTAGTTTCATCACCTCACATTATTGAAAGAACAACTTTATGTTCTATTGATGACACAAAATTAATAGAATCTAATGTTAGGTGCAAATTTTTCAAGTATTATTTAATAAATTTACAATGTTTTTAATAATATGTTGTTTTTATTGCCATTTTAACAATTTTCACATTGTCAATATTTAGTTTTTTAGAAATTTTTTAACATCAAAAGAAAATTTAGTCATTGAGCCTGTCTCGCAACGGAAAAATTTCTTAAATCTTCTCAGTATTTCTTCGAGATTTAGTAAAAAAGAAGCCTTATTCGTTCTATTAAGAACGAATAAGGCTTCTTTTTAGTAAAATTAGTTTAATAAGTTTAAACCGTCATAATATCTTTTTCTTTAGCCGCAATTAAAGCATCTACTTTTTTGCTAAAGTTATTCGTCATGTCTTGTATGTTAATCTCTTCTTTCTTGCCAGCATCTTCTGGATAACCATTTTTCACAGCTTTTTTCACTGCTTCCATGGCATCTCTACGAGCATTCCGCACACTTACTTTTGCTTCTTCACCAACAGCTTTAGCCTTTTTTCCTAATTGTATTCTACGTTCTTCAGTTAATGGTGGAATCATCAATCTAATTAATTCCCCATCATTCATTGGCGTGACACCTAAGTTCGCCTCAAAAATAGCTTTCTCTATTGGACCTAACATCGCTTTCTCCCAAGGTTGTATAGCTAAAGTTCGTGAATCTGACTTGGAAACATTTGCTACTTGGTTTAACGGAGTAGGGCTTCCGTAGTAATTAACTAAAAGGTCATTTACCATTGCTGGAGATGCTTTTCCTGTGCTGACTCTTTGTAATTCTCTTTTCAATCGCTCAATTGCACCACTCATTGATTCTTGAGCTATTTCTATGGACATTTCTAACTCTTCTTCCATTTTTTAAAATTTCATGAATAAAAATAATTTCGAAGTAATCTTTTGAAAAAAGTATCAGATTACTGGGCAATCCTAAAAATTGTATAGTACTTCTTTATCTTTCACCTCTATTTCCTTCGTTTTTTCTAATTTTCTAATAATTAAATCGATATTTCGATTGACGTCTACATTATTATATTGTAATAAAATATAACTTTTTAAAGCGTCAATCGCAGCAGGTCGATTACCAGACATCACCAATCTTTTAATTGTTTCTCTAGCAATTCTTTCAGACAACTGTTGGCTCTGAGGAGAAACAGCGGAAGGCTTAGGTTTCTCTACGAAACGTTCTCCATTCATTTTACCCAATTCAGGAGTAGGTGCTTTTTCTTGTACGACCGTTACCTCTTTTTTAGCTATTATGGTTTCTTTTTCCTGCTCCTCAGTCTCTCCTTTTTTTGACCAATTAATATTATTAAAGTCACTTGCGTGTTCACTTCTTTCTCTATTGCCAGTAACTCTCACTGCATTGCGCCCCAATTCGTTAAGGTGCATAATGATGCCATCAAACCCTGGATCTTCTGAAATAAGGGCAAATTCTATATCCTCATCCATTTGCTCATGCGCAACCCCTAAGTTAAAACTTAGAAAGTGACAACTGTTTTTTTCATTACTACCTGTAACTGGAATCCATTGTACGCTCTCTCCTAATTTTTGTAATTGCTGTACGAGTACAAAAGGAATTGCTTTCTCTTCTCTATTAACAAACACAAATACCTTATCACACACTTGCTCAAGTTTGTCAAATCTAATTTTTTTCAAATCGTCAAATCCAATAAAAATTATTCTACTACAGTCTTCATTATTCATTAAAGGTTCACTTTTAGTTACGAGTTAATTAATTTTCAAAAAATCTCATGTAAGTTTTAGTCTATTTTACAATTAATGTTACATTAATGAATGAATTAAGGTTATCCCAAACCTACAATTAGCAACATTTTTTTTATTCTTTTTAAGGGGCGACTAAATTAAATGAAATCGGTTGGCTTTCCAAATAGTTTGGAAAGAAAATAAGGATTCATTTTTTCTGCATATTTTAAATGAGTATATAGTTACCACTTTATGGGCAAATTTTGAAATTAGGCAGTTTGTTAAATAAAGGAAACTAGCTATTGAATTTTACCGCCACCTTCATTTTAAGAAAAAAAAATCATAATTTTATTTTTTTTAGAATAGATTAGAAAAATCGCTTACATTTGGCGTCTTGTAAATATTATTAACCGACACATTCTTAAAAAACAGTTATGAATTTTCCTGACGATTTAAAATATACCAAAGAACATGAGTGGGTACGAATAGAAGGGAATGTAGCAACAATAGGTATTACAGATTTTGCCCAAGGAGAGCTAGGTGATATAGTCTTTGTGGAAGTAGAAACAGAAGGTGAAGATTTAGACCAAGATGAAGTTTTTGGTTCGATTGAAGCAGTCAAAACAGTTTCTGATCTATTTATGCCCCTTTCAGGTACGATTGCTGAATTTAATAGCAAAGTAGAAGAGGAGCCTGAATTAGTAAATAAGGATCCATATGGAGAAGGATGGATTGTTAAAATAGCTATTTCTGATATAGAAGAATTGGGCAGCTTGATGGATGCTACAGCTTATCAAGAAGTTGTCGCTTAGTAACGATAAAAAAATAACTTCCTTATTTTGTATACTGGTCTCCAAGTTTTTTTCAATTCCACTATCGGATTTGGGACGTCTATTTGAGGAATTTATTCTTTCTTGGTTATTTAGATGTGTTACTTTCCTTAAAAAAAATAAAAAAAATTGGTATTACCCACCAAAATCAAATTAATCTACATCTATACTTTTGAAAGCATTTATAAGAAATTTGACATCTTTTTTCCCAGCAATAATTTGGGCACTACTTATCCTTTATTTATCAAGTGGTTCAGGCATTCAATTGCCCCCTTCTATATGGGATTTTCTAGCAGTAGATAAAATAGGACATTTGGTCTTTTATGGAATATTGGCGTTTTTAATTGTGTATGGTTTTTATAAAATCAAAAATCAAACTATCAATAAAAAAACATTACTTATTTCCTTGATAATTAGTTCTCTTTATGGTATTTCTTTGGAATTCATGCAATATTCATTTTTTCCAAACAGATATTTTGAGATTCTAGATATAATTGCTAATATTAGCGGTTCTTTAATAGGAATTTTATTTTTTAAATATATTTATTACAAAACTCGGTAACATGGACCAACTCGCAGTTAGTGGTAATGCCCTACTAGGATCCCTAGTAGGAATCATTGCCTTGGTTGTTGGCGTAATATTTTACTTACGTCACACCCTAAAAGAGAAGGAAGCAGGGAGCCTTACTGAGAAGTATAAAGAAGCAGGTCATGTGCCTTTATCGGCACGAAACAAGTATCCAGAAGCGAACGCATTCAGAATGAGTGGGCCGATTTGGAATGCTGGCTTGGCTTTAGCACTTCTAACTACCGTACTTGCATTTAACTGGACGTCTTACGACGCAGTCGTAGAAATTCCAGATGATGCATTGGAAATCCCTGAAGACTTCGAGGTCGAGCCACCAAGAACGGCTGAACCACCTCCTCCTCCACCTCCACCACCACCTCCAGTGATTGAAGAGGTACCGGAAGAAGAAATCGAAGAAGAAGACGAACCTGTCTTCGAAGATCAATCTTTGGAAGAAGAAGAGGAAACTCCTCCGCCACCTCCAAGACCGGAAGCACCGCCTCCTCCACCTCCGCCACCACCTCCTCCGCCAGAGCCTGAAGTGGAAGAAATCTTTAAGGTAGTGGAACAAATGCCTCGTTTTCCAGGTTGTGAAAACGAAGCAGGTGATAATAAAGCGAAAAAAGCTTGTGCGGATAAAAAGATGTTAGAGTTTATTTACAAAAACATCAAATATCCAGCAATCGCCAGAGAAAATGGTGTTGAAGGTACCGTAGTAATCCAATTCGTTGTAGAAAAGGATGGTACGATTAAAGATGCAAGAACTGTTCGAGATATTGGTGCTCAATGCGGCGCTGAAGCTCTAAGAGTTGTTAATCTAATGAACACTAAAGGCAAGAAGTGGATTCCAGGTAAGCAAAGAGGAAAATCCGTAAGGGTTCAATTTAACCTTCCTGTTAAATTCCGATTAGAATAAAAACAATTATTCTTTACCTTATATAAAAAAGCTGCTCCAGAAATGGGGCAGCTTTTTTATTTTAAGTACGTTTGTATTTATTGGATGCAAGTGCTTGATGTTAAATATTGGATATTAGGTCAATAGCATTCCATAAATAAAATATATTTTACAAGTTAAGAAGAACTAGCAAGCTAGTTTTTTCGTTTGGAGAAAAAGAATGATGCTAAGTAAATTCCAAAAAAAAGGCATTTACCCATTATTTATTTAATCATCCATCCATTTTTACTCATTGAGAATTTACCAAATACTGATTATGAAAAGATTAATCCTCGCTTTATTTGTTGTTAGTTGTTTCAGTTTACAGAATGTTGTAGGTCAAGCCCAAACTTTAACTTATGGCTTTAAAGCTGGTTTAAGTTTATCTAAAATAGATGGCCCTTCTGAAATGAGTGGTGGTACAGCTTTAGAAGTTAATGATAATGCAAATGGCTTTTTTGTTGGAGCGCTTTTTCGTTATTGGCTGACAGATTTAGTGGGAGTGAAATGGGAATTATTATATGCTCAGAAAGGAACAGCTTATAATTTTAATGGCCCAGGTTATCAGATTCTACCTACAGAAACGGGTTCTACCCTCAACCTAACTGGAAATCAACGAATTAATTTAAACATTTCTAACTCATATCTTGACATTCCAGTTTTGCTATATGGAAAATTCGGAAAATTTGAAGTGGAAGGTGGCGTAAGTATTGGATTTCTAATTGCTTCTACCGCTACTGGAGAATTAAGTTTTAATGGTGGTCAATCACAAGCAGGTAGCCCAATTGATGATTTTATTGCTACCTTAGATTATAAGTATAGAAAAGATAACCCAGGAGAAGTGGACTTTGGATTAGGTACAACCAGCATTAATGTAGATGGAACGCCCAACAACATTCCAAGAATTTTACAGGCTTATTATCAGTTTCCAGAAGACAGAGGTAGTTATTTTAATGCCATTGATTTTGGATTAAATGTAGGCGCTTACTACTATTGGAATCAAGGGCTTTTTCTTGGAGGCCGATTCAATTATGGGTTGACAGATGTAACTAAAGACGATTATGATGTGTCAAAAGTTGAATTGGACGGTAACCAAAATTTTATTCCTCGTACAGATAAAGACAGAAATATTTCCTTACAGTTTTCTATTGGATTTAGTTTTTAATCATAAGGAGAGGAGATAAGGAGACTAAGTAAGTCGTCTTATCTCCTCTCCTCATCCTCTCCTACATGCAACATGCTGCTGATACGTATAAATTACTAGGCATTGACCCTGGTACAAATATTTTGGGTTATGCTATTATTGAAGTCAGAAAGAAAAAGTTATTCTTAGTTCAACACGGAGTTTTAAAGTTGAGTCATTTAGAAAACCATCAACTCAAATTAAAAAGCATATTTGAACGAATTCAGCAATTAATTGACCAATACCAGCCTAAAGAAATGGCTATCGAGGCGCCCTTTTTTGGAAAGAATGTACAATCTATGTTGAAATTGGGTAGAGCGCAAGGGGTTGCCATTGCGGCAGCAATTACCAAAGGCGTAGAAATGACTGAATATGCCCCCAAAAAAATCAAGCTCTCTGTAACTGGAAGCGGTAATGCTTCTAAAGAACAAGTTGCCGCTATGTTAGAATCGATTTTAAATCAAAAATTGACACAACTATCTTTAGATGCGACAGATGCGTTGGCAGCAGCAGTTTGTCATTATTACCAGTCAACTAGCGTACTTGGCAAACAAGGGCAATATAGTGGATGGAAAGGATTTCTTACTAATAATCCTAATCGGATAAAAAAGAAATAGGCAGTTATTAATCTTCCAAATTAGCAATAATACTTGCCCTGATGTCCATAAATTCTTCCTTCGACAGCTTCAATTTCTTAGCAAAATTCATGTCTCCAATTGCATTGATAGGAATTAAATGCAAATGTGCGTGTGGAACTTCCAAACCAATAACGGTTGTGCCAATTCGCTCACAAGGAATCGCTTTTTTAATAGCAACTGCTATCTTTTTCGCAAAAACATTAATGCCTGCAATTAACTCATCGTCCAAGTCAAAGTAATAGTCTACTTCCTTTTTAGGAATCACTAAAGTATGTCCTTTTGCTACTGGAAAAATATCTAGAAAAGCATAGAAATCTTCTGTTTCTGCAATTTTATAAGAAGGAATTTCACCTGCGACAATTCTTGAAAAAATACTAGCCATTTTTTTTAATTAGAGGACAAGCAGTCATCCCGTTCCGATAAAATAGAATTGTCAGAAGTCAGAAATTTAGTATTAATTACAAAATTTACCTGATAATAAAATGGTCTGACCTCTGACTTATCTTAAATAGAAATATCCAATACTTTAAAATCAATATTCCCTCTTGGTGTTACGACGGTAGCAATTTCGCCAACTTTTTTACCGAGTAAACCTTTTCCTACAGGCGAATTAACAGAGATTTTTTTCGCTTTAATATTTGCTTCTGATTCCGACACTAATTTATAAGTAACCTCTTTACCATTCTTGATATTCTTAATTTTTACATTCGTAAAAACACATACTGCTGAAGTGTCTATTTGACTTTCATCTAATACCCGTGCGTTCGCCATCACTTTTTCCATTTCATTAATCTTCATTTCCAATAAACCCTGGGCATCTTTAGCTGCGTCGTACTCTGCGTTTTCAGAGAGATCTCCTTTTTCTCTAGCTTCTCCAATTGCTTCTGCTGCTTTTTGTCTACCAGTAGATTTCAATTCATCTAATTCGGCTACCAATTTGTCATAGCCTTCTTGTGATAGATAGGTGTAATTTGCCATAATAACTATTATTTATAATTAATTCATTTTTGATTTACGGATGACTAATGCGCTTGCTATAATCCGTAAAACATTTTAGTTAAGAGAGACTTTTCTAGCGCTTATTCCAACACATATCATGGAATAAAAATTTTCTCGGTTCGATCTCTAAAAAATCTAATTTAAAAAGGAAGCTTTTAGAACGAAGAGTAAAGAAGATACCACTTCTTTGTCCGATTATATGGTAGAAAAGTTATTCAAGTATTCTATTCTACTAGGAGAATAAATATCAAACATTTTTTTGAATTGTACTATAGAATTCGTTTTAAATCCGCTGTTATTAATTATAAAAGCAGGAACGTTTCCATTGATAAAGAATGAAAACGTTCCTGCTTTGTATAAAATTTTAATAAAGATAAAGAAAAATTTACATAGATAAAAGTTTTTGGTACTTAAATCTACTCGTTTAAATCGTTTGCGTATCATCAAAACCTTCTAAATAATCACCAATTCGGCGTAAAAAGGAACCGCCTAGCATACCATCGACTACTCTATGGTCATAAGAAAGCGATAAAAACATCATTTGTCTTATTGCAATAACATCGCCAAATTCTGTTTCTAAAACGGCTGGCTTCTTTTTAATGCTACCCATTGCTAGAATAGCTACTTGTGGTTGATTGATAATTGGGATCCCCATGATATTGCCAAAAGTACCTAAATTAGTTACGGTGAATGTTCCGTTTTGTGTATCAGTTGGCTTTAATTTATTATCCCTAGCTCTTACCGCCAAATCATTTACTTTTTTACTTAACCCAACTAAATTTAAATAGTCCGCATTCTTGATAACAGGTACAATTAAATTACCGCTTGGCAATGCCGCTGCCATTCCTATATTAATGTCTTTTTTGACAATAATTTTTTGCCCATCTACCGACACATTTACTAATGGAAAATCTTTGATTGCTTTTGCGACTGCTTGAATAAAAATTGGCGTATAAGTGATGTTCTCTTTATGCTTTTCTTTATAAGCGCCTTTAACTTTATTTCGCCAATTGACCATCTCCGTTACATCTACTTCAACAAAAGAAGTGACGTGTGGTGAAACACGCTTAGACATAACCATGTGATCCGCAATCAATCGGCGCATTCTGTCCATTTCTATAATTTCTACATTTCCTGAAACAGATGGGCTAATTGGTGCAGGGATATGCGATGGAGTAGGGATAGTAATTGATGGGGTAATTACTTCAGGCTTAACAATAGGTGTAGTCTTTTGCTTCCCTCTAGTTTTAATATAGTTTAAAATGTCTTTTTTAGTAACTCTATCATCTAGTCCTGTACCTGAAATCTGGTCTAATTCTTCCATGGCAATATTTTCTTTTTGGGCAATATTCCTGACTAAAGGAGAATAAAACCGGTCTCCAACATTCGACCGAGTGATTTTCGCTACTTCAGCCGTTAAACTATTCGCCAAAACTTCTGCGACCGTCGCTACTTCCGCTTCATCTGAATGTTGTCCATTTGCTTTAGTGTCAGGAATAGCAGCTTCTGGCATTAGTTCCTCTCCTTCCGTAGCAATCAAAGCAATTACTTGTCCTACTGCTACCGTATCGTCTTCGTTAAATAGAATTTTTGCAACTGTTCCCCCTACAGGAGAAGGTACTTCTGAATCTACTTTATCGGTCGCTATTTCCAAGATAGTCTCCTCCATTTCCACGGTATCTCCTACATTTTTCAACCATTTAATAATGGTTGCTTCCATGATACTTTCTCCCATTTTGGGCATAACTAATTCTACTTGAGCCATAATTTATTCGGTTCTACTTAATCAAAATTTCTGCAAAACTAGTATTTTAAAAGGGCTAATCCAAAGTAGTGACCGTAGCAGGATAGTATTTATGTACAAATTGCCGAATCATATTTAAACCTTGAATCGCCGTATATTGAATGTTTCTTAATCTATCTTTTCCAATTTGTAATTTTCTAGTCTCGATATGATCTTTATTACCAATGGCTAACCAAACGGTACCAACTGGTTTATCTGGTGTACCACCTCCAGGGCCTGCAATTCCAGAAATAGAGATACCAATATCCGTCTCAATTGCTTTTAGGACACCAACGACCATCTCTTTTACCGTCTCTTCACTCACCGCTCCATATTCTTCTAAGGTCTCATTTTTTACGCCTAATTGCTTGTTTTTTGTTTCATAAGCATATGCTATGACACTGCCTTTATAATAAGCCGAACAACCTGGTACTTTTGTGATTTTATGTGCCAATAATCCACCTGTACAACTCTCAGCCGTGGCTAAGGTTAAGCCTCTATTTATTAATAATTCACCAATGGCTTCTTCTAATGTTTGGATACCATACCCATAAATTAATTCAGGAATTTCGGCTTTAATAGCAGCAGCTTTCTCATTCAACATATTTTCTATATCTTCTCCATTTTCTGCAATAGCAGAGAGTCGAAGTCTAACATTTCCTAAATTGGGTAGATAAGCCAACTTTACAAAATCCGGCAAACTATTTTCTATCGCCTCTAAGCGTGCGGCAATTCTAGATTCGCCTTCTCCAACAGTTAGTATCGTTCGATGAGCAATCGGTTTACCAGGGAAATATTCAACCAATTTTGGAATAACTTTGAATTCCATTAAATATTTCATCTCATAAGGCACACCAGGCATAGAAACCACTATTTTTCCATCTATTTCAAACCACATGCCAGGAGCTGTTCCCATTTTATTATAAAGGATTTGGGCATTCGCTGGCATAAAACATTGTTCTTTATGAGCAGGTGTTGTACTACGCCCCCAGCTTTTAAACATTCCTTGAATGCGTTCCCAAGTTGGTTCGTGAAAAACCATCGTTGTACCGAAATATTCGGCAATAGTCTTTTTAGTAATGTCATCTTTAGTTGGCCCTAATCCGCCAGTTAATAAAATGACATCTGCTTGCTTTAAACCTATTTCTAACGCAGCAATAATCCCTTCTTTGGTGTCGCTGACCGAATGTATTGCCGATACTTTTGCGCCTACTAAATTTAGTTGCTGCCCCATCCATGCAGAGTTGGTATCAATGATTTGACCTATTAAGATTTCATCGCCTATGGTTACTATGTTTACGTTCATTGTATTATTTTTTTATAGCCATTCAATTTTTATAAGAAAGCCCTTTTAAAGAATATACTTTACTTCTTTAAAAGCAAAATCCTCTTCCCCATCTCCTGTTTTAATAATCAATTTCCCAATATCCGTCACTCTTTTAATCTGTCCTTTAAAAATAGTGCCATCTAGCCTACGATAAAAAGCATTTTTTTTGAATCGAAATAAATTATTCAAATAGCGTTCCTGAATTAGTTGGGTTTGATTCGCTTTTAATTGTAAATAATTATATTCTAAATGTTGACAAAATGCTGTCAATACTGTTCCTAAATCTAAAATTTTACCAATTTCTAAGGCCATCGAAGTTGGATTAGGCGCATCACTTATAAATTGTTGCTGATTTACATTTAAACCAATACCAATAATAGCGGATTGTAAAGTGCTACCTTTTAGACTATTTTGAATTAAAATTCCTGTTATTTTTTTATCAAAAACATAAATATCATTTGGCCATTTGATAGTTAAACCATGACTAATATATTTTTGTAAAGTGTCAAAAACACTCAAAGAGATAACTTGGTTCAACAAAAACTGCTTTCTTGCGGGTAAAAATTTTGGATATATAATAGTGGTAAAAGTGAGGTTTTTACGAGGTTCACTTTCCCATTTATTACTAGCTTGCCCTTTACCCGCATATTGGTCATGGGTAAGAATGATGGTTCCTTCAATAGGTTGCCCTTCTGTTAATAATTTTGCAGCATATTGGTTCGTTGAAGCTAAAGCATCAAATTCGTGTAGAACCTTTCCTACAAATAAGGTGTTAATGGATTTAATCAAATTGAACTATTTTATTACAAAGCAGACAACAAGCAATGCGTTTAACTGTTATAAAAGTACTTTAAGCCGTCCAAGGTTATAAAAATCTAACATTTCAAGGCAGAATTAGTTGTAAACGGAAAATATTTTGAAATAAAATAGGACTAAGGGAAAATATAGTTTAAGGTCGTGTAAAAATTTCGTATTTTTACCAATTGACTATTTGCATTTTCCATTTTCATTCATCTTAGTAATCTTAAAAAAAATATTTATTGTTTTTATTTTATGAAAAGCAATTATTTTTTTTAACTACTTAATTAAAATTTTGAGGTAAGATTTGAATCAACAGCAACTAATAACTAAGGAAATAATATCTATTGAAGCGTTGAACGATTTAATCATAGATAGTATTCAAGATATCAAAGGAAAAAAAATTGTAAAACTTGATTTACGTGGTTTAGGCGCAACGCCGACTGATTTTTTCATTATTTGTGAAGGAGAATCAAATACCCAAGTAAAATCTATAGCTGAAAATATCCGAAAACGGGTAAAGGAAGAAACAGGAGTATTGCCTTCCCATTTTGAAGGAGTACAAGATGGACTTTGGGCTTTGATGGATTATTTCAATGTCGTCGTACATGTGTTTCATCCTGAGAAAAGAACTTTCTACGATTTAGAAAGTCTTTGGAGTGATGCAGCTTTCACCGAGTATGGTAGTCTATAAGACGATAGTTTTAACCAGCTAGTCGATTTTATATAAAAAACACTAATCTAATATTCATCTTAGCAGGTTATAGTAGATGAATCTATAAATGATGAACTTAAAGGTAATTTAGAAACTCTCCTTTTTGATTCATCCGATCGTTATATAATAACAGATAATGGAAGAAAAAAATAAGCCAGAGAATAATATGGATAAGCCAACTGGACCAAAATTCAATTCTTATTGGATTTATGGAATTATTGCGCTTTTTCTAATCGCGTTACAGCTCTTTAATGTCTCGAATACCAGCAATCCTCAAATTAGCTGGGACAGATTTCAAGATATGGCAAAAGATGGAGCTGTTGAGAAAGTAGAAGTTGTTAATTTGAAGTATGCTTATGTGCATCTTAGAACAGATAGATTAGCTTCAGGTAAGTATGATGATGCTTCTCAAAGTAAATTGGGCGTTCGTCCACATTATATTTTTAATATCGGTATTCCTGAAGCTTTTAAAACTGACTTAGATGAATTGAAGCAATCGCTTCCTGCTGATGAAAGATTTCAGATTTACTACGAAGAGCAAAAAGATTGGTTAACGCCTTTATTAGGGTGGGTTTTCCCAATTTTAATCATTGTGGCGTTGTGGATTTTTATTATGAGAAGAGTAGGTGGCGGCGCAGGTGGCCCCGGTTCTCAAATCTTTAATATTGGTAAATCTAAAGCCACTTTATTTGACCAGAACGCCAAAGTAAATGTTACGTTTCAAGATGTAGCAGGTTTGGATGAAGCAAAAGTAGAAGTCATGGAAGTAGTGGATTTCCTACAACATCCTAAAAAATATACCGCTTTAGGTGGAAAGATTCCTAAAGGTGTTCTATTAATCGGCCCTCCAGGAACTGGTAAAACTTTATTAGCCAAAGCCGTTGCAGGAGAAGCAGGCGTTCCTTTCTTTTCTATTTCAGGCTCTGATTTTGTGGAAATGTTTGTAGGGGTTGGTGCATCTAGAGTAAGAGATTTATTTAAGCAAGCAAGAGAAAAAGCACCTTGTATTGTTTTTATTGATGAAATTGATGCCATCGGCCGAGCAAGAGGAAAAGGTGCTATGCAAGGTGGTAATGATGAAAGAGAAAATACTTTGAACCAGCTATTAGTAGAAATGGATGGTTTTAGTACGGATAAAGGCGTTATCTTAATGGCAGCCACGAACCGACATGATGTATTGGATAGTGCCTTAATGCGTCCAGGTCGTTTTGATCGACAAATTGGGATTGACCGACCAGACTTAAAAGGTAGAGAAGCTATCTTTAGAGTGCACTTAAAGAAAATTAAAACTGGACCAGATATTATTCCTACAATATTAGCAGAAATGACGCCAGGTTTTGCTGGAGCAGATATTGCCAATATATGTAATGAAGCGGCATTAGTAGCCGCAAGACGCAACAAAAAAGCAGTTGATTTAGATGATTTTAATTATGCTTTAGATAGAGTGATTGGTGGTTTAGAAAAGAAGAATAAGATAATCTCTCCAAAAGAGAAAAATATTATTGCTTATCACGAAGCAGGTCATGCGATTTGTGGCTGGTTTTTAGAACATGCTTCTCCATTGGTTAAGGTGACTATTGTACCAAGAGGAATCGGGACGTTGGGTTATGCCCAATATTTACCAAAAGAAGAGTATATTACTCGTACCGAAGCTTTATTAGATAGAATGTGTATGACTTTAGGCGGTCGAGCAGCAGAATCTGTTATTTTTGATAAAATTTCCACAGGTGCGCAAAGCGATTTAGACCAAGTGACTAAAATGGCTTATAGCATGATTGCAGTCTTTGGGATGAATGAAAAAGTAGGGAATGTCTCCTTTCATGCCATGCAACAAGATCAATTTAATAAGCCTTATTCTGACGATACTGCCAATATGATTGATGAAGAAGTTCGAAAATTAATTGATTCTCAATACGAACGAGCTAAAGCTTTATTAAGAGATAGACGGAGTGAATTGGAATTATTGGCACAGCAATTATTGGCGAAAGAGGTTTTGTTAAAATCAGATGTAGAGCGTTTGGTTGGTCCACGTCCTGGTAGTGAAAATGAAACGCCTAGTGCTAATGGCGTTGTAGTAGAAGAAGAAAATCCTGCTGCGTAAGTAGCATTATTTTTATAAAGGTAAAAAAGCCGTTCCGAGTTATTTGGAACGGCTTTTTTATTGCATCTAACCTAAAAGGTATTTTTTCAGTGCGAATAATTTTCTGCTAAAAAATTATGGACTCCAAAATTGATGCCGCCTAACAAATAAGTCGGAAATTCAATGAGAATAAAGTTCTCGTCTATTTAAGTAAATAATAGCTCTCCAAAGTAAAGTACTATAAATACTATCCGTAAAAAGAAAAAAGTAATAAATAAGCCAATTTTAATAAGTGTTAATTAGAAAAAAGTCCATTTTTTTTCTTTATTTTTGTATGCCGCAAAAAAAGAGGGTATAACCTTCTATTATTGGCAGTTCTACCCTAAAAAACTTGGTAATGGCATTTAGTGTTCTATTACAGACTAACTACTTGTGATAAACAGAAAACACAGAATCAGTAAATGGAGTCAATAAACAATTATAGTAATGACTCCACTCTATGACTAAACTCTAAACTCTAAAAATTAAGAAGGGAAATAGGAAAACTTACACAAAATTTTATTAACTTTCGTCAGACAAAAAAACGAATCTTAAATTAGGTGTGTCGATATTGACTAGCTTTTAACTATTAATTCCCCAGCTTAATTAAAAAGCATATTTAATTTTAGAGCAAGAAACACAAGAATGGTAGAAACGAAAATTGACCTTCACGAAGCATTACAAGCTCAGTTTGGCTTTGACAAATTCAAAGGCAACCAAGAAGAAATTATTCAGAGCGTATTAGACCGCCGAGATACTTTTGTGATTATGCCAACTGGTGGTGGTAAATCACTTTGCTATCAGTTACCCGCATTATTATTGGAAGGAACCGCAATCATTATCTCTCCTTTGATTGCCTTGATGAAAAATCAAGTAGATTCCATTAGAGGGTATAGCCAGAATGATAATGTGGCGCATTTCCTCAACTCTTCCCTTTCCCGTATACAAATCAAACAAGTTAAGGAAGATATTGCAAATGGGCATACTAAGTTATTGTATGTTGCTCCTGAAACATTGACCAAAGAAGAAAATATCGCCTTTTTCAAAGAGGTCGATTTATCTTTTGTAGCAGTTGATGAAGCGCATTGTATTTCAGAATGGGGACATGATTTCCGACCAGAATATCGCCGAATTCGGCAAATGATTAATGAGATAGATAGAGAAATTCCGGTAATAGCTTTGACCGCTACTGCTACACCAAAAGTGCAGTCGGACATTGTGAAGAACTTGAATATGCAGAACGAGAATATTTTCGTTTCTTCTTTTAATCGAGATAATCTGTATTATGAAGTTCGACCTAAAGGTAAAAAAGAAGCAACGTTTAAAAGCATTGTTCAATATGTAAAAGGACAAGCAGATAAGTCGGGAATTATCTACGTGCAATCTAGAAAATCGACGGAGGAAATTGCCAAGGTCTTAAATGTCAATGATATTAAAGCCGCTCCTTATCATGCGGGCTTAGATGCCAAAACTCGTAGCAAAACACAGGATAACTTCTTAATGGAAGAAATTGATGTGATTGTAGCGACCATTGCCTTTGGTATGGGGATTGACAAGCCTGATGTTCGCTTTGTGATTCACTACGACATTCCTAAAAGTATTGAAAATTATTATCAAGAGACTGGTCGGGCAGGTAGAGATGGTTTGCAAGGAGATTGCTTGGCTTTTTATGCTTATAAAGATATACTCCGTTTAGAAAAATTTTTAAGAGATAAGCCTGTAGCTGAACGAGAATTGAGTGCGCAATTGATGCAAGAAATTATGGCTTATGCTGAAACTACTTCTTGCAGAAGACGATTTTTATTACACTATTTTGGAGAGAATTACGACGATTCGAAATGTAATGATATGTGTGATAATTGTCGGCATCCGAAGAAAAAATTAGAAGCTAAACTAGAAATGACGCAGGCCTTGAAGGCAGTGTTGGCATTACAAGAAAATTATAAAATCAAAACTTTAGTTGATTTTGTCAAAGGCAAAGAGACTAAGGAAATGCAAGATTTTAAATTTAATAAAAAAGAATTATTCGGAGCAGGGAAAGATAAAGATGAAACCTTTTGGAATTCTGTCTTTCGAAATGCTATTTTAAATAATCTAATTCTTAAAGAAATTGAGAATTATGGTATTTTAAAAATAACCGATGCTGGTCGTGCTTTTATCGCAAATCCACAGTCTGTAATGCTTCCAATCAACCATAATTATGATTCTGCGGAGTTTGATGTGGTGGAATCTTCTGGCAAATCTGGTGTTTTAGATGCGCTTTTAATAAAAATGCTACGAGACTTGCGAAAGCAAGAAGCAAAAAAACGAAATGTTCCTCCTTTTGTAATATTCCAAGACCCTTCCTTAGAAGATATGGCAACACAATATCCTATTTCTATGGAGGATATGAAGCATATTTCTGGCGTCAGTCATGGTAAAGCATTAAGATATGCGAAGCCATTTATCGAGATGATTAAGGAATATGTAGAGATCAATGAAATAGAACGACCTAGTGATTTTGTCGTCAAAACTGTTGCTAAAAAATCGAAAGTTAAAGTAGCTATTATTCAAGGGGTTGATAGAAAGGTTCCATTAGAAGATATTGCCGATTCTAATAATATTTCTATGGAAGATATGATGCATGAATTAGATGCTATTGTTACTTCTGGTACTAAATTGAATATTGATTATTATATTGAAAATGAAGTAGACGAGTATTCTAGAGAAGATATTTATGAATATTTCATGGAAGCAGAATCTGATTCTGCGGAAGAAGCTTTTAAAGAGTTAAAAGAGGACGATGTTACTATCGAAGAAATACAGTTAATGCGGATTAAATTTTTGTCTGAAATGGCCAATTAGTGATTAGTGACTCGTTGATTAGTGATTAGTTTTATCTTCAGTAAATTAAGTTTCTGACATTAGTTTAATACAAAATATAAAAGCCTTTCAGATGATTATTTGGAAGGCTTTTTCTATAAAAAATAAAGATGAAAATTTTAATTATTAATGGCCCGAACTTAAATCTTTTGGGTAGAAGAGAACCAGAAATTTATGGGCATCAGACTTTTGCCGAGTATTTTAGTATTTTAGAAAAGAAATTTCCTACTATTCATTTAGACTATTTTCAAAATAATTCAGAAGGAAAATTGATTGATAAAATTCATGAAGTTGGTTTTTCTTATGATGGAATAGTAATGAATGCTGGCGCTTATACGCATACGTCTATTGCTATAGCTGATGCCATTGGCGGCATAACGACGCCTGTTTTAGAAGTACATATTTCCAATATTCATGCTAGAGAAACTTTTCGACATCATTCTTATTTAGCGCCTAAATGCGTGGGTAGTATTGTGGGATTAGGATTAATCGGGTATGACTTGGGAATCGAATATTTTTTAAAAAGATAGCCTCCATCATTTGTAATAAACAGTAGGCAATGAGCAGAAACAAACTGCTAACTGCCTACTGTAATATGGACTACTGCCTACTCTTTTTTATCCGCTGTTCGAAGCGTAGGATATTTAATACCCAATTGTTCCATATAAGAACCATACTTCGTTTCATCGTAATAGTAGGGCTCTAATTTAGGTCGGAATTCGTCCACAATTTCTTTATTCAAATAAATAGCTGGTGTATCCTCTTCCGTAATCATTGGTTTGTATTCCTGCACCATTCCTTGTTCTTCTCTAAAATATTTCCAAGCTTCTTCTACTAATTCTGGTTTCATTAAAAAATCTAATAAAGTCATTGCCTCCGCTTTAGCACCTGCTACTACCCCTTTGTGCGCAATAGGCGTTGCCATAGCAATTGCATTTGACCAATGATGCCCTTGCAATCCAGGAATATTTGATGGAAAACGCATCGTAACGGTGGGTAATTTCCAAGAAATATCGCCAATATCATCAGAACCACCACTTACAAACCTAGTAGACGGTAGGCCAATGGTATCTAATTTCACTTTTAACCCATTCGTATCTCTGACAGAATTTACTTCTTTTTGCACCGCTCTTGCTAACTGTTGGTCTGCTTCACTCCATTTAGGCAAACCGACGTCTTTAATATTATGATACATCGTTTCTGCTATGACCTTATTAAAATGTCTAGGCCAAGCAGAACCCAATACTTTTTTACTCATTTCTGTATTCGTCATCAGTGCAGCACCTTCTGCAATTTTATTCGCTCTTTCATATACCTCCATAATTTGAGGATACGTAACATGTCGGAAATAATACCAAATAGAAGCTTTGGAAGGCACCACATTTGGCTGATCTCCGCCATTATTAATTACACTATGCGAGCGATGCAATGGATTTAAATGTTCTCGCTGATATTGCCAGCCGATATTCATTAATTCTACGGCATCCGCTGCACTTCTTCCTCTCCAAGGCGAACCAGCAGCATGTGCGGCTTCTCCTTCAAATTCATATTCTACAGAAATTAATCCTGTTCCTCTAGCTTGTCCATAAGAGACAGATAAATTGCTGCTCACATGCGTAAAAATGGAAATATCCACATCATCAAAATAACCATCTCTGGTATAGAAGGCCTTTGTACCCACCAATTCTTCTGCCACCCCTGGCCATAAAATCAACGTACCAGATATGCCTTCTCTTTCCATAATTTCTTTGACGGCCAAAACCGCAAGAATATTTAAAGGTGAACCCGAATTATGCCCTTCACCATGGCCTGGCGCGCCTTCCACAATTGGGTCATGATACGCAACCCCAGGTTTTTGAGAAGCTTTAGGAATACAATCCAAATCACTACCAATCGCAATGACCGGTTTTCCACTTCCCCATTTTGCCCACCAAGCAGTCGGGATACCAGAAATTCCTTCCTCAACAGTAAAGCCATTTTCTTTTAAAATCCCTGTTAAGTATTTAGAAGTTTCTTCTTCTTGAAAGCCTAATTCTGCAAAACTAAAGACCTTATCTACCATGACTTGCGCCATTTTAGCCTTCGCATCAATTTTAGTTTTTGCTTCTTTCTTCAAAGCAGCTAGTTTCTTATCAACACTACTCGTCTTTTGCGCAACGGCACAGGAAGCCACCATCGTTGCTATTAATAATAGTAAAAATATTTTTTTCATACTATGAATGTTTGTAGTTAAAGGTTAGAAAAATAAGCTATTAAATTATCTAGCAGCCTAAATGTAGGAAAATTAGCAGATAGTTTAGGCATATTGGTTTCAAATTCTTCCAGCTCGCAACTCTAATCCCTGTTAATTTTTGGTTAAAATCCCCAATCAAAACTTAATCTAAAAACAGAACAAATTAAATTAGCGCAGTTTTCTAAAAAATTAAGCATCTTTGCCTTCTTTTATCTAAAAAATTATACAGAATTAAAGCGTAAAAGCATTATTTTTACGATTCTAGTATTAGGGGCCTTTAATGCTCTATGATTTTTCGGAGAGCAGAAGTTCTCCTATACTTTAAAACACCCAATTTATGCAATCTGTGGATATTGAAGCACTGAATCAGCAAATTTATATAGACAGTGCCTTTGTAGAAAAATTAAATGAAGCGACCGCTAAAGTAATTGTTGGTCAGAATTATATGATTGAACGATTAATGATTGGTTTATTAGCAAACGGTCATGTCTTATTAGAAGGTTTACCAGGTTTAGCAAAAACCTTAGCAATTAAAACCCTATCTAGTGCCGTTAATGCCAAGTTTAGTCGGGTACAATTCACACCAGATTTATTGCCAGCGGATATTATAGGTACGATGATTTTTAATCCTAGCCAAAATGAATTTACGGTTAGAAAAGGGCCCATTTTTGCCAATTTTGTTTTGGCAGATGAAATCAATCGAGCTCCTGCTAAGGTACAAAGTGCTTTATTAGAAGCGATGCAAGAACGGCAAGTAACCATTGGCAACGATACTTTCAAATTAGATCAACCGTTTTTAGTATTGGCTACCCAAAATCCAATCGAACAAGAAGGTACTTATCCTTTACCAGAAGCACAGGTTGACCGTTTTATGCTCAAAGCAAAAATCACTTATCCTAGTAAAGAAGAGGAAAGAGAAATAGTGCGTAGAAATCTAAAAGGAGATTTTGAAAAAATAGACGCAATTGTTAGCCCAGAGGATATACTAAAAGCTAGAAAGACAGTTCGTAAAGTGTATATGGACGAAAAAATTGAGCAATATATTCTAGATATTGTTTTTGCCTCTAGAGACCCCAAAGGGCATGGGTTAGGCGATTTGAGTCATTTAATTAGTTATGGTGGTTCTCCAAGAGCGAGTATTAATTTAGCAATGGCATCCAAAGCTTATGCTTTTATGAAACGAAGAGGGTATGTGATTCCAGAAGATGTCCGAAATATTTGCCATGATATTATGCGCCATAGAATTGGCTTGACTTACGAGGCAGAAGCAGAAAACATTACACAAGAAGATATTATCAGTAAGATTTTAAATACGGTAGAAGTACCTTAATCGATTTTTAATTTTAAAGACTCTATTTTCAATTTTCAAAACGATTTTTAGGTTTAATCAACTAAAAAATAATTATTTTCTATCTTTTGAAGATAAAATATAATAAATTGAAAATCACCTCTTCTACTCCCGCAGTTTTTATAAAAAACAAAACACTAACAATGCATCATTTTATGAAAGTTATTGTGGGATTAGTAATCATCACATTTTTTTCCCCTTTCGCTCAAGCGCAAACACTAGTTAAAACTAGCTTAAGTACAGGTACGACCAAGTATTATAAAGGGCGAATTGACGATATTAATGACGTCACTATTGCGCTAACCTGCAATAGTAAAGTATGTTCAGGGGATTTAACTTATTTGAGAAGTCGAGATAAATTCAAATTGAAAGGTACACTTGACGGCAGTCAAATACAATTAAGAGAATTTAACCGAACAAATAAATGTACGGGGTATTTGAGTGGAAGAATGGAAGGTAAGGTCATCCAATTAGATTGGAAAAATGAAGCAGGTACTATTGGCAATACCATTCAATTAGAAGAAGTTGCTAGACAACCAGATTTCCCAACTTTTTGTGGAGATAATAAGTGGATAAATGCTTATAGTGGCAAAATAAATAATGAAGCAGTTGAAATAATTTTGCAACGAGTAGATAATCATAGAGTTTTAGGTACTGCTTATTACACCAAAACCAAGAAAAAAGCGGTTATAAATGGCACTTTATCTGTAGATAAAAATCTGTACTTAAATTTTGCAGATGAAAAGACATCAACATCTCTAGGCTCTTTAAGGGGTATCTATAAACCCAACCAAAACCTAAGTGTTAGTTTTTATGACCAACAAAACAAGCAAAAAATTGTATCTTTTCAACTACAAAAAAGTTTAGACATCAGTTGCTTAGAATACGCTGATTATTATACAAATTACGATTTTCTATTCCCAAAAAGTAGTCATGCTATCTTTAATGAAGTGATGGTTTTACTGACTAAAGATTGGATTGAGGATTGTCGAGTCAATGTCCAAAAAATTCGTAAAAAAGGGACAAAAGCTGAATTAAGAGCAAGTCAAAGGGCTTATAGTTGGACGGATGTAGCGCTACTAACCGACAATTTTGTAAGTGGTATGCTCACTTATCATGCAACGTGGGGAGTTGGCGAAGAGACGAAAACCTTTAATTATGATTTAACTAACGGCGAAGTTATTGAGTTAACTACCATTTTTAAAAAAGGCTTTAATTATAAGCAGTTTATCAAAAAACAGGTAGCCGCAGAAATTATTAAAAGTCCTATTTATAAGCGAAACGAAAGTTATCGAAATTGGATAAAAAATCAGGAATTCACCTATTTTACTTTAGGTAAAGAAGGTATTTCTTTTTATAGTGATTTTCATATCATTTATGACCGTCAACGAATCATGATTCCTTATAAAAAGCTAAAAGCTAATATTCGGAAAAATGCTTCGGTTCGGCAACTGTTTTAGAGAATGTTTTGAAAAAGCAGAACAATATTTCAAGTTGATAAGGTTATCTTCCTGTAACTTTCTATAATTGGAAGATTTCAAATTAGTCACTCATTAATTTATCAAGTAATAGGAAATTACTTGATAAAACTCGAAATCATGGAAACGAGCGAATTACTAAAAAAAGTTCGGCGCATAGAGATTAAGACGAAGGGTCTGAGTAAGCACATTTTCTCAGGGGAATATCATAGTGCTTTCAAAGGAAGAGGAATGTCTTTTAGTGAAGTTCGAGGGTATCAATATGGCGATGATGTGCGGAATATAGATTGGAATGTTACCGCCCGAACAGGTGACCCTTACATCAAAGTTTTTGAGGAAGAAAGAGAATTAACCGTAATGCTAGTGGTAGATATTAGTCCTTCCTCTTTTTTTGGAACGAATGAACAGATGAAGAATGAAATTATTACAGAAATTTCTGCAGTTCTAGCTTTTTCAGCAATTAATAATAATGATAAAGTAGGCGTTATTTTCTTTTCTGATAAGGTGGAAAAATTTATTCCACCTAAAAAAGGGAAAAAGCATATTCTAAGAATTATCCGTGAATTAATTGATTTTAAGCCAGAAGGAAAAGGCACTAATTTATCCATTGCTTTAGAATATCTGAATAATATTATTAAAAAGCGTTGTACAACATTCATACTATCCGACTTTTTTACTAAGGATTATGAAACGTCTCTAAGAATCGCTGCTCGTCGACATGATATTATTGGCGTACACATGTATGATACTAGAGAGGTGGAAATTCCAAATGTCGGTTTAGTTAGAGTATTAGATGCAGAAACAGGGCAACGAATTTGGTTAGATACGTCAGTAAAGCGAATTAGAGAAAGATATAAAAGTTGGTTTCAAGAAAATTTTGACTATTTGAAAAGCACATTTGCCAAATCAGGCGCAGATGTCGTCAGTATTCAAACCAATGAATCCTATGTCAATGCTTTATTGAAGTTTTTTAAGAAACGAGGAAGATAGGAAGTTATTAGCAATTATTAAGGTTATTATTAGCAGCTAGTTAGCTAAAGTCTATACTATAAATGAAATTTTCCATTTTACCAATTACCTTCTTTTTTCTGCTTTTGTTTGGCGTATCTGCACAAGCACAACGAGTCTCTGTGAGCGCAAATGTAGATAGTTCCAATATGGTAATCGGAGACAAATTCCAACTACACCTAACTACAAGTCTTCCACAAAATGCAGCTTTAGAATCAATTGATTTAACCGCTTTAAAAGAAGTCGAAAATTTAGATGTTGAAGCAGAAACCAATTGGGATACCACACAAGTTGGGCAGGATATTGTATTAAAAAAAGATTTAACCTTGCAAGTTTGGGATTCGGGATATTATTGGATACCTGAAATACCTTTTGTCTTAAAACAAAACGGCGCATCAAATATCTATAAAACCAATCGAATTCCAATTAATGTAGCTAGCGTTATACTACAAGATAGTATCCAATTAGCAGATATTAAAGATATTATTAGAGAGCAAGCCAATTGGGAAGATTATCTCTTTTTAATCGTTGCCTTCTTAATGATTTGTTTTGCTGTTCTAGCCTATTATTTATGGCAAAGACGACAAGCACAAAAAGCAGCGCCTCCTATTCTAGAAATTAAGTTGCCAGCCCATGAAATTGCGCTAACAGCTTTAAACACCTTGAAAGGAGAAAAATTATGGCAACAAGGAGCTATTAAAAAATATCAAAGTCGCTTAACCTATACAATTAGGGAATACCTAGAAAATCGCTACGAAATACCTGCTTTAGAATCCACTACAGATGAAATTTTAAGAAGTCTGAAAAAGGTCGATTTTGATAGTAGTTGGAAAGATAAATTACAAAATATTTTACAAGTAGCCGATTTAGTAAAATTTGCGAAAGCCAAACCGCCTGCGGATTTTCATGATAGAGTATGGCAAGAAGCAGAAGATTTTGTAATAGCGACGAAGGTTAAGCCAGTTATTATAGAAGCGGAAAAAGAAACCGTATAATTCATCATTTTGGTTCTCGTTATCAATTATCAGTTAAGTTAGAATTAATCAACCGATAACTGATAACCGACAACCGACAACTCACAACCACTTGTCCTTTTTAGAAAATATAAATTTCGTCAATCCTGAATTATTAGGACTTCTATTGTTGATACCAGCAATAGCAGCTTGGTATTTCTATCAGCAAAAGGAACGGTATGTTCATTTAAAAATGCCCACGCTAGCAGCTATAGCAGGTATTTCTTCTTTAAGGGGAACGCTACGAAAATATCTCCCCTTACTAAGAGCGTTATCTTTAATCTTCTTAATTATTGCTTTAGCTCGACCACAAAAGACCTTAAAAGAAGAAGATATTAAAGCAGAAGGAATTGATATCTTCTTAGTGATGGATTTGTCAAGTAGTATGCTAGCACAAGATTTTAAGCCTGATAGACTAGAAGAAAGTAAGCGAGTAGCGGCAGATTTTGTGAATAAAAGAGAACATGACCGTATTGGTTTATCTGTATTTTCGGGAGAAGCATTTACTCAATGTCCATTAACGACTGACCATAAAGTAGTGAAAGAATTTTTAGCGGGTTTAAAATGTGGATTATTAGAAGATGGTACAGCGATTGGTATGGGCTTGGCCACTTCTGTTAATCGACTGAAGGATAGCGAAGCCAAAAGTAAAGTCGTTATTTTATTAACGGATGGGGTCAATAATGCTGGTTATATTAAACCTTATACAGCCGCTGAAATTGCTAGAGAATTTGATGTAAAAGTTTATACGATTGGCGTTGGTTCTACTGGAGATGCCTTAACACCTGTTAGTAGAAGAAGTGATGGCAAATATATTTTTGGTCTAGCTAGAGTAGAAATTGATGAAGCTTTATTAGGAGAAATCGCAGAAATGACTGGTGGGAAATATTTTAGAGCGACTTCAGGAGATGGATTAGAAAAAATATACGAAGAAATTAATCAATTAGAAAAAACAGAAATTGAAGTAACAAGTATTAAACGATATAGCGAAGAATTTCATTATTTTGCCCTTTGGGGATTAGTTTTATTAGTATTGGAATTTTTATTGCGGTATACTGTTTTTAGAACTATACCCTAATTTTTAAAATAAACCAATGCTAGAACTCATCAAAAACACCTACCTCACCAACCGATTCTTCTGGAGTTTTGGTAGTTTCGTCTTATTATTTTGCCTGAGTTTTCCCTTCTCTTTTTTATTCCCAATTGCTCAAACTTTACTGATTTTAGGCATCATCATTACGCTATTGGATATCGTCTTATTATTCAATAAAAATACACAAATTCAATGTGAACGTAAATTACCCAAATTACTGTCTTTAGGCGATGCTAATAAAATAAGCCTCACGATAGAAAATAATGCTAACCTTTCTTTGAAAGCAATAATTATAGAAGAACTACCTGTCCAATTTCAGAAAAGGGATTTTGAAATTATACAAGACTTAGCAGGTGGAGCTAATCCAACTATTCAATATAATTTAACCCCAGTTGTCAGAGGGGAATATGCTTTCGGTTATACCAATATTTTTTTAGCCACCATTATTGGATTCGTTCAAAGAAGAGTCCAAGGTAGCACTCCGACGATCGTTCCTGTTTACCCTTCCATTATTCAAATGAAGGAAATGCAACTAAAAGCATTATCTCGGTTATCTTATCAAGAAGGTATCAAAAAAGTTCGTCGGTTGGGACATAGTTACGAGTTTGAGCAAATCAAAAATTATGTCCGAGGAGATGATTACCGAAGCATTAATTGGAAGGCAAGTAGCCGGAAAGGTATTTTAATGGTGAATCAATATGAAGATGAACGAGCACAGCAAGTTTATTCAATTATTGACAAAAGCCGGAATATGAAAATGCCCTTTAATGGTATGAGTTTAATGGATTATGCAGTCAATACAAGTTTAGCTATTTCTAATATTATTTTAAAAAAACATGATTATGCAGGCTTAATTACTTTTGCTGATAAAATCGGGACCGTTATTCAGGCAGATAAAAAATCGACTCAATTAAATAAAATTTTAACCGCATTATACAAAGAAAAATCAGGGCAGTTAGAAGCTGATTATGAATTATTATATTACGCTGCCAGAAAACTCATTACCAGAAGAAGTTTATTACTATTATACACTAACTTTGAAAGTCGCTATAGTTTAGAAAGAGTTTTGCCGATCCTTCGAAAAGTTAGTAAATTTCATTTATTAGTAGTGGTCATTTTTGAAAATACCGAAATCAAAGATTTTGTCAACCAAACCGTAACAGATACTGAAGGAATTTATTTTCAAACCGTTGCTCGAAAATTTTTAAACAAAAAGGAACAGATGGTTCAAATCCTCAAGCAGTATGGCATTCAATCTATTTTAACCAAACCAGAAGATTTATCCCTCAATACGATTAATAAATACTTAGGACTAAAATCTAGAGGGTTGATTTGATGTTCATCTCCTTGAACGGTTCTCCTTTCTTCCCCTAAAATGTAATATTTAAGTAATAGCTTCAAAAATTTTGTCCTAACAAAATTAAGTTTCTTTATTTTACTTTTATTTCATTATTATTCCCCTTAATTTAGCAATTCATCTTATCCTTTCTACTCCCT
This sequence comes from Bacteroidota bacterium, assembly GCA_017857395.1. Classification (GTDB taxonomy): domain Bacteria; phylum Bacteroidota; class Bacteroidia; order Chitinophagales; family Saprospiraceae; genus JAFMDF01. The sequence goes on along the minus strand of JAFMDF010000001.1, from coordinate 57,212 downwards.
AAAGTCGATTAATAAAATTTAAGCTTCCTCAAAAGCAACCATTACCCGCATATTTTAGTAATGCAATTAAATCCTTTGCCTTCTAGCAAACAGAAAAAATGAGAAAATATTTACTAGTACTTATTGGTCTTTTCTTTTTTTCGAACATCTATAGCCAAACCTGTTCAGATGATAAAGTGATGGTTGTCTTACGAGTTGAAACAGATAAATGGGCAGAAAATTCTTGGACTTTAGGTTCAGGAGATTCTATTTATACCATGGTGGATAAAGATGCTTACTTCCAAAAAGAAATATTTTTAGATACCTTTTGTGTAGGTATTTTTGAGTGCTTGACCTTTACCATATTTGATGGTTTTGGAGATGGGATTGTAGAAGGAGGTGGTTTTGAAATTTATGTAAGCGATTCTTTAGTGTTACAAGAAAGCCAATTTGGGTTGAGTAAATCTTTTGAAGTTAATTGTCAACCAGGTACTTCTTGTTCCCAAGCAGTCGAGGTTACACAAGGTACCTATCAAGCTCGACAAAGAGATAGTTGGTATAGTTTTACACCAGATTCTATTGGGACGTACACTATTTCTACTTGTGATGTGAATGAATGTGATACACGTATTTGGGTATATGATCGTTGCGAAAGTTTTATACCTGGAGGGCTAGAAGGCTTTATCTTTTTTGATGATAATTCTGGTAATTGTGGTTTTCAAGCCGTAGTGAATGCCTTTCTAAATGCAGAGGTCCCTTATCTAATTAGAATTTCAGATACAGATGGAGATTGTGGCGATGTTATTAATTTTTCGATAGATTATCAAGGACCAGTCATTGGTTGTATGGACCGAAATTCTTGCAATTATAATCCACTAGCAACAATTGATGATGGTTCCTGTCGGCCACAAGGAGATCCATTGTGTCCAAATGGACCAGACTTGGCAGTAAGACAGGATATTTTATTTTCAAGTATCGAATTAGACAGTATTTACACCGAAGATGAATGCTGGATTGAAGAGGGCTGTTTGAAAGGAACAGGTTGGAGAGACATTATTCGATTTACTACTCGTTTTGAAAATATTGGAGAATTAGATTATTACATCGGTCAACCAGCTTTAAATAATGAGCAATTTGTATTTGATAACTGCCATAATCATTTTCATTACGAAAACTATGCAGAGTATTTATTATTTGATGCTAATGGGAATAAAATTCCTAGTGGCTTTAAAAGTGGATTTTGCGTCATAGATTTAGGTTGTCCAACCGGCAATAATAAATATGGCTGTGCTAATATGGGTTTATCAGTAGGATGTTATGATGAATATGGGTCAAACTTAGATTGTCAATGGATAGATGTAACGGATATACCTGATGGAGATATTACATTTATCACTAGAATTAATTGGAATAATCAGCCTGACGCCTTAGGCAGAGTAGAAAAAAATCTAGATAATAATTGGGCGCAAGTTTGCATGAATTTAGACCGCTCATCAGGCAAGTTAGTCGTAACACTAAATGAAGATTGCCCAATATTTGCAGATTGTGAAGGCACACTTTATGGAAGCGTATTAGCAGACTGTGAAGGCGTTTGTGGCGGTACTGCATTGATGGGGGATGTGAATAATAGTAGGGCACAAGACAAAGCAGATGTCCAATCTTATATCTCTGCTATTTTAGATGAAGAAATAATTGCTACACCTTGTAATGATCTGAATGGAGATGAACGACTCACTGTTTATGATGCGGCGTTATTATCTGATTGTGTCAATTTTGAACAAGGACATTTACACCCAAGTAATGAAATTCATAGTCATTGTGATTTTCCTTATGGGATATTAAATACCAATGAAGAAGTCAATTTGGTGATTAATCTGGTCAATCCTGTTCAGAAATATGTGGATATTGCCATCCGAAACCCAGATTCTGAAATTGTAGGTTTTCAATTTACCTTAAAAGGGGTACAAATTCAAGCGGTAGAAAGTTTAGTAGATATTCAAAAATTCCCTGTGATGTTACAAGCCAATATGGCAACTGGAGAAATTCTTGGATTATCTTTGCAAGACTCTACCATTGAAAAATCAAGAGGCTTAGAATCGCTATTACGAGTTCATTTTACTGAATATAATGATGATTTTGTTTGTATAGAAAGCATTGGCGATATCATTAACAGAAGTTACCAACAAGTTAATACAAGCGTGTTAGGAAACTGTATTGCTGCTATTCTGACGAATACAGAAGATCTAGTTCAAAGTACTGCTGTAAAAATTCAACCCAATCCTTTTAGTCAAACAACAACTATATCTTTTATCAATCCGAATCGGGATAATTATACTTTATTGATTAATGATTTGGCAGGGCGAACAATAAAACGAGTGGAGCGAATTAAGGTAGAAAGTGTGGAAATTAATAGAGAAGAATTGGTAAATGGTGTTTATTATTTTCAGTTGGTGGGAGAGGCAAAGACTATTACGGGAAAATTAGTTGTTCAATAATCATTCTATTTTACCTTTCCTTAAAAAAGGTCATGGAATTGCTTCCATGACCTTTTTTAATTTTCAGTATAAAGAAATCGCTTATCTCCTAAAGAATTTGCTAAAGATATTCATTCCAATCTTAGCCACATCATCTATTGCGCTACCATCACCATCTCTATCTAAAAGATTTGTAATTAAGGTAGTTGCCAAACCTCCACGTTGCTTTTGAGCACCCAAAGCGCCTGCTAAAATATTAGCAATACCACCAGAGTCTAACCCACTTGATTTTTTTTGTTTACCCAACATGCCCATTACGATAGGTGCTAACATCGCCATTAAGTTACCTGTCTGCCCTTGTCCAAGTCCACTAATTTGGCTAACCATATCCATTACACCGCCTTTCTTTCCTCCAAGTACATGCTTCAAAATACCTTCTCCGTTAGCTGCTCTAGGATTAATATTCGCAGGTTTTCCCCCACCAATTAAATCATTTAAGTTATCCAAAAGGCTACCATCATGATCATTATCTAAAGCATTCGCCAAAGCATCTGCTCCTCCTGGTTGTTGTGCATTTTTAGCCAATCCACCAATTAAAGAAGAAAGAATGCTATCTGCTGCTGTTCGAGTTTGCTGTTGAGGCGCACCGATTTGTTTACTCAGTTGGTCAATTAATCCGTCGGACAACTGGCTTTGTAATAAGTCTATTAAATTTGCCATAAATTAGAAATAAATTTTTGATAAAGTATTATCGTTAATAATGTAGGTTACTTGCACCTTTTCATCCAAAAGGATGACTGAATAATAAGAAAAAAGTAAGAAAAATTACTTTTTTCAACAATAAAGTTACTAAATTCGTAAAAAAATTGCGCAAGTGCGACCTTAAAGCTTAATTTGTGCGTAAAATAAGTTGTAATCTACTTAATTAAGTGTTTTCTAAAGAACATATTCGGCTATTTTCTACAGAAATTAAATAATATAAGTAGTTCTTCAATTTATAGACGAAAATTTATTTGGAAAGTCTCGATTTAAATTTAACTTTTTCAAGTTGTCTGTTACAAATTGATGCCTAGAAAACAATTGGCGACCAAACTTGAATCATTTCTTTAAATCAACTTAGCAGCAATGACTCTACAAACAAAACAAATTCTTCCTCAAGGAATGTTGGCAAAAGCGGAAACTACTGTTTTTGATTTGTTTAAAATCAATCAAGATAGTCGGTTATTGTATCATAATTATGAATTTGCTACAAGGTTAGTAGAATCCATCCAAGAAGTAGGAAACGATTTTGACTTGCCACCACAAGCGATGGAAATGTTATGTATTGCTGGTTGGTTCTATCCAACAGGTCATTTATTAGATTACAGTAATCCTACCGAAGCCGCTATCAAAAATGTCGTACAATTCTTAACAGAAGAAGACTATCCTAAAGCGAAAACGGAAAAAATAAAAGATTTTATCCGCTTAGCAAATACTTCAAAAGTGCCTGTCAACGGGGAACAAGAAGTCTTTCATGATGCTTTTCGCGCCTTAACCTACGGAGAAGCTTTTACTTCAAAATCTGCTTTATTACAATTAGAACAAGAGTTATATCAGAAAACACCGCTACCTAAAGAACAATGGTATACTTTAGAATTGCAACAACTCTTAGGTACTAAATTCTATACGCCTTACGGCAAATTAACTTTTGAATCTGCTTTAGCCACTAATATTTTAGCAGTTAAAAATCAATTACAAAAACTAAAAAAGAAAAGAAATCTTTTTGTCGAAGAAGCAAAACCCAACGCATTTGAAAACCTCGAAGAAAAAGTCCCTAATCGAGCCATTCAAACTTTCTTCCGAACTAATTATCGAAATCATATTAACCTAAGTGCCATTGCTGATAATAAGGCAAATATCATGATTAGCGTCAATGCTATTTTATTATCAGTAATGATTTCTTTATTGACTTATAGAAATGTGGCAGAGACTAAACCCATGATTTTAATGGCAATTAGTGTCTTTTTTATAACGGGTTTAACTTCCCTTGTTTTTGCTGTCTTATCTGCCCGTCCTAAAGTGACGACGGTTAATAAACAATCAAAAGATAAAATTATCAATCAAAAAAATATTATTTTCTTTGGGAATTTTGTCCATTTAGACTTGGATGAATACGAGGCAGTTATGGATGCCGTATTTAGAGATGGCGAATTGATGTATGGTAATATGGTCCGAGATTTATACTACTTAGGAAAAGTCCTAGACAAAAAATATCGTTATTTAACTACGTCTTATAATATTTTCATGGTCGGTTTTGTAGCCACTTCAATTACTTTATTTATCGCTTTATTTACGTAATTAGCTATTAATCTGAAAGATTCAGAGCTTCCAGAACTTGAAGTTCTGGAAGCTCTTTTCATAAAAGGTAAAACAAGACCAAATGTCTATTAAAAAGTTAGCCAGCGAAACAGCGATATATGGGGTTAGTAGTATTTTAGGACGAATTCTAAATTTTGCTTTAGTTCCGCTTTATACGGGAATATTTGCTCCTAGTGAATATGGAATTGTTACTCAACTCTTTGCTATTGTAGCTTTTTCCATGGTTTTTTTTACCTACAGAATGGAAGTCGCTTATTTCCGATTTGGTACAGATAAATCATTAGATAGAAAAGTTACTTTTAATACAGGTTTTTCTTCCATAGCATTATCTACAGTCATTTTAGTTGTTTTAGCAACTTCACTTGCTCCTTATTTTATTTCCTCTTATAATTTAGTAGACTATAAAGCTTTTGTCTATTTGTGTATAGGAATTATTTGCCTTGATACATTAAGTGAATTACCTTACGCTGAATTGCGCCTAAAAGGGCGTCCTATCCGATTTGCAAGTATCCGATTGACCAATATATTTATCAACTTAGGCTTAAATCTCTTTTTTCTAAAATTTTGCCCTTGGGCATTGGAAAGTGAAGCCCTTCAATTCTTACATCCGTTTATTAATACTGTTTATTCTCCAGAAATTGGGATTGGCTATATCTTTATATCTACTTTTATCGCAAGTCTAATTGCTTTTCTATTACTTTCGCCTACATTTAAGCAGTATAGGTTCATGTTAGATTTAGTATTATGGAAAAACATGATGCGTTATGTGCTTCCTTTGGTTATAGTAGGTTTTGCTTATCTAATCAATGAAATGTTAGATAAATTATTATTAGAAAGATTGTTAACAGGAACAGTTGAAGAAAATAAAGCGGCAGTTGGTATTTATGGAGCGAATTATAAATTAGCTATCCTCATTTCTTTATTTACCCAAGCTTTTAGGTATGGGGCAGAACCCTTTTTTTTTAGAAATAAAAATCAAAAAAATGCTAAGGTGCTTTATGCTATTGTAGCAAAATACTTCCTAATTTTTGGATTAATTGGTTTCTTAGTCGTAACGCTGTATTTAGATTTATTTAAACATCTTTTAAGAAACGAAGCATACTGGGAAGGGCTAAAAATAGTTCCCATAGTTTTAGTCGCTAACGTACTAGCAGGACTTTATTATAATTTCTCTGTCTGGTATAAACTAATTGATAAAACGGAGTGGGGCGCTTATATTTCTGTTGGCGGTGCTTTGATTACCATTGCCTTAAATATTTGGTGGATTCCCATTTTAGGGTATATGGGTTCAGCTTGGGCAACTTTAATTTGCTATACTTTTATGACCCTTGCCTGTTATCTTTTAGGGCAAAAATATTACCCAATTCCTTATGCTATTTGGAGAATGGGCCTTTATTTATTAGTCGCAGTAGGTGTTTATGTATTAAGTGAATGGATAAATCCAGGTGGTTTAATTGCTACTTTAGGTATGAATACTTTATTGCTATTATTATACTTGAGTTTTATTTATATGCAGGAAGAAAAATCTTTAAGAGCGGTGCTTAAAGGAGAATACTAAAATAATTTGGCAGGTTTAGTAAATCAGCGTTTTAGGGTTGGAAGTCCAAGCTACTGAGGACTATTTAAATAAAACACAATTGCTGCAATTCCAAAAAGTAATAAAGTGGTCAAAGCAACTGCCCCTATTTGTTGGTATAAAAATTTGCGATTTGCTTGCTTTTCTATTGCTTTTCGCTTTGCTGCTTGCTCTTCGTTTACCCCAAGGTCATATTTAAAACCACTATCTTCCTCCTTAATTTGCAGCTCGCATATTTCTTCATTAATCAAGAAAGAATATTTTTTTGCATTCAATACATTAAAATCAATGATGAGTATTCTTGAGTTTAAGTGAATAACTAAATGCCCTGATTTGATGCCATGTAAAATGCCGACAATATGTTGTCGTCCGAAATGATCCCAGTAAGTCCAATGAAATTGATTCATAATGTCAATTTTTGTTCATATTCAATGTATAGTTGAGTGTCATTAAGGCGATGGTAAGAGTTAACAAAGTACGAAAAAAAATCATCTTTTGCTATTATTCGGTCATTATTTAACGTTTAATGGTTACGAGTTGCCCGTTATCAGTTGCCAGTTTAGATTCTAGTAATACCAAAAACCACTAAACTGGCAACTGGCAACTGAATTACTGCATATACTCCCAAGCCGTCTTATACTCCCCTGCTTTCTCACAATAATCTAGAAAATTACCATAAAATTTATCCATTCCAATAGTCGCACTATCTCCTAGTACAACCAATTTTTTTCTAGCTCTTGTCATCGCTACATTCATTCGACGATAATCTTTTAAAAAGCCAATTTCGCCTTTACCATTCGACCGAACTAAAGAGATATAAATGACATCTCGCTCTTGCCCTTGGAAAGCATCAATTGTATTAATGGAAAATGATAAAGCGGTTAATTTTTCATCTTCAGCAATTTGTTTTTTCATATAAATTACCTGTTCTCGATAAGGAGAAATAATACCAATACTTGGTAAATCCATTTCTTGTTTTTGATAAGCATCCACCATTAAATAAAGATGTTCGCAAAGCATTTGAAATTCGTCGGGATTATAACGACTTTTAAATTCAGGGTTTACTTTTTCTTCAAATCCACAACCTGCGGTATCAATAAAAGTAACAGGTTGCCCTTCAGGTAATGCTAACTGATGTGTTTTAACACTTTCATCTGCTATTAATTTTCCATCATAAAATTGTTGATTAGAAAACCCCATAATCGCTTCGTGCATACGGTATTGCAGGTTTAAAAAACTAATTTGAGGCAAAAATTGTAAACATTTTTCAATAAGGGTAATATTTAGTCCTTCTTTTTTAGAGGTGGTGGATTTAACAGTTGGCGGTAATTGAAATGGGTCGCCTGCAAAAACAACTTTACTGGCTTTAGTAATAGGAATCCAACAGGCAGGTTCTAAAGCTTGCGCTGCTTCGTCAATTAAAACGGTTCTAAACTTTCTTTTGGCTAAAACTCTCTGACTTGCACCGACCAAGGTACAAGTAATTACTTGCGCTCCATCTAGCATTTGGTCAATTAAACGGTCTTCTAATTGATTTGCCCAAGCAGTTAATTCTCTAGCTTCATTGTATAGTTCTCGTCTTTCTGTTCGCTCTTTGCCGCCAAATTTCCGTTTGAATTTCCCTGCTTTTTTTCGAGCATTTGCTGCCTGTATCTTTACCTTTTTAATATTTTTACTTTCTGGATGAGCGGCTAATTGTGCTTCTAAAGTATGTTTAATAATGTCTTCGTCTACTCTGGAAATATTACCAAGCCTTACAACTGATAAACCTTGTGCGGCGGCTCTTTCTGTCAATAAATCCACCGCCGCATTACTTGGCGCACAAACCAAAACAGTATTTTCGGTTTTAATTAATTGTTTGATAGCTTGAATAATCGTGGTCGTTTTCCCTGTTCCTGGAGGGCCATGAATAATCGAAACATCTTGTGCCGCTACAATTTGATTGACTGCATTATTTTGGCCAGCGTTTAAATTAGGAATCGTTACTGGATGCCCGTTTAAAAAACGGGCTTTTACTTTATTATTTAATAAAACACTTCTCAATTCTGCTAATCTATCCCTACTCGCCTTGCTGACTAATTTAACAGCTTTCTCCATTTCTAAATACGTTCGCTCATCAAATTGTATATCTACACCCAAGTTTCCTTGACTCAACCAATCTGGAATGTCTTTAGCACTCAAGATGATTTTCATCTTTTTGTCCTTGATGTAATTAATGACCCCAATTCTCTCTGGCCTATAAGCGCCCTCTGACAAGGTAAATAAACGAACTGTTTTTCCTGAACGAAATTGTCTAGGTGCATCGGTTTCTGAGGTCTTTTCAACAATGACAAAAGAACGTTCCCCAATCGTATAACCAAACTTTACCACATTCAAAGGATGCCAAGTAAATCCTTTTTCTTTTCGTTCTGTCATTGGCAAATCAGCAATTAATTGTTTATAGGCTTCGAAATCTGCTTTCTTCTCCGCTAAAACCTGTTCTAATAATTTTTTAAAATATAATTGCTCGTCCACCTTTTTAATTTTAATTTATTGCAATCTAACTTATTCTTTCTTACGCACCTAAACCAGCCCAGACTGCCGTCAAGCCAGCCCTAAGGTGGGCGAAGACACAAAGACGCAAAGTTTTATGGAATTACCAAATCTTTTACTTTCTCTTATTTTAATTGTGCTTGAAATCTTTCTTGTGCTGTTGTAAGCTTTATAAAAGGATATTGTTTGGTGAAAGTGGAGATTTTTTCTAATTGTTTTTTGACAAATTGTTGGTGGGCATCTGTTTCGATATGCAATGGGCGATGTTGACTAGCCTGCACTATTTTTTGGACTTGTTTAAAAATAGTCATCGTTGCTGAAGAAAAATAAGTTTGTTGGAAATAATTCCATATATAATTGATGGCTATTTCATTGGGATGAATCATATCTTTTCCGAAAAAACGATAATCTCTTAAATCATCTAGCACCAATTCATAAGCAGGGAAATAATGGGTATAGGAGAGCCTTTTAGTGATATTTTCTATTGCTAATAATAAAGTCGCTTTGCTGCGTTGATTTTCTAATAGTCCATCTTTAATATGTCTAACTGGACTAACCGTAAAAATAATTTCTAGTGCTGGATTTTGTGTTTTTAATTGCTGTAAAATAGGGACAAGTTCGTTACTTATTTCGGAAACGGATAGGCGACGTTTTTCAAATTCACTATTGGGTAGTTTATGACAATTTGCCACTATATTTCCTGTTGATTTTTTTACAAAAACATTAGCTGTTCCAAAAGTAAGAATGAGTCGTTTCGTTTGCGATAAAAAGGTACGAGCTGCTTTTAATTGTTTATTAATCGTAGCTAAAGCTTTTTGTTTATCTGGATGGGCAAAAACACCGTGATGGTCAAAACTACGCCATAAATCTCGGTGCAAAAATAAATCATCCGCTTTGTATGCTTTTTTAGAAAGGATAATTTCTAAACTATTTTTAATAGAAATTGGATTGTATAAAATACCAAAAGGATTGAGCAGGGTAGGAAATTTATTTTCAATTAATAAGTCGCCTATATTTTCGGTAAAACAAGAACCGATGCAGAGAATTGAGCTTTGATAATTAATATCAATGGAGGCTTTCTCTATAGGTAGTACGGTTCTGAAATTGGACATAAGGTAGCTCGTAACATACGTAGGTAAGATTTACTGAAGTCTGAAAATTTAGCAAATCCTAGCTACTTAAAATCTTCTAAATCCCAAGCATTATTATCGTAAGTTTTCTTAGGATGCCGCAAACATTTCATGCCTTGCGTCAACCCATCCAAAGTCAATGGAAACATTCGATTGCCTGTAAATTCTCGCAACATCGGAATCGTTTCATAAAAATTCCATTCGTATTCTGCCGTTGGGTTAATCCAAATCATACTAGAAAAATGGTCTTTCATCCGTTTTAACCACTTAATTCCTGCTTCATCATTATGATGCTCTACACTTCCGCCAGAATAAAAGATTTCGTAAGGAGACATCGTCGCATCTCCAATAAAAATCAATTTATAATCTTTATTATATTTATTGATGAGCTCTAAAGTTGGCATACGTTCAGAAAATCGACGACGATTGTCTTTCCAAACTGATTCGTATAAACAATTATGGAAATAGAAAAATTCTAAATGTTTGAATTCATGTTTAGCTGCGGAGAATATTTTTTGGCAAGTATCAATATGCTCATCCATCGTGCCACCAACATCCATTAAGAGCAAAACTTTTACTCTATTTTTCTTAGAGGCAACAATCTTAATATCCAACATCCCTGCATTCTTAGACGTATTTTTGATGGTGTCATCAATGTCTAATTCCGTTGGTAATCCTTCTCTAGTCAAATGCCGTAGTCGTTTTAAAATCATTTTAATGCTACGGGTATTCAACTCTATTTTATCATCTAAATTTCTAAACTCTCTTTTATCCCAAACTTTAATCGCTTTATTGTTTCGATTCTTTTCTTGTCCAATTCTAAAGCCTTCTGGATTAAAACCAAAAGCACCAAAAGCAGACGAACCACCTGTGCCAATCCACTTATTGCCGCCTTGATGTTGCTTGCGTTGTTCCGCCATCAAGTCTCGAAACTTCTGCATCAAAGCATCCAAGCCACCCATTTTTTCAATCTCCTCCATCTCTTTTTCGGACAATACTTTTCGCAATTCTCCCTTCAGCCAATCTTCTGGAATCTTGGATACAAAAAAATCATCCGGAATCAATTCCAACCCTTTAAAATAATGCCCAAAAACTCGGTCAAAGCGGTCTAATTGCACTTCTTGCTTGACCATAATGGTTTTGCACAAATAATAAAAATCGTCTAAGGTATAATCTGTAAACTCTTGCTTTAACGCTTGCATTAAAGTCAAGTATTCGTGAAGGCTTACCTTGATACCGTGTGTTCTTAGTGCGTAAAAGAATTTAAGGAACATAGCTACAGGATGACAGGATTATACAGGATTAACAAGATGAATAATCCTAAAATATTAATGTTCAAATTATTTGATTGAATCAAACAATTTGAACATTAAAGAATAACTCAAATATAAGAAAATTTACTGAATTATGTTTTAGACTTTCGCCGTTTCTTTTTTAATTGCTCCTACACTCGGCATATCCATTTGCTCATGTGACATATCGCAATAAGGTGGTGTCTTAGTCATTTTACAAGTACAATAAGACATTTTTCGCTTTTTCTTAACCTCAAATAAAATAGGTTTATTGGTTGTCCCATGATGCGAACCATTACAAAAAGGATTATCCTTACTCATACCACAAACGCAATATAAATGCTTACCTACTTCCAATTCCACTTTAAGTGGTTTGTTGGTTACATAAGATTGTTTTTTGAAACCTGCGGAGATTTCACTTCCTTCCTGCTTAGACTTAATGATTGGATAATATAAATGCGCATACCAAGGATCATTTGGGTCATTATCTAAGCCAATTTCTGTTGGGTATTGACGAGTAATTATCGCCGTACCGAATAGAATATCCCAAAAGAAAAACATATTACTAAAATTACCATTCGGGTCACTAATCCCATCTTTTGCCGATTTGCCATGATGAGCAAAATGAGTTGCAGGCGTAGAAATAAACCTTTCTACAAACCAAGCTACTGGATGTAGCCACTTATTCTCATATAAAAACCGATCCCACTTAATACTTCCATGTGCGCCGATAACGACAATATTTTTTAAGACTAAGCCTATGATTACAGCTTGACCAAAACCTAAATAAGTAAAAATACCACCCCACCATAAATTGGGTAATAAAGCATAGTATAAAGCAGCATTTCTATAAGTAGCGAATGCCCCCATTTCTGGTGTAGCATGGTGCGGTCGGTGTAATTTCCACAGCCATTCCCATTCATGTGCTTTTCGATGATACCAGTATTGAGAACAATCATCTACTAATAAGTAGAAAGGTAAGGCCACCCAAAGTGTCGTCCCTAAAAATTCATTTTGAGCATTAGGAAAAATCACTCCCATAAGTAAAAGTGCAAGCGCCACAACTGCAGGTTGTACTAAAGTATATAACTGAATAAAACCTACTGCCTCTTGTGCTAAGTCATCTTTTCTTCGTTTTCCACGATGATAAGACCCAATTATAATATCACCTAAAGCAAATAAGGTTAATACGCTTAATACTAATATTGCATAATAGTCTTCAATGATTGTAGCCATTTTTTAACTTATTTTTTCCATGTTAAAAATATTTTCAAAGATTGTTCTTCCTTTTTCTGTTGTATGGGGTAAGACTAATAACCAAGCAGCTTGTGCCATTTCATCAACTGTCCCTGATTTACCTCTAACCGCTAATTGCATCAACCAAAAGACGGTATTCATCCAAAATTGTTGGCCTAAATGCTGATAGATAATTGGATTATCTTGTTCCACTAAATTCCCAATCTCCACATTATAATTAAAGCTTTTAGCTAATCCATTAATTTGCCCTTCAATATGGGGTTGGTGTTTTGCCGCAATAATTGGAAAAGCACGTTCTATCTCTAATAAATCCAGATAAAAAAATTGAAAACGCTGTTGAAAAACATAAAAATCTCTTAACTGTCGATCCATTTCACCTAAGTCTGAAAGTTTCTTATAATCTTTGGTAATAATGGCTAATTCCTCTTGGAATAAAGCATAAATACTTTCGATTAAATCTTCTTTCTTGTGAAAATGATAAGTTAAATTCCCTAAGCTGATATCTACTATTCTAGAAATTAAGGGTAAGCTTACATTAGCAAATCCATCCCTATTGAAAAGACGGATGGTCGTCTCTAGTATTCGTTTTTTAGTTTTATTCAAAATTTAGCTATATTAATTTCCTTCAAATATAGTAAAGGCTTACTATAACGCTAGGTTCGCTCAAATTTTTGATTAATACATAAATTACACGAAATAATATTCTGTATTAAAAGTATTTTTATCTTTAAAACAGTATTTTGTTCGTATTTATTTTTATTAAATAAATATAATTAAAATATTATTTTTAACCCTAAAATAATAACCTGAAAAGAGTTTATTTAAAATAAATAAAATTCTGCATTTTAAACATAAATCAAAATATTATTTTGATAATATTTTATTTTATTAACTAATTTTGGGCGAACCTAGCGCTATAAATCAAAATATTTTTTTTAGTAAGTTCTTACTAAAAAATAAAACACCCCTGCAATCTACGTAAAAAAGGGCTTTATTTCTTACAATAAAGCCCTTTTAACACTCAAATACTTCTTTTAAATAATTATTACTATAAGACCGCAGGTAGCAAATAATCTTGAACGATTTGATCAGCTTGAAAATGCCCATAAGGTTTCCCGTAAGCCGTTGCGGTAATCACAATAACAATCGGTAAATTTTCAAAAATGATAAGCTTATTACCGCCATTACCCGAAGCATAAGCACAAGGATAGATTTTTCCATCCACTTCATAAGTCTTATGCCAAAAGAAATAACCGTAACCATCACTATCCGTTTGTCCATTTGGAACAAGCGGAGAAAGCGTTTTTTTCACCCAATTTTTAGCAATAATTTGTTGACCATTCCATTGACCTTGGTTCTTATACAACTGTCCATATTTCGCTAAATCTAAGGAATTGAGTTGAATGCTACCTGCTGTGTTTAGCACTTTTTGAGGCGTATATTGAAACCGATAATCTTCAATACCTAAGGGTTCAAAAACCTTCTCTAATAAATATTTTTCAAGCCCATTAGGAACTAATTGATGTACTGCTCCGCCAACTAAAACACTACTCACTGAGCTATAATCAAATACTGCTTGTTTTACCTTTGCTTCATCAATAGGCAAATCCAAACCAAATTGCATCCAATTATCAGTGGGATACATTTTTTCTTCTTGTCCTGCGGATTTCATATCGTTATCTGATGCTGCTAAAATAGAACTCATCATCATCAAATCTTTTAATTGAATATCAGCTTTTCGCTCGTCGTAATTTTGATACTTTTTAACATCAAAAATTTGCCCTAGCGTCATTTGTTCATCCGTTAAATGTCCTTCGGCTATAGCAATTCCTGCCAAAGTAGAAGCAAATGATTTCCCTACAGAACGGGTGTCATGTAAGGTATTTCTATTAGTATGATTAAAATATTCTTCAAGTAATAATTCTCCTTCTTTAATCACAACAATACTGGTGACTTTTTTAAAATCACGCTGAGCAATTTTTTTATTGAGTGCTACAATTTTTTCTTTATCAAAAACTGCTTCTGAAACCATCCAATCATCCGTCGATTGAATAGCTTGATAGACAATTGCCGCTGGTGACACATCAATGATATCTTTCTTTAGGTTGATGGTACCTTGTGCGACAATTTTACCAACCTTAACTTCGTCTACATTAATATAAGGTCGAATTTCAATTTTCATATCGTGTTTACCTGTCGCTAATATTTTCTCTCCTTTCCCTCTTTTGAGCATTTTTAGCCAAACAAATTCGCCCCAATGTTCCATCTCTTCCCCAAAGGCCAATGGCACGCCAATAATGGTTTGTTCATTCCGATAAGCACAACCTCCTGCGCCTGGGTTAATATTTTCCTGATAAATTTGTTTGCCATCTAAATAAAAAGTCAATTGCCAATTCCCTTTTTTGCATAACTGATTGGGTTTTAATTCAGGGGCTAGTTCTTGTAGGTAATGGGTTTGTGTATGTTCTAAAAAAATACGCATAAACAAGCGTTTGTCCTCTCCTAAAATAGCCGTTTCTATAAAATCTTTTTCAGTTAATTGGTCGACGGGAATATATTCCTGAAAAAAGGCAAGTTTACCAATACTTCTTTGATGAATATCATTATGAATTTTTCCATGATTAAGTATTAGAGGTGCTTCGGGTTCCGAACAGGCAGTCCAAAATAGGAAACAAGCAATTACTAAAAAGCTAATTTTATTTTTTTTCATCTTCGGGTGTTTGATATAAAAGAATGATTTTTTCACAAGTTAGCCCGAAAATATCCGCAGAAACTGCCTTTATTCTCCTTTAGGTACTAAATGGGCGGTTTTAGGTATGGAAATTAGATGCTGAATGACAGCCGTTCGATAAGTCTTAGAAACAGGAATCCTTTTTTCATCAACCAATAAAGTTTTATTATCTAACCACTTGATAATATAATCAGGATTAATCAGGTGAGAACGATGAACTTGCAGCAAAAAATCTAAATCTAGAGCGACTTTCTTTAAAGAATTTCGGATCAAGTGTTTATTGATTGTACCTTTTTGTTGATAAAAGACTTCCACATAATTATGAGCGCTAGAAATACAAATAATTTGACTCGGTTCAATTTGTAATGCATCATTTTTATTCTCGCCGACCAAGGTTATTTTATCTACAGGCAAGGTTTTTATCCTAGTAATAGTTGTTTGTCGATTAATAAATAACCGACCAAAAACAAGTAAAGAAATAGTTAGCGTAGCAATCGGTTTATAAACCAATCGAATAAAAAGTATCAAACTAAAATAGCCATTATTAAAGGGTAAGGTGTAATAAAAATAAGTTAGGAAAAGATTTAAAATACAAGTAAAAACGATTACTCCTATTTCTAACCAGAGATTCCAGCGTTTCCAATGTTGATAAATTTTTTCTTGTAAAAAAACAGCCGATAAATAACTAGCTAAAAAGAAAAAACCATAAGGGGGCATCAAATAGATTTTCTCCGCAAAATTAAATTCGATAATGTCAAAAGGCACAATAAAAATCAAGAAAAACACCAACCAAAAACCAACTGCAGCACCTAATAATAGATGGTCTTTGTAGTGGTGATTGAGAGGAATGGTAGACATAAATTTGCTGCATTTTTAGGAGTGGTCAAAATAATAAATTTCCCGCTTTGGCTAAAATTTGGGGCTAAGTTAAACCATATTAACTTTTCATTCACCTACTTAACCCTTCTTTCGCTCGTAAAAAAAGTAGAATAAGTTAACTTTATGGGATAATCACCGAAATATCAATTTTATGTTCAATCACATTTCTATAGCCACCAAAAGCGCCCTTCGAAATTTCCGTAAAAATTGGCAATATGGTAGTTTAAATATTCTAGGCTTATCTATCGCTTTTGCCACTCTAATCTTAGTGATTGCCTATTTACATCAGGAAACCACTTATGAGGCTTTTCATGAAAACGCCAATCGGATTTATCGCCCAACTTATAATTTTACGGCACAAAATGGGTTTAACGCCCATTTTGCCAGAATACCTTCAGCTTATATTAATGAGTTACCCAATGAAATCCCTGAAATTGAAAAATTAATTCGTTTTCAAAATAAAGAACAAAAGTACATTCGTATTGGTGACCAACGATTTAAACCCAAACATGCTTATATCACCGATGCGGACGTTTTTGAGGTATTTACCTTACCATTTTTAGCAGGAAACCCAAAGACTGCATTGGCTAAGCCCAATGCGATTGTCTTAACTGAAACCATTGCTAAAAAATATTTTGCCACTTTAGATGTTGTTGGAAAAGAACTAATGGTTACTGGAAATAATTCTGAAACAGAAACAACTTATAGCGTAACGGGGGTGATAAAAGATGTTCCTGTTAATACACATTTGCCCATAGAAATGCTATTCTCTTTTCCAAATGAAGCAGCTCGTTCTGGTTGGGCTTATGTTTATACCCTATTGGCAAAGGGAACAACGATAGCAGATATCAATGCAAAGATGCCTGACTTTCTAAGTAATTTTCTCCCCCCAGAAAGTACATCTACTATAGCCTATGATTTTCAGCCTTTAAAAGACATTCATTTACAATCCAATCTTGCTAGAGAAATTAAACCTAATGGCGAAGGATTATATATTAAAATATTTTTCTGGGTCGGTTTATTTGTATGGATAATCGCTTTGGTCAATTTTGCGAATTTGAGTGCTGCTTTGGCAATGAGTCGAGGCAAGGAAATTGGCGTACGAAAAGTTTTGGGCGCTACTAAAAGTAATTTAGTCCTCTTCTCTTTTACAGAAACGATTATCTATAGTTTAGTCGCATTATTTTTTGGTGGTTTATTAGCTTTTTTCGCCTTCCCTATTTTTAGTAATTTGACAGGTATATCCATTTTACCGCCTACCAATTATTTTATACTTGGCTTATTAGGCATCGCTCTTTTAAGTGGTTTACTAGCTGGCATTCTTCCCGCTTTGGTAGCAAACTCGATTAAAATTCTACAAATCATTAAGCAAGGAAATAATTGGTCAATGAAAAAGCAGACCAATAAAATCAATGTTAAAAGAGTCATGATTGCCATTCAATTTAGTGCGACCATTATTTTAATTGGAAGTGCGATGATGGCATATCAGCAATTCAATTATATCAATCATAAAAATTTAGGACTAAAGTCAGAACAAATTATTGGTATTCCAGAAGTCCCGAGTCAAATAACCGATAATTACCTCACTTTTAAAAACAGGTTAAAAGAGATTGCAGGCGTAAGTGAGGTAACGGCTTGTATGCAAATGCCTTCGAGTGAAATCAGAGATGTTGGCCCTGTACGCATTCAAGGAAAAAATAGCGAAACGGACGAAGTTCCTATGATGGATGTGCAAATTATTGACCCTGATTTTATTGAAATGATGCAGATAGAAATGTTGGCGGGAGAAAATTTTACAACCAATGAAATCTTAGGAAAGCCGCCTATTTATAATGAGGAATTGACACCGCAAAGTTATTTAAAGGGAAAACCGAGGAAATATTTAATCAATGAAACGGCAATGAAACAGCTTGGTTGGAATACGCCAGCTGAAGCCATAGGTCAGCAAATCAATTGGTCTATTGGTAATTTCGAATTAGCTTATGGTCCAGTCACAGGCATTATCAAAGATTACCACCAAGAATCTTTACGCAATAAAGTAGACCCTCTAGTTTTAACCGTAGAACCTATCTGGATGTCGAATATTCTAATCAAAGTAGAAACAGCAAATTTAGAAAAGACGATAGCGGGTATTGAAACAGTCTGGAATGATTTATTCCCTTATGCCTTAGAATATGCTTTTCTCGATGAGTTATTTAATAAGCTTTATCAGCAAGATAGGGTACAATTACAATTATTAAGTACACTATCCTTTATCGCCATTTTAATTTCCTTTATGGGCTTGGTTAGCTTAGTGGCTTATGCTTTAAAAACTCGCTCTAAGGAATTAGCCATTCGGAGAGTTATTGGTGCCGATTTAACGAATTTAACCATGCTGATTGGTAAGGAATATTTATGGATTTTACTGATTGCAACTTTAATCGGCATTCCAATAAGTTATCAATGGATTTCAGAATGGTTACAGAATTTTGCTTACCATATTGAAATTTCACCTTTAGTTTATTTAGTGGCGATTACCTTAGTGTTTAGTTTATTGATTGGAACCATTTATTTGCAGACTTTTAAGGCTACCGTGGAGAATCCTATTCAGGCTTTGAGGGAGGAATAAACTAAGAAAGCCTGCTCCATTAAAATGAAGCAGGCTTTTTTATTGATTCAGTCTTTAAAATCAGTCTCCACTCATTACAGCAGACAACAACCAAAGAATCTCTGTATACAACCAAATCATGGTAAACAATAAGCCCATAGCGATGTAGTATTCCATGTATTTTGGCGAGCCAAATTGCTCTCCTTTTTCAAAATTATCGAAGTCAACCAATAATTTTAAAGAGGCAATCACTACAATTACGCCACTAATACCAATACCCATCATAGATTGTTCGTGCAAGAATGGCATGTTAATAGAGAACATGCTCAATACAAAGCTAACGATATACAACAGCATAATTGCTCCCGTTGCCATCATAATAATACTTCTAAATTTCTCCGTCACCGTAATTAAACCTGATTTGAACAAGGTCAACATCGTAAAGAAAATAGCAAAAGTTATCGTAACTGCATGGAAAACAATGCCATCAAATCTAGCATTATAATAATTAGAAATTGCGCCTATCGCCAATCCATAAAGACCTGCAAAAAGAGGCGCCCATATATTAGATCGCTTTAAATCTCTAGAAGCAATAATACTAACGATAAAACCACCTATCATTCCACCGTACATAAATAATGGACTTGGTGAAGCATATCCTACATAAAAAGTCATTAATAAAACACCAAAAAGGAGAAACGATTTATTTACACCACCTTGTACCGTCATTACTTCTTGACGGTTATTAGTCATGTTCTCTCTAAGGACTTCCTCCTTAATCATTGGATTATTAGATTTATTCAATCTGTCTAAATTCATTTCGATTAAAATTTTGAGTATTAATAAATACAACTTTAAGACGCTAGAAAAAGAATTAGTCACGACTTAAAGTTTTATGGAACTTTCAATTATTACTATAAAAGTAAGCAAATCTCTTTAAAAAAACATTTATTTCCCCACTTTGTATACCGACGACATCTCTTTAATCGCTAGTCGCTTAATTTTGTTCGACCAATAATTGTCATTCTTTTTAAAAATTATTAAAAATCACGCTAAACTATGTATTTATAACGTTCTAAAACGGCATGGTTGTGGCTTATATATTATTAAATTCTAAATTTATAAGTTAGTCTATCAGTTGTTTGTTATCCGTTATCAGTTTTTAATCAACTTGAACTGACAACCGACAACAGACAACTGAATGTAACTTTAATCCCAATAATTTGCGGCTTTTTCCCCTATATATCTGCTTATGTCTTTCCTTTTGGTTGCAAGGGCAAACCTTATCTTCAAGGCCTGGTACGGCTTTGAATAAAGTTATCCTCTATCCTGATTCTTCCTTTTTTGCCCATTCCAATATTTTTTATGAAGAAGGAACGCTCTTTGAGGTTCTTGAAGAGACTCGTTTTGAGCATGAAGATGAAGCACAAAATCAGAAATTTAAATGGTACCAAGTAAAAGCGCCTGATGATAAAATAGGTTGGGTATATGGAGATGGTTTAGCGGTCATTCTACCTACAGCAATGGTTCCGTCTACTTTAAGTAATTTTCATTTACGGAAATTTAATTTTTCAGATGATTTAGTAGCCACTACCGTTTGGATTGCAGGTATTGAAGGCAAAGATAATTTCCATGAAGACGATTATTTAAATCCAATATATAAAGAATATTACCTAGTTTTAACCAGTAGTTTAGGGAAATCTTATCATATCCAGTTTGCAGGAGAAAGTGCTATGGGGCAAAGTGAATTGCAAACATTTATTTTACAAGATTTGACCGCAGATAATGTTCCAGAATTATTATTTTTAAAAAGTAATTTTGATACCGATAGCCGTCTAGAAAATAGAGTAGTAGAAATATTTTCCTTTCAAGCAGGGTCTATTACTAAAGTATTTGAAGAACAAATGGAGTTGACTTATGCATCAAGAGAACCTTCGCCTGCCTTATTCAAATTTATAGAAATTGACGAAAAAACCATTCGAGTGGCTTATGTAGATTATTTGGCTTGTGCGGATTATAGTCTTATGTTAACACCAAAGGAATTAGATAAGGCGAACGAAAAATGTTTGGAATATGTCACCTATTCTTTTGTTTGGCAAGAAGCAACACAAACTTATCAATCCTTATACGAAGAAAGTCGAACAGTTATTGAAGGTACATTAATACCAGAAAAAGGATTTCTTCGATCTGAGCCAACTTATTTAAGTGAAGTAATAGAAAAATTAGCACCCGCAACAACTTTAAAAGTAGTCCAGCATTTTGAAAAAATAATTACCCAAAGAGGGCAAAAAAAAATTATTCCTTATTTATATGTGCAATCTCCAAACGGAAATTATGGCTACATTCATGCAAAAGATGTTCAATTTCAGGGAGGAGAACATGCCAGTATCCTCAATCTTTTTTATAAAAACCCTCCTTTAAATAAGCAAGATTGGACCTTAGACACCAACTTTTTAAGCATTAAAATTGCAGAAAGTAATACTATTCTTACAAAAAAGGAATAGTTAAGGATAGCGCCAATACTTTTTAAGTGACTAATAGTTCCTTATTTTTGTCTAAAATAAAAACCCCGTTCAATTTAAGTACCTAATATCAAATAATAGACACATTTTATGACAGACTCTTTTTCCGTTCTGCGGCATTAAAAATTATTTCCGTAACGGTGCTATGCAAAGAATTTTTGCTTTGCATAACGAAAAAATAGCCTCCTCAAAAATGGTAATTATTTAACACTAGGTACTTAGTAATCTTAAAACTATGCAACAATTGAAATTATATTTCTTTCTATGCTGTTTATTAATCCCTTCTACAGCGATTTTTTCTAGTGCTAAGGTGCTTCCGCCTCATGAATTTCATATCAGTAAATGCTCAATTGAGTATAATGAAAAAGAAAGTGCCTTACAATTGACTTTACATCTATTCATCGACGATTTAGAAGACGCTCTTCGACTACAAGGCGCCGATAAATTATTTATTTGCACAGAAAAAGAATCCGATAAAGCGGAGGAATATATTTATAAATATATACAACAAAAACTACAGATTAGCTTAGATGATAAAGCAGTGAATTATACATTTGTTGGCAAAGAAGTATCAGAAGATTTGGTTGCAGTTTGGTGCTATTTAGAAGTTGAAAACATTAAACCTTTCAGCAAATTACATGTGAAAAACAATACTTTATTGGAAGCTTTTGAGGACCAAAAAAATATTATCAGTATTATAGGTCCAAAAAAACGAAAAGGTTATCTGCTTTTCAATAATGCTAAAAACGAAGATACTTTGAATTTTTAATTTAGATTGGTGAAATAAATCAAGGTTATTTGTCACATTTCTAATAGCTATTCCTAAATTAAATTGCTTATGAAAAATTTATCTTTTTTACTCCTTTTATTATGCTTCATCGCCTGTAAATTTAATAGCGAAGATAAGAAATACAATACGCCAAAAGCTATTGACGCAAGTAAAAATATTGTCAATTGGACTTGTGTCCCAGGCGAAAAAGTCGGGTTAATCAATAAAAATTTTACGGAAGCAGCTATTATAAAAGCTTATGGCAAAGAAAATGTTAGTCGACAAGAAATAAGTATGGGAGAAGGAGAAGTAGTTACTTCTACCGTTCTATTTCCTAAAACAGCTAATGAAATCTTTATCTCTTGGCAATTAGACAAGCCATTTCAAGTTATTTCAGAAGTGCTAATAGAAAATGAAAATTCACCTTGGACAACCAATCAAGGTGTTGGTATAGGAACGACCTTAACAGAATTAGTCAAAATAAATGGTAAAGATTTCCAATTTGCAGGGTTTGAGTGGGATTATAGTGGGTATACCAACGATTGGCAAGATGGCAACATATCTAAAAATTTAGCTGTATTTCTAGAACCAACTAACCCAGAAGCAGTCTATCCCGGTTTATTAGGAGATAGCTTATTTTCTTCTAATCATCCAAAAGCAAAGACCGCTGATTTAAAAGTTAGGTCAATGATTATTCGATTTGATTAACGTAGAGTAGAGCGTCAGATAAAAAAGTGATAATTATCCGTGTCCCTTCAATAATCCGTGGTATTGATTGCTACCACGGATTATTGAAGGGACACGGATATTAGGCGTTATTAAGTAGTAATAATTATTTGTAATATAAATTTTTATTCTGACTATCTAAAATATAGTTAACGAACTCAGTTAAAATCGTAAACTAAACCACTTGCTAATCTTTATTCAATCCTTTCAATAAGGGGACAAACTTAAAATAATCCAAATAAATCCGTTTATATTGCTTAGCAGATTCTTTAATAATCTTACACATTTGTTGGCGCTCCTTCCCTATCGGAATAATTAGAATACCTCCAATTTTCAATTGACTTAACAGCGCTGTAGGAATTTCACTAGCCGCAGCCGTTACAATTATCTTATCAAAAGGGGCATGTTCAGATAAGCCGCCCATTCCATCTTTTAGAAAAGTGCGGATATTCGTGAATCCTAATTTAAATAATAGTTCGCTTGTTTTTTTATATAATAATTCTTGCCGTTCTACGGTCAATACTGTCGCTTCTAATGTATCTAAAATAGCGGCTTGAAAGCCAGAGCCTGTCCCAATTTCTAATACTTTATCCCGTCGTTTAATCTCCAATAAATCTGTTTGGTAAGCTACCGTAAATGGTTGAGAGATAGTCTGTTGATTCCCTATAGGAAAAGCCTTATCGGTATACGCCCACTCTTCAAATGCCTTATCTAAAAATAAATGTCGAGGAACTAAATTGAATGCCTGTAGAATTCGTTCATCTCGAATTCCTTTTTGATACAAGGTGTCAATTAGCCTTTTTCGTAGTCCTTTATGTCTATAAGTATCTTTCAATAGTTGAGTATAGTTTATCGCTAGTCATTTTAATATTAGTAATGGGACAAAATAAATTTATATTGTTTTAGAGGTCAATCCTCTTAACATATTAATTCAATCCTAATATTAGCACTTTCTTAATTAAAAAGAGGGATTTGAAGCGTATTTTTTTAATAGATTTTATCTGGTTACCGTTATAGGAACATCTAATTTCTCGCAAATATTAATCACCATCCAATAAATCCGTTAGCAACTCATCTGTATTAAAAAATCCACCAAGCGGAGTTTGGCACTACAGGAAAATTGCCAGTTATTAGCAAATGTTTCATTATTTCATTAAAAAAAATATATTATTTTGTATTTTAATAAGATTTGCTGTACTTTTGGGTCATACTTACACACAAACAGGAATATTTAAAATATTTCTACACAACTTATCCCGTAGTTTAATCGGGAAACCAAGACTTACCACCAAATTAAATTGTAAGAGATTGCTACATCTTTTAGATTTAATAATTTTACTAAAAAATATAATTACTTTATAAAAAACCGAGACTATAATTATTTAGGTCTACAATAGTTGACAGTTCCTATTACTGTAAAACATCAACCATTTCTACCTAATAAGACTAGTCTGTTATTAGATAAAAAAGCATCACTTACTTTTTATACTAGATTACATTTAAGTATAGCAAAAAAAGATTGTAGCATGCTGAGTATGCTACAATCGCTCTTTGCAAAAACAACCAACATGACATTTTTTAATTAAATCTTCGGCTGACTATCGAAGGTTTTAAATTCTTTTTCGTATGAGAAAGCGATGCATTCTATTGACTAGTTGTTGCTTATTATTGAGCTTTTTGGGAAAAATACAAGCTCAAATTTATCAAGTACAATTAGCTGCTTTTACAGAAGAAATAGCCCCTGATTTTTTTGCTTTTGCTGGCTATGACCATTTTTATGCAGAAAAAGACCATAATAATTTTACCCGTTATACGCTAGGTGAATTTTATACTTTGAAGGCAGCAAAGGCTGCACAACAAAAGGCAATTGATAAAGGTTTTTTGAATACGCATGTTATTGAATTGGATCAGCCATTATTTGCCTATATGGAAGACTCTCATGAGCTACCACTAATGATGGTACCAGAAAAAGAAGCTTTATTTATTCGTTCCATTCGATTTGAAGCAACAGACTTGAGTGTGAGTAAGGAACTATTGAACTCTTTAGAGGAAGCATTGTCGGTTATGAAAAAACACCCTACTTTAAAATTGAGGATTGTAGGACATACGGACGATATTGGAGAAAAAGAACATAATCAGGCAATCTCCAAAAAGCGAGCTAGAATGATTCAGAATTTCTTACTAGCTAGTGGGATTCCTTCCTATCGACTAAAAATGAAAGTAGCAGATACACCAAGTCCAGCAGTTTATTTTAAAGGAAGCGGGTTGCCGAAAACTAGAGATTATAATAGAAGGATTATTGTGACCCTAGTTGATATAAAAGAAGAAATAGTAATTGATAAATTTCAACAGCAAAACGCATTGAGTAAAGATTTATCTTTATTTAATAATCCCACCGTTTTGCTGAAATTTATCAACTTAACCTGATTCAGTAGATAGTAAACAGTAGGCAGTTTCTACGACATACTGCAAACCGTTTACTGCCTATTGTAGTCCACTTGTACCAGAATCGTTTTTGTATCAGAAAGACTTAAAGCTTGTTTGCTTTGGATAGAATATCCTTTGCCTACAGTATAAAATAAAACCTGTTTAGATTGGGCAACTGCATTATCTGTAGCTTTTTCGATTTCAATATTTACTGCAATATTATCTTGGAAATCAATCGTTATTTTTTTAGTTTTTAAGGATTCATCTAAAACACTATAAGTAATTTGACTGAGTTTTTTTTGAGCCGTAAAAATACTATCAACCTTATATTTATCAGACCAGGCAGGTCTATTAATATCAGATGCGATAAAAATGGAGAGTTCGTTGTCAAAATTTAGCGTAGCTACTTCTTTTTCTTCGGAAATTCCATTGATAGACACAGTCTTTTTAAATGAATTTATCTTTTCTAAGCGCGCTTTTTCTTTTTGAAAGAAATCTTTTAAGTCAAAAAAAATGGCTGATTTATCGCTTTGTTTAATAGGTGTAGTTACCTCTTGACAAGCGAGTAAAGAAAACATGGCTAGTCCAAAAAAAACAATATAAAGTCGCATAGGCTTTCGTTAATTTGAGTTGTGAGCTATGAGAGAAGGGAGATTACTTAGTGTAATCACGTATTGGGTAAATGTTGATACTGAATAGGCGCTATCCATGACCGTAACTCATACTCTCGCAATTCAGAAATTAAGGAAGTTTCGACTAAGAATAACTTTCATTTCTTCCCCCCGAAATGGATTTTAACCAAACTCAAAATTCCCCCCAATGCTGCCTGCCTAATGGGTAGGCAGCTTTATGAAAAAAGGTCTCTTAATTTAAACGATGTTGAGAAAATTACACGCTAGCGTTCCACAGGCTTTCTTTAAGTCTGTGGAACCTTTTTGTTCAGAAGTCAGATGGTCAGCAATAAAATTCCAAAATTCAGCTATTTATATGGGTAAAATCTGACTTCTGACAGAAAAATTTATTTTTCGGTCTGACTTCTAGCTTCTTCCTTTTTAGGCAATCAAATTCTCTCCATCCATATCTTTAGGCACTTTCAGTTCTAATAAATTTAAAATTGTTGGTGCTATATCTCCTAATTTTCCATCTTTGATAGTTCTCCCATTCACCTTATTGCTAATATAAAAACAAGGAACAGGATTCGTTGTATGTGCCGTATGTGGCGAACCATCTGCATTTATCATAAAATCTGAATTACCATGATCGGCAATCACAATTGCATCATAATCATTTTTCAGTGTCACTTGCATTAATCGTTCTAAACAAGCATCTACTGTTTCTGCTGCTTTTATTGCTGCTGAAAATATGCCTGTATGCCCAACCATATCTGTATTAGCATAATTTAAACACACAAAATTAGGTTGGTGTTTTTCAATATGCGCAATTAGTTTATCTGTAGCTTCCGCTGCATTCATTTCTGGTTGCAAATCGTAAGTCGCTACTTTTGGAGAAGGAATTAAAATTCTACTTTCGCCTTCAAATTCCGCTTCTCTACCACCATTAAAGAAAAAAGTAACATGCGGATATTTTTCTGTTTCCGCAATTCTGACTTGTGTTTTCCCTGCTTTTGCCAATACCTCTCCTAAAGTATTTTTGATATTATCTTTGGTGAATAAGACATCAATTCCCTTAAAGCTTTCATCGTATCGAGTCATCGTCAAAAAACGAAGGGGTAATTTTTTCATCCCAAACTCAGGCTTATCAGATTGGGTCAATACTTCTGTAATTTCTCTTGGTCGGTCTGTTCTAAAGTTATAAAAAATTACTACATCATCTGCTTCGATTTTAGCGATAGGTTTTCCTCTAAAAGTCCGAACCATTGGTTTTAAAAATTCATCTGTTTCTCCAGCCTCGTATCTGGCTTTTACTGTTTTTAATAAATTATTGGTCTTTTCTCCTTCTGCACTGACTAAAACATCATAAGCCAGTTTTACTCTTTCCCAACGATTATCTCGGTCCATTGCATAGTAACGGCCAATAACAGAAGCTATTTTAACAGGTTGTTCTTTGATATGCTTTTGAATATTTTTTAAATAATCCAATCCACCATTAGGCGCAGTATCTCGACCGTCCATAAAGGCATGAATAAAAACATCTTCTAAACCATAATCAGTGGTAATATCGCATAAAGCTTTGAGGTGATTGATATGAGAATGCACCCCTCCATCAGAAACTAAACCAATTAAATGAACTGCTTTATTATTTGCTTTAGCATATTCTAACCCTGCTAATAAGGACTCATTTTTCTCTAATGTCTTTTCTCTAATCGCTTTATTAATTCTAGCTAGTTCTTGGTAAACCACTCGTCCAGCACCAATATTTAAATGCCCTACTTCTGAATTCCCCATTTGCCCTTCTGGCAATCCTACTTGTTCTCCATAAGTCACTAATTCCGAGTTAGGATATTTTTGATATAGGCTATCCACATAAGGTGTCTTTGCTTGTGCTAATGCACTTACTTTAGGGTCTTGTCCGTGTCCCCATCCATCAAGAATTACTAGAATGACTTTTTCCGTTTGCATTTTTATTTTCGTTTATATTACAAATCTCAATTATTTATGACTTGAACCACTAGTTATATTGTAAACTATAATCCAAACAAAAGTAGCTGAAATAAATCTAAAAACTAGAAACTTAGTGTATTTTTTACACTAATTTTTCATACTTCGTTTTACTTATTCTCCTAACGTTCAGCAAAAAGAAAACCTCCTACGTTTTATTATTACGTAGGAGGTTTATTATATATTATCAGTCTAATTTCGACCGACTATCTTTATAAATTATCTATTTGCTTCGAGCGTTTGCTTCACTTCCACAATTTCGTAAGCTTCAATGATATCATCTACTTTAATATCGTTAAAGTTTTTGATAGTAATACCACACTCTAAGCCATTCTTAACTTCTTTCGCATCATCTTTGAAACGCTTAAGAGAGCTAACTTCGCCATGCACCCCTTCTTTAGTAGGGTAGATAACGATACCGTTTCTGATTAAACGGATATGTGCATTTCTAGTAATTCTTCCATCTTGAACGTAACATCCAGCAATCGTACCAATCTTACTGATTTTGTAAGTTTCTCGTACTTGAACCTCGCCCATCACTTTCTCTTCCTTCGTTGGTTCTAGCATGCCTTCAATCGCAGAACGTATCTCTTCAATTGCTTCGTAGATAATGGAGTAAGTCTTGATTTCTACGCCTTCTTTTTCTGCTAATTTTCTAGCACCTAAAGATGGACGAACTTGGAAACCAATAATAATCGCATCAGAAGCAGAAGCCAATAAGACATCCGATTCAATAATCTGACCTACCGCTTTGTGGATAACATTTACTTGAACCGTTTCAATAGATTGCTTAATTAAAGAATCCGCTAAGGCTTCAATAGAACCATCCACATCACCCTTCACAATCAAATTCAATTCTTTAAAGGTACCTAAAGCTAAACGTCTTCCGATTTCATCTAAACTGATACGCTTGCTCGCTCTATTACTTTGTTCTCTAGAAATTTGAGCACGTTTGGCTGCAATTTGTCGAGTTTCTTGTTCACTATCTAAGACTCTAAATTTCTCCCCTGCTTGTGGCGCACCACTTAACCCTAAGATTAATACAGGAGTTGCTGGTCCTGCTACTTTGACTCTTTCTCCTCTTTCATTAAACATCGCCTTAATCTTACCAGAATGTTCTCCAGCTACTACAGCATCTCCAATCTTCAAAGTACCTGTTTGAACTAATGCTTTTGAAACATACCCTCGACCTTTATCTAGAGAGGCTTCCAAAATAGCGCCAATTGCTTGTCTATTAGGATTTGCTTTTAGCTCTAATAATTCTGCTTCTAATAAGATTTTTTCTAAAAGAAGGTCAACATTTAAACCTGTTTTAGCAGAAATATCTTGTGATTGAATTGGTCCACCCCATTCTTCAATCAACAAATTCATTCCTGAAAGTTGTTGTTTGATTCTATCTGGTGATGCTCCATCTTTATCAATCTTATTAATCGCAAAAATAATTGGTACTCCCGCTGCTTGTGCGTGACTAATTGCTTCCTTCGTTTGAGGCATGATGCTATCATCCGCCGCAATAATAATAACCGCGACATCCGTCACTTTCGCACCCCTTGCCCGCATCGCAGTAAAGGCTTCGTGACCAGGTGTATCTAAGAAAGTAATCTTCTTCTTATCTTCTCCGACTACTACTTCATAGGCACCAATATGTTGCGTAATCCCCCCTGCTTCCCCATCTGCTACATTTGCCTTTCTAATATGATCCAGCAAAGATGTCTTACCGTGATCAACGTGTCCCATTACGGTTACGATTGGCGCACGAGGTAATAAATCTTCTGGAGCATCTACAATTTCTTCTTCTTCTTCTTCTTGCTCTTCGACAGAAATGAATTCAACTTCATGGTTAAATTCTTCAGCAACCAATTCTATAATCTCGGCATCTAATCGCTGATTGATAGATACAATTACACCTAAATTCATACAGGTCATAATCACATCCGTCACAGGCGTATCCATTAGGCTCGCCAATTCAGATACAGAGACAAATTCTGTCAACTGTAACTTCTCATTCTTGCTCTCTTGCTGTTGTGCTTCCTGCTTTTCTCGTATATTTTCTCGCTTTTCTCTTCTAAGTTTCTGACGTTTTTTACCGCCGCCACCTTGGAGACGAGCCATTGTTGCTTTGATCTTCTCTTCAATTTCCTTTTGAGAAACTTCTTTGACTTCATCATTTCTACGGCTACTACCGCCTTTACTATTACCACCTCTATTATTGCCACCTCTATTATTTCCTCCTCTATTACCGCCACCACCGCCTTGAGCTGGTCGCCTAGGTCTATTACCGCCGCCACCTTGTCCGCCTTGGCCTTGTCTTTGTTGACCACCACCAGATGAAGGTGTTTCAATTTTCTTTCTTTTTCTTCTACGTTTTTTAGGTGTAGTAGAATCCGAAGATGCTACAGGTTTTGCACCTTTATCACCAGTGGGCTTTGATGCACCACCTCGATTTGGTTGTGATTGGTTCTGGTTCTGATTTCCGCCTTTCTTTTTCTTTGGCCTAGAAAATTTACCAATATCAATCTTTCCAAGAATTTTCGTTCCCTTAAGTTTTGGTGCCTCTGCTCTAATTACACCTTGTTTAATGGCTTCGGTTGGTACTTCCTGATCTGTTGTAGGTGTGGCTTTGGCAGCTGGAGCTTTTTCTTTAACTGGTTGCTCCACTACAGGTTTATCTACAGATTGCTCAACCACGGGCTTCTCTATCGCCACTGGCTTTTTTACAGGAGGCACGATAGGCGCTTCTTCTACTTTAGCTTTAGGTGCCTCTTCTTTATTTTTTACTACTACTGGCTCAGTTTTAGCTGCTGGAGCTTCGACTTTTGCTACTATAGGTTTTGCCACTTCTTTTTGCTGCTCTACCACAGGGGCTTCCTCTTTTTTAGGAGTTGGCTTAGGTTTAGCTGCTACCACAGGTGGCATTTCCTTCTTAGGTTTCTTTTTATGCTTTCTTGCATCTAAATCAATCTTTCCAAGAATTTTCAACCCTGGCCCCCTTTCCTGTTTCTCAGGAACAGGTACTTCTTTCTTTACCTCTTTTGGAGGTTCAGGAAGAACCACTTCTTCTTGCTTCACTTCAACTACCGGAGGAGTTGGGGCTGGAGGAGGAGGTGGTGGTGGTGCAACTGCCTTTTTTGTTATTGGAGGAGGTGGCGGTGGTGCCACTGGAGGAGGAGGTGCTACTGGCTCTTTCCGAGTTGTTGGACGAGTACCAATAACCAATTGATTTGCTTTCTCTTTGATTGCATAGGATTCTTGAAACTCTTGGTGAAGTTTCTTTTCCATCTCTTCCGTAACCTTAGCAATAGGTTTGTCCTCTATCTCAAAACCATTTTGGTTGAGAAAGTCCACAATCGTAGTTGTTCCTACGTTAAGTTCTTTTGCTACTTTAATCAGACGTTTTGCCATTAAATTCCTTTTCCGCTCTTTTAGAAATTCCTTGATTTTGTTAAACAACATCTAAAATTCAATTGATGTTGAAGTGTTCTTAATTCATTCACGTTAAGCATTTATTTTAGAAATACTTAAATGAACAAATAAGGTTTTGCACTTGCCTTATCTCTTTTCAATTCTATAATTGACGAGCGGCGTTATTAATATACTGTATGATAATAAAAACTAGTTTAGTAATTTTTTTATACTTGTTTTAGGTCATTCTAATAAGACATAAAAAAAACACTATTCTACTTTTTAATAGAATCGTACAAAGTTACAGAATTCTTATTGCTACTTAGCTGTCATTTTAAAAAAACCACTATTATCAGACCTTTTTTATTTGATTTAATGTAAAATTAACGCAATTAGTTCCTTAGAATAGTTATTTTAATAGAATTGATAGCTTGAAAAATGAATAATCTCGTATTAGAAATACTTAACAAATTATCTCATTCTTAAAAAACAATCCGTTATTCTTCAAATTCAGCCTGCAAGACTTTCAATACCGTACCAATTGTCTCTTCCTCTAAGTCTGTTCTCCTGACCAATTCTTTGACACTTAGTTCTAGTACACTTCTTGCAGTATCGCAGCCAATAGCTTTCAATTCTTCGATAATCCAATCTTCGATTTCATCAGAGAATTCATCTAAATCTACATCGTCTAATTCCGTTGTATCATTCTCTCTGTAAACATCAATTTCGTATTCTGTCAGTAAACTTGCGAGTTTAATATTCGTACCTCCTTTTCCAATAGCTAGAGAAACTTGGTCAGGTTTTAGGTAAACGGACGCTCTCTTCGCTTCTGTATCTAAATCAATAGAACTTACCTTAGCTGGTGTTAAAGCTCTCTGAATTAATAAAGATTCATTATTAGTAAAATTGATGATATCAATATTTTCATTTTTCAATTCTCGGACAATACCGTGAATTCTAGACCCTTTCATACCTACACAAGCACCTACTGGGTCAATTCTATCATCATAAGACTCTACCGCTACTTTAGCACGCTCTCCTGGCAATCTCACAATTTTTTGAATCGTAATTAAACCATCTTCAATTTCAGGTACTTCTTGTTCTAATAATTTTGATAAAAATAAATTATCAGTTCTAGATAAAATGACGACTGGTGTATTATTCTTCATTTCTACATTCTTAATCACCCCTTTCACCATGTCTCCTTTTCGGAAAAAATCACCGTTAATCATTTCCTTTCTAGGTAAGATTAATTCGTTTCCTGTCTTATCATCTAATACTAATAATTCTCTTTTCAGAATTTGGTGAACTTCGCAAAGTACAATTGTACCTACTTGCTCCATGTATTTCTTATAGATCTCATCTTTCTCCAATTCCATAATTCTGGAAATTAGCGTCTGACGAGCTGCCATAATCGCTCTTCTACCAAAATCTTTCAATTGTAACTGCTCATAACATTCTTCCCCAATTTCGTAATCATCATCTATGCTCAATGCTTCTGAAATAGAAATTTGACTTTTATCATCTGTGACCTCTCCATCTGGTACAATTTCTCTTACCCGCCACAATTCAAGGTCACCCTTAGTGGTGTTTACAATCACATCAAAATTCTCATCAGAACCATATTTCTTTTTAATTAGGGTTCTAAATACATCCTCTAAGACTCTAACCATTGTAGGACGGTCAATGTTTTTCCCTGCTTTAAACTCAGAGAAAGTATCAACGAGATTCATCATCGCTTTAAAGTTTTTATGTCAGATTTTATCCTTATTAATAATAACGCTTTTGATATTATCAAGGGATTTAATTTTATTTATTTGAAAGCAGGCTTTAT
Organism: Bacteroidota bacterium; assembly: GCA_017857395.1. Classification (GTDB taxonomy): domain Bacteria; phylum Bacteroidota; class Bacteroidia; order Chitinophagales; family Saprospiraceae; genus JAFMDF01. The sequence continues at coordinate 24,119 of JAFMDF010000001.1, read as the reverse complement.
TACCGCTTTTTTTATCGTATCATAAGGTATTTCCGTAATTTCTGTGGTTCTTATCTTTTTCTTTCCCTCTTTCAAGACTACTTTTTCTTCTATAAAACATGCTGTCTCGTTCGCATCTACTAGTTTCCCTTCTCGCTTCTTCACGCCATCTTTTAAAAAATTTATGGCTAATTTTCTACCAATATTTTTTTTGTATTGTCGAAATAAAGTTAGTGGTCTACTAATACCAGGTGAAGAAACTTCAATAATGTATCTTTCTCCTAGCCATTGATTTTCATCAATATGATATTCTAAATAACGGCTAATTTTCTGGCATTTGGATAGTGGTAATGACGTATCACTATCAATAAAAACATCTAATTTATTAGAACTATGCATTCTTATTTCTACAATAAAAAAATCTGCATATTCTTCTTCTTTAAACTTTTCGGCTAATAAAGCCTCCATTTTTTGCTCAATCAATGTCCGTCCTTTTTAATTGTTGTTTAGGCAATTTTTTAGTTAGGGCACAAAAAAGAGGGAACTAATTGTTCCCTCTTTTTTGTTTTCTTCGCTATGTGACTGCAAATATAAGGCTTTTTAACAAATACAGCAAGAAAATTTACGCTAGAAGCAGATATAATTCCATACATGCTTATAATTTGAATTCCTTGCGATTAGATATACTGTTTTTTATCAATATTAGATAAACCCCAATATTTTTTTTGCCTTGTACAATAATTCGATTATCGCTTTAGTTTAATAGATGTAATTTTTATTTCAAAATCAGGTAAATTCAAAAAAATTATTCTATTAATAATTACTGTTTTTACTACAAACATTTTTCATGAAGCAAACCTTTACGAACAACGATTTAGTTAGATTTATTTACAAAGAAACTTCTGCCATCAAAACTTTAGCTATTCAAGAAGCTTTAACTTTAGACACTGACTTGTTTGATAATTATCAAACATTGATGAGTGGTTATATGGAGTTGCCAAAAGTTACTTTTGCACCTACTCGTTCTGCACTTCAGAATATCTTAAGCTATAGCGCACAAGCAACGGTAGAAGCGTAAATGATTAGTGGTAATATTTTAGTAGTCGTAAACAGCGGCAATCAACGGTATCCATTGATGCCAAATTAAAATTGACGTTTCAGATTTACTATTTATACCCTAGGTCTCAATCTAACAAATCATTCGCTCTCCATTGAGGGCACTCTGCTAAAAGCCGTAAGTTTTCTAATAAAGGAATGCTTACGGTTTTTTACGTTAAATTAGGCGGTTCTAAGAAACAGCCGCCTTGTTTCATCCATTTCCCCTGACTATTAAAAAGATACACTTAATCCTTATAATCAGTAGGATGCTTTTCCTCAAAATCAGTCTTTTCCTGAAATTGTTTAGCAATTGCTAATAAGATACCTTCCTCATAAAGATTTCCTAATAAAGTAATGCTAGTTGGTCGTCCTTTTTTATCAAATCCATTGGGCAATGCAACTGCTGGATGTCCTGTCAAATTGGTAATTAATAATTGGCGACCACCAAAAGTAGGACTGAGGATGACATCATAGTTTTGAAAAATTTCCTGCATTTTTTCGATTAATACTTTCCGATGTCGATTCGCTTGTAAATATTCCACCGCAGGTATAAATCGTGCCTGACGTAAAGAATTTGCTCTTGAGCGATAATCTTGCTGCACCATTTTATCAACCTCTTCAGACCGTACCAATTCATCAAAAAAAGTGCCTGCTTCGGCTCGTAAAATAACATCAAAAACAGGATAAGGAACATCTTTAGGAAAACTGACCGCTTCTGGATTTAGCCCCATTGTTTTTAAAGTAGCCAATGCAGTTCGATTATTATCGCCGATAGTTGTCGTATCTTTATCAAAATGTTCTTTTAAATAACCTACCCTTAGGGTACTTAAATCTAGATCAGCTGAATAATTAAAAGCAGCATCTCTAACGGTTCTATCTTTACCATCTGATCCATGAATGGCATCAAAAACAATGGCACAATCTTCCGCACTTCGACACATTGGTCCAACTTTGTCCATCGACCAAGAAAGTGACATTACACCATATCTTGTCACTCGGCCATAAGTAGGTCTTAACCCCGTCAAACCACAACGATTGGATGGCGAAACGATGGAACCCAATGTTTCTGTGCCTAAAGCAAAAGCGACTAAACCTGCTGCAGTAGCGGCCCCTGGACCAGCAGAAGAACCACTTGCACCCTGTGTAATATCCCAAGGGTTTTTTGTTTTTCCACCATACCAGACATCTCCTCTTGCCAAAGCACCAGAGGTTAATTTAGCAATTAATATAGCACCAGCTTCATCTAACTTTTCAATCACACTTGCCGTATAATCAATCTTTTGATTTTTATAAGGTGCAGCGCCCCAGGTTGTTTTATAGCCTTCGACCGCCATTAAATCTTTTGTCCCATAAGGGATGCCATGCAATAATCCTTTATAATTACCCGCAGCTATTTCCGCATCTACTTTTTTTGCCTGTGTTAAAGCTCGTTCTTCGGTTAAAGTGGTGACCGCTTGTAAAGTTCTATCATACTTTTTAATGCGGTCGAGATAAATTTTCGTTAATGCTTCGGCGGTAATTTGGCGAGTTTGAAGGAGTGCAGCTAATTGAGGAATACTATAAAAAGCAATCGCTTCTTTATTGGCTGGTAAGGTTACTCCTTTGGCTACTTCCCAATTATTAGGTATTTGCTTTTTGGGTATCACAAAACCATTCGGATGAGGGTCAAAAAGTAAAGCAGGAAATACTTCATTGTCTATCGCATAAACTCTAGAAGAATCATACCCTTCTTGATTTCTTCCTAAATAGCGATACATCGTATCTATCGCATTTTTAGAAAAATCTACCCCAATTACTTTTTGCGCTTTTCGGACATCTTTCTTTGAAAAATTAGGATGTTTATAGCTATTACAAGCTACCAATAAAAGAAAGGTAGCAAACAAAAATAAAAGCAGCTTATTGAAACGAAAACCAATCATGGACAATATTTTGAAAAAATAAAATTCCAAAATAAGGTTCTTTTCGTAAAAACAAAAAGTGATAGCTTCAAATTAGAAACTATCACTTTTATTGCTACGTTATTCTTTCCTCGTTACTGACTTTTATTCCTTGATGAATTTTTTAGTTTGTAAATACTCCCCATCTCTTAAAATAAGATGGTATAATCCCTTCTGCAAGTGGCTAATATTTAATTCCTTATTTTCCAATTGCTGACTTATTACGACTTGACCTAATAAATCAACCACTTCAACTAAAAGGCTATGATTAGTCGTTGGGTACTCTAAAAATAAGACTTCTCTTGCTGGATTAGGGTATACTTTTAAGGAGGTTGCTGGTGCTAAGACCCCATTATTACTAAGTGTGCCAATTCTTAGATCGTCGCCACAAAGTTTATCTTCTTTGATTAAAAGACCTGTAAATTCCTCCGTGTAGACACAAGTCTTTTCTTTAGAAAAAACAGCTTTAAATGTAAAATCTTTCCCTGTAGTAGCTATTAATACTCGTTTAAAAGTATAGCTATTTGTCTCTTGTAACCTACTCACTTGAACACTTTGGAAAAATCTTCCAGCTTCTAATCTTAAATGGCCTTTTTCAGGAGCGTTCTTAAAATTAACAACAACATCTGCTATAATAAAATCATCATTGGTTGTAAACCGACTTCCCTCATGACAACTATGAACCTCCCCAATGGAAATCTTATTAATTTGGCAGTCATCGTCGCAAGATTCAGGTTCTATTAACATTGTTTCCAACTGACAATTCCCATCTAAACGGTCTGTAATTGTTAGCGTAATTGAACCATTTCCATAAGACCCCATAGCTGTTCTATAAGAATTCACGGTATTGTATTGTCCGCTATTTTCACCTGCTACTTTATCGACTGAAAAGCCAGTACCTACATTTGTTCCTGTCACGTATAAATCAAAAGTTAAATAATCATCTGAAGCATCGTCTGGTGTTTGATTATCTTGGCAATTAACATTTTGAAGGATTGCACTGGTTAAATTGCATTCCTTACCAATGGTGGTGAATTGCCCTGTAAAATAAGCAGATGCTCTTTGTCCATCACAAATCGAGCGAATTTGATAATCGTAAGTCGTCAATTCCGCCAAATCGCTAATTAATAATTGATTGGTTTTAATCAATTTTGTCGACCAACTAGCTGTTCCCGTTGGTCTGTAATCCAATTCATATTCCACGCCTATTCCTAAATCTGACCAAGACATCAATGCGCCATTTAAATGATTTTCGGTATCTATGATAATATTACTTGGTGAATCGCAAGCACCTGTAGAACAACTTTGAGGTCCTCTAATTCCATAAACCCTTCTTTTAGTACAACGTCTATTCCCCTCGAAGGTCGCTATTACTTCAATTAATTGACCATTTGCGGCAAAAGGCAAATCAAATAGTGTGTAACTAGTCGAAGTAGAAGTCGAAGAAAAAGTAAGCTCAGCACTCGTACCTCCAGTCAATAGTACTTTTCCAGAAGTAGGCGCCCAATCAAAAGTAACCGTAACATCTACTGTATAAGTATCATCCAACGAAGACGCTGTTCCTTTATCATTGCATTCTCCAATATTATCAACCGTAATATCCGCAATTCTTGGATTGTCACAACCACAAACCCCCACTTCTGTCAACTCCGCATTATAAGGGCATTCATCTTCACAATCAGGTGTTCCATCATTATCACTATCTTCATCTGCTTCTCCACAACCACAACTTCCTGCTGCTACTTTATTAGCATCATTTGGACATTTGTCATTACAATCAGGCGTTCCATCTCCATCGCTATCTGTTTCAGTTACCCCACAACCACAAATACCAGGTTGTATTTTATTAGGATCATTTGGGCAAGCATCATCGCTATCATCTTTGCCATCTTTATCTGTATCCGAATCACAATTTTCTCTCAATTCTTTCTCGTTCTTACAAGCTTTATTATTACTAATAAACGTTCCCCCTTTAATCAGCTTTCCGTCAATAAGTGGGTAAAAAGCACAGCAATCTTCCAACAGTAAATTTTTTCTAAGGATAAGTGGCCCTCCTATTTCTTTTACTAAGCCAAATGCATTAATAGAATCTAATTCTGTATTTCCTTCAATCAATAAAGTCTTTTTAATATAAAGTAGGCTATCTAAACCATCTAAATCTTTCAACTTTCGGTTGTATTCAATAAAAACACTTCCCATAACGGTATCTAGCGTACTTAGCTTATGGAGGTTCGTAATTTCGTCTCCTTTAATCAATAAATAACCATTAATTTTTGTGCCCGTAAAAGCATCGACTTGTGCTTGAGTCGTCAATATGACATTTTGGGCAGATAAATTTGATGCGCTATTAAATGCAATAGCAAACAGTAATAAACGGGTAAACCATGTCCATTTCATAAATAGTGGATTTTTGTTGTTTAACGAGCGTGAAGCCCTAATTCTTTATGTGTTGTGTTATACTTAAAAGGGTAGTATCAGTAATGGAAGGAGGGAAATACCAAATTTATGGAAATTATAGGCTAATTGCGACTTTATAACAAGAATTAACATATTAGTATAAATAAAAATTTTGAAACCTAACCCAACCTTTTTTATCAATTGAAAGGTCTTAATTAGTAAATGCATCCACAGTACTGTTATTCCAAATTTTAAAATCACAACCATGAAAAAAATAAATTATTACTTAACACTTGGCGGTCTCTTGACTTTATTTGTCTTTCAATCTTGTACACAAGATTTGTGCAATCGTAGTGCCACCTTTGTTCGTTTTGAACCTGTCTATCTACAAGTAAATGAAATTAGAGAAGACATTCAGATACAAGCTGCTCGAAGTTTAAAAAACCCAGGAAAACTCTACTATTATAACGATTATATTTTGATTAACGAAAGAAGAGAAGGCCTACATATTATTGATAACCGAAACCCTGAAAACCCCGAAAATATCGCTTTTGTAAAAATTCCTGGTAATATAGATATGGCGGTCAAAAACGGTATTTTATATGCGGATAATTACATTGACTTATTAGCCATTGATATTCAAAATCCTGCTGTCCCAAGATTAGTCAGTCGAACTGAAGATGTTTTTAATTCACTAGGTCAAAATCGAGATTTAGGTCATTTAGTTTATTATGAAGAAACCGTTATTACGGAAGAAATCAATTGTTCAGACCCACAATGGGGGAATCCTTGGTTTACCAGAGGAGATGATGTTTTTGTAAATGCTTCGACATCTGAAGCAAGTGGTGCGCCTCTTAGTAATAGTGGTTTACCTGCGGCTGTTGGCATAGGTGGTTCTTTAGCACAATTTACTTTAGCAGACCATTATTTATATGTTGTCGATGAATGGGATTTAAAAGTATTTGACGTTATCGATTGTAATCAACCCGCTTTTGTCAATACCGTAAATGTGGGTTGGGGCATTGAAACCATTTACCCCTATCAAGATAATCTATTTATTGGTGCTGCGGATGGGATGTATATTTTTGATAATAAAAATCCAGTAGCGCCTAGATTTTTATCTAAATTTGAGCATGCTCGTGCTTGCGATCCAGTTGTCGTAGATGGGGATATTGCTTATGTGACGTTAAGAGATGGAACTACTTGTGAAGGATTTAATAATCAATTAGATGTGGTAGATATTTCGACACTTACTCGTCCAAAATTATTGACTTCTTATGCTATGGAAAATCCTCATGGATTAGCCCTTCGAGATAAAACACTTTATTTATGTGAGGGTGATGCAGGATTAAAAGCGTTTGATGTAACAGATTGGGAAACAATTGATGAAAATCAATTAGCGCATATCAAAGGTTTTTCTACTTATGATGCTATTGCGCTACCTAATGATATTTTATTAGTTATTGGTAAAGATGGATTTTACCAATTTAAAGCAGATAACCCAAAAGATTTGAAGGAAATTAGTGTCATTCCTGTGGAGCGAGATTAATAAATGGGGAGTCAATTAACCAATTTATTGTTTTAGAAATAGGACAAGCATCTGTGGAAAAATCAATCCGTGGCAATTTTTAAAGCCACGGATTGATTGTGCCACGGATATTAAAGGCGCTTAAAATACTATCGAATCAAAGCCTGCAATGCAGCTTCCAATTCTTCAAATTCTATTCTATTTGCCAAAATATTTTTATCCTTATCCAAAATAAAAACATTCGGTAAACTATTCGGAGCGTATTTAGTTTCCACCGTTAAATCATCATCTGTATCCATGACACAAGTCCAAGGCAATTTATTCTCTTTGACATAAGTTTTCCAATACTCTTTTTTATCATCTGTACAAACCGCAAACCCTTTTAAACCTTTCACTTCGAATCTTTTAAATAATTCTACGACTTTAGGTGTAGCAGTTCGACATTTATCACAAAGTGGACTAAAGAAATAAAGCATCGTATATTTTGCTTTAAAATCATGTAAAGATTGTGGTTTATCATTTTCATCCAATAAAGTGATATTGGGCGCAAGATTTCCAATTAAGGTAGGTCTATAATAATTCGCTTTTTGTTCCACTCTACTAAAAACAGCCACATCAATTCCGTTCTCTTCAGGTGTCGTAAAATAATTATCAAAAATATGAACGAAGACTGCATCCGCCCCTTTGTTTTTAGGATTCTCAAAAGCCGTAACTAACCAGCGCAAAGTATTTTGCATCATGGCAGGATTCACATTAGACTTTTGCGCAATAATATCCACCGATTCGATAAAACCTGCTGGACTTGGATTCGTCAATCGTTCGAAAAAGAAACTGGCTTTGGTACTAAAAATTTTAGTTCGTAAAAGTCCTTCCTCATTAAAATCAAAATTATCCCAAAAATGGTCTTTTATATATTGTAAATAAACAGGATTGGTTTGATTATTTAGTTGAACTGGTATATTAGAAGGTACTATTGGCAAATCATTTGCTTCCATCATCATACAGAAAAAACTGATCGTATGTGTTTCCATTAAATCATAAGCCTTCGTTGCAATAGATTGCCGCAATTCATTAATACGTTGTTGACTTTCTTGGATAACTTGTGGGTCTTTGGTCGCCCTTTTAAGCATATTCAGCATTTGGGTTTGCTGCTCAATTTCTTCTCTTTTGGTCTCCAAAAAACTTTGATAAGCAAAATAGGCGGTATTTTCTTTAGACCCTGTGACACTTAGGTTTTTGTTCAGATTGGCGACCGCTGTTTTGACCGTAAATTGATAATCTTTATAAACGATAAAATCAATAAATCCAACTTCGGGAATCATCAGAAAATACATTCCATCTAATAAGTCTTTTTGTCCTTTAAATCGAATATTTCCTCCTTTAGCCACCTTCACAGAATCTATAACATAAGTAAAATTACCTGCATAATAACCAAGGGTACACTTTTCCGAAATATCCAAGCCTTTTACTTGAAACAGGAAATCATAATTGACCGCTTTTCCTTGCATAGTTGAACATAAAAAAAGGAAAGAAAGGAAGCTATAAAAAACGGAGGAATACCTATTTTTTTTCATATTGCAAAATATACTACAGGATGACAGGATAGTGCAAGATTAAACAAGATTTTATCCGTTGACAACAAATATATTATAAAAAATGTCCTATTTTAAAAACATCCATATCACAGTATCCGTGGCTAAAATAAATCAGCACAACTCCATGTGCGTCGAATCCGTGGTACAATTCATCCGTGGGGCAATAAATTCGTGGGGAATCCGAAATAAAAACATCCGAGTTAAAAAACAATCCCCGATAATTCCGTTAAATACTACGTCTTAATTATCCCTAAATCCTATTAAGGTTTGGTTAAAACAAGCAAATTCAGAATAAAACAATATATCGTAGCTTTATTTTAGGTAAAAAAATCTATTTTGAGCGGAATTTAAAAAATCTAATCAAATAAATATAAATAGTTTTTATGAGTCAAGTAAGTGAAAAAACGTTTTTCGGGCATCCAAGAGGATTAGCCACCTTGTTTTTTACCGAAATGTGGGAGCGGTTTAGTTATTATGGAATGCGAGCCATGTTAATCTTATTCATGACCACAGATGCTGCTCAAGAAGGGCTGGGCTTAACGACGGAAACAGCCGCAGCAGTTTATGGATTATATACAGCAGGGGTCTATTTATTAACCTTACCAGGTGGTTGGTTAGCAGATAATATCTTTGGGCAACGGAAAGCTATTTATTACGGTGGTATTATCATTATGCTGGGGCATCTAGTTTTGGCGATTCCGGGAAGTACGCCTATTTTCTTTTCTGGTTTAGGTTTAGTTGCTATCGGTACAGGCTTATTAAAACCCAATATTAGTACCATTGTCGGGGATTTATATCCTGAAGGAGGTGCAAGAAGAGATGCCGGTTTTTCTACATTTTATATGGGGATTAACCTAGGTGCATTTTTAGGACAGTTGATTGTACCAATTGTAGCGGAGAATGTAAGTTGGCATTTAGGCTTTGGCTTGGCAGCAATAGGGATGTTTGCAGGTTTAGTGCAGTACAAAATGACAGAAGGTACCCTTGGGGAGTTAGGGATTGTAGCGAAAGCAAAAGAAGCCTCAAAACTAAGTGATTCGGATTCTTCTAATAGCATGTTAGGTCTTGGTTTCGCGGCGCTTTTAATCGGAATTCTTGGACTGTTACAATATATGAGCATCATAAACATGACGAATGCAACGGGGATAGCACAAGGAGTAGGGGTCGTTATTGTTTTGGTCACTTTGTTCTACTTTATTTATATCATTATAGCAGGAGGTTTAACCCCAGACGAAAAGAAGAAAGTAGCCATTATCTTTTTACTATTTGTAGGCGCTGCTGTCTTCTGGTCAGGTTTTGAACAAGCGGGTTCTTCTCTGAATTTATTTGCTAGAGATTATACGGATAGAGGATTGTTCGGATTTACTATTCCAGCAGGATCATTACAATCTGTTAACTCTATGTTCATCATTATTTGTGCGCCGTTAATGGGTGCATTATGGGTGAAACTAGCAGCCAAAAATATGAATCCGAATACCCCTTTAAAGTTTGCTTTTGGTTTAATCATGCTAGGGCTTGGGTTTTTAGTAATGGTTTTTGCAGCAAGAATTGCGGCTGGTGGTGAAAAAGCTGGTATGTTCTTTTTAGTATTGACTTATTTTCTTCATACTATTGGAGAATTGACTTTAAGTCCTATCGGAATGAGTGCGACGACCAAATTATCTCCTAAGCGATATGTTGGTCAAATGATGGGTATTTGGTTTGTAGGTGCAGCCTTAGGAAATCTAATTGCTGGTTTATTTGCAGGAAATTTTGACCCAGAAAATGTGCAACAAATGCCTAGTTTATTTATGTCTGTGGTAACAGTAAGTGTTGGTGCAGGAATAATATTTTTAGCCTTAAGTCCATTTGCTAAAAAATGGATGGGCGATATAAAATAATCGTAAGGTGGTTATTTTTTACAGTCATTTTGCTAAAAAATAAAACAAGGCGGCTGTGGGAAATAGCCGCCTTATGTTCTTAACAAATAAAATCATCCTTAACGAAAAAACTATTTCTTATGTCCAATAATAATGGAGATTTATTAACTGCCAACGGGGCAGTTCTAGGACATCCATCAGGGTTATTTGTCCTATTTTTTACGGAAATGTGGGAACGGTTTTCTTATTATGGCATGCGGGCTTTATTAGTCATGTTTTTTACCGCTTCCCTAATTGGTGGTGGATGGGGATGGCCAGAAGAATACGCTTATGCCATTTTTGGTACTTATGTTTCCTTAGTTTATTTATCCACTTTAGTAGGCGGCTATGTTGCTGATAATATTATAGGGTATCGAAATTCAATCGCTTTAGGTGCTTTATTAATGTCCCTTGGACATGGCAGCATGGCATTAGAGTCACCCTTTTTTATATATTTAGGATTGACTTTATTGGTGATAGGAAGTGGTTTTTTTAAACCTTGTATGACTGCTATTATTTCAGAAATGTATGAAAAACATCCAGATAAAAAAGATGGTGCTTATACCATTTTTTACATGGGCGTAAATTCAGGAGCATTTTTAGGCATTTTACTTTGTGGTTATTTAGGGGAAAAGATAGGTTGGACTTATGGATTTAGTTTAGCAGGTATTTTTATGTTTTTCGGTTTATTACAATTTTGGTTTGCGCAAGACGTTTTTGGTGAGGCAGGAAAAAAACCAATTAAAGCAAAACAATTAGCCGTACTACAAGAGGATGGAGATAAAAGAAATCCATTTGAAATGTGGCAAATTGTATTTTCTGCAATTGCAGGAATTTTAGGCTTTGTATGGATTATCAATGACCCTGTCTCCAAAATATCAGAAGGAGCTACTAATTTTTTACCATTTAGTGTAGGCGGAATGAGTGGCCCTAATTTTACCATTATTGCTGCTTTTGTTATTTTTTTAATTGTTGTTATTGCTCGATTAGTCAATTATTCTAGCATTACGAGAGATAAAATGATTGCCGTTTTATTCTTCTGTTTTGTAACCATTTTCTTCTGGGCTGTTTTTGAACAAGCACCGGGGTCTTTGACCATCTTTGCAAGAGATTATACCGATAGATTTTTAGAAGGAAGTGCAGGTATGACTTTTAATATTGTCAATTCTATTCTAACGCTTGTTCCATTAAGCATATTTACTTGGATTATCTTTTTATTATTCCAACAAATTGGTAATAAGTATAGCTTATCTTTTGTCTTCTTGACTATAAGTTTCCTTATTATCTGGGGTATTACTTTATGGATGTTACTACGAGAATTTGCAGCAGAGACAACAGAAGTTACAGCTTCTTGGTTTGGTATCTTAAATTCCTTGTACATCATCATTTTTGCACCTTTATTTTCTAAAATATGGGAAAGTAAATACAACCCAAGTGCCAATATGAAATATGCTATTGGAATGTTTTTACTGGGATTAGGAATGGCTTGTATAGCTTATGGTGCAAGTGATATTCCCGCAGGTGCTGCCGCTAAAACGGTATCCGTCAGTATGATTTGGCTAATCTTAGTTTATTTATTTCACACTTTAGGTGAACTTTGTATTTCTCCAGTCTCTCTTTCTTTAGTCAGTAAATTAGTGCCAGGTCGAATGATTGCTTTTATGTATGGTATGTATTATTTGGCGATTGCTATCGGTATGAAACTAGCTGGTGTTTTTGGTGGAGCTTCGGCAGGGATTGCAGAAGAAAGTGGAATTAGCTACTTCTTCTGGATATTGACCGCCATCTCTGTTGCCCTTGGTGTACTTTGTATTGTCTTATCTCCAGTTGTAAAGAAATTAATGCACGGGATACGGTAAACATTCATAACTAGGAAATTCATTTCCCTATAAATATTTTACTGGGAAATGAATTTCCCGACTATGATTAAAAAAGCAGGGAACAAAAGCAGTATATTTGGCTTTTGTTCCCTGCTTTTTTATTTGTACTAAGTTTTGAAAAATAATTTATATCTACATATGAGAATTTTACCTATTATTCTTTTTTCTTTTTTAACTATCTTGGCAACCGCCCAAATTGACACCGCCCAGATTTACGACTTAGTCCCAGTCACCGTCCAAGCCACTCGCTTCGAGACAGCCGATACAAAATCTCCCTTAGCGACAACTTCTCTAGCAAAATCTTTCATTCAAAGAGGGCAAAATCAATTGTCAGTCAATGAATCCTTAGATGCGATTCCTGGTTTATTTGCTTTAAATGGTAATAACTTTTCCCAAGATTTACGAGTTTCTATTCGTGGTTTTGGTGCAAGGTCAGCTTTTGGGATTAGAGGCGTTAAAGTATTAGTCGATGGCATTCCAGAATCTACACCTGATGGGCAAGCACAAGTTGATAATCTAGATTTAGGGGTTTTAGAAAATATTGAAGTCGTCCGTGGTCCATCTTCTGGTTTATACGGTAATGCTTCTGGTGGAGTGATTAGTTTTACCACTCAAAATCCTACTATTAATCCTTTTGTAGAAGCAAGAGTAGCCCTTGGTTCTTATGGTTTACAACAGTATCAATTAAAAACAGGGCAACAGAAAGGAAAATTTGGTTACTTGATTCACGGTATTCATGTCAATACAAATGGTTATAGAGAAAATAGTGGTATGAAAAATACTATTTTAAATGGTAAATTTAATTTCCAGTTAACTGATAAATCGGACCTACAATTCTTAGCGAATTATGCCAATAGCCCACAAGCGGATGACCCTGGAGGTATCAATTTAGCCCAAGCAGAGGAAGACAGAAAAAGTGCTAGAGATAGAAACTTATCGTTTATGGGCGGTGAAGAAATTGTGCAATCTCGATTTGCTTTGATTTATAAAAATGCGATTGCGGACAACCAACAATTAGAAATCAAAACGTGGATTAGTAATCGGGATTTTGCCAATCGTTTGCCTTTTGGTTTTGGTGGTATTGTAGAATTTGATAGAACTTTTACTGGATTTAATACTAATTACCAATTGGATAAGACGCTATTTGGTTTGCCGTATAGATTAAAAATTGGCGTAGACTTACAAAACCAAGTGGATGATAGAACTAGATTTGTGAATGAAAATGGGGTAAAAGGCAATATGACTTTAGACCAAAAAGAGGCATTTTTAAGCTTTGGTACTTTCTTAGTACAAGAATTAAGTTTGACGGATAATTTCACCGCTATGCTAGGCTTGCGTTATGATGCGATACGCCTAAAAGCAACGGATAATTTCCTAAGTAATGGCGACCAATCAGGTGAATCTAACTTAAATAATTTTAACCCAACTTTTGGTCTAGTCTACAGCGCTTCCGATGCCGCTAATATTTATGGTAATATTTCAACTAGTTTTGAAACGCCTACTTTGAATGAGTTATCAAATAACCCTTCTGGTTTAGGTGGTTTTAATCCAGACTTGATGCCACAAGAAGCGACCAATTATGAAGTCGGTATCAAAGGAATTGTCAATAATAAGTTGCGCTATGAACTGGCTTTATTTACCATTAAAGTCAAAGAAGAAATTGTCTCTTTTGAATTAGAAGATTTTCCAGATAGAGACTTTTTTAGAAATGCAGGAAGTACGGATAGAAAAGGGGTAGAAGCAAGTTTAACTTATAGTTTGGCTAGAGGCCTAAATGCCTTTTTGAATTATACCTACTCTGATTTTAAATATGATGAATTCCGTTCTTTTAATGGCAATTTTTTACCTGGCATTCCAAAACATAATACCTTTTTTGCTTTAAATTATTCCCGTAATAAAGGCTTATTCGGGTCATTACAAGTGAGAAGCATCGGCGAGTTATTTGCTAAAGATGATAATTCTGTTACGGTAGATGGTTATACTGTCGTGAATCTAAAATTAGGCTACCGACATAATCTAACAAAAGGACACATCGAACCATTTTTTGGTATCAATAATTTATTAGGAACGGAGTATTTTGATAATGTTCGGGTGAATGCTTTTGGTAGTCGATTTTATGAACCAGCACCTACGGCTAACTTTTATGGGGGAGTGAAAGTCTTTTTTTAGAAGTGAGAAGTCAGACCGTTTATTTCATAAACTGTCAGAAGTCAGATTTCTAAGATAAATCTGACTTCTGACAGAAAATTTTAATTTTCGGTCTGACGGCTGACTTCTTAATTTTTACCCGTATTTCTCAATATGCTTAATGAAAGTACTCAAATCTTTATCGCCTCGACCAGATAAATTCACCACAATCACATCGTCTTCTTTATAATTAATATAATCTAATGCAGCAAAAGCGTGTGCCGATTCTAAGGCAGGAATAATACCTTCCGTACGAGTCAAAAAGTAAGCAGCTTTCAAAGCATCATCATCTGTAATACTGACCGCTTCTGCTCGACCTGTATCAATTAAATGTGCGTGCATTGGCCCAATTCCTGGATAATCTAGCCCCGCAGAAATTGAATAAGGTTCTACAATTTGCCCATCTTTAGTTTGCATTAAAAGCGTTCGGCAACCATGAATGATCCCTTTTGTACCTAAAACACTAGTCGCTGCTGATTCTCCTGAGTTAATACCCAATCCTGCTGCTTCCACAGCAATCAAACGTACATCTGGCTCATCCAAGTAATGGTAAAAAGTTCCTGCCGCATTACTACCTCCTCCAATACAAGCCACGACGGCATCTGGATTTTCTTTACCCGTTTGCTCTTTTAATTGCCATTTGATTTCTTCGCTAATCACCGATTGAAAACGAGTCACCATATCAGGATACGGGTGTGGACCAATTGCAGACCCAATAATATAATGCGTATCCGCTGGATTATTAATCCAATCTCTAATAGCCTCATTTGTCGCATCTTTCAAAGTCTGACTACCACTTAAGGCTGGGCGAACTTCAGCTCCCAACATTTTCATTCTCGATACATTCGGTGCTTGTCTTTCGATGTCAATCGCACCCATATATACGATACAAGGGAAGCCCATCAAAGCACAAACAGTTGCCGTTGCTACACCATGCTGTCCTGCACCCGTTTCGGCAATAATTCGTTTTTTGCCCAATCGCTTAGCTAGTAAAATTTGCCCAATCGTATTATTGACTTTATGTGCGCCTGTATGATTTAAATCTTCTCGCTTAAGATAAATATTGGTCTTATAATGGTTGGATAATCTTTCTGCATAATAAAGTGGCGTAGGCCGACCTACATAATCTTTTAACAAACCACGAAATTCTTTTTGGAAACACGCTTCTTGGGTGATTTCTAAATAGACATTACGTAATTCTTCTATGTTTGGATGAAGCATTTCAGGAATAAAAGCGCCTCCAAATTCGCCATAATAGCCTCGATTGTCTACTGCATAAGCTGATTTAACGGTCGGTGTTGTGGTCATTATATTTTCGTTGAATTTTTTCTAAAATGTAGGAAATAATTACTTAGCTGGTTAAGTTAGTTTTTTCTTTTGTTCCAATAAAGTATTAAACCTCCCAAATAGGCTAATTAGTTTCAAAATATTTGAAAAATTACATTTAGATTAGACTTTATTCCAAAGAGGTTAGGGCTTCCAAACCTCTAAGTTCTTATGATTATCCACAGAATAAAGTGGGCTGTGTAGAAGCTACACTCCTTTAAGAAAGGTATAGACATTATCGAAATTACAGCCGGTTTCGAGGCGATGCCCCTAGGAATAACTTCCATTTCTTGTAAAATTTGTCCAAAAGAGCATCGCTCTGGCGCTGTCTGCAGAAAAAAGTATCGACATTAGCACAAAGGAGCGTAGCTTCGGCCCGATTTATCTAGTAATTTATGCTGTGGGGTATCAATAGAACTCTAAGTTTTGGAAGCGCTTCTCATACGATTTATTTTAGCCTAAATACTATTAGGTTCTAAAAAGACATAGGCTATATGGTAAAAATTAAACTATACTCGTCTCCCTAATTTGTTCTACTAAAAGGGCAAAGCATTAGAAAAAAACAATAGTGGCTCAAAACCTAAATAAACTTGCCAAAAAACAGCAAATGCACCCAAGAAATAATTCAATCGTTCTCGAACAAATACCTTTACTCCTCGACGTTCCAAAGTCATGCCCATTTTGGTAAAGAGGTAGTGATAAAAGGTATTATGGTCTTCTTCACCTAATTCATGCCCTTCATTCATTAAACAACGATTGAAAAGTTGATACTGCATTTGTACGCAGATATAAGCAACAATCATTACATACCAAGAGAATAAGAAAGGACCAACCCAAGCTAGGCTAGTAACAAATAGGTGTGCCCAAAACATACCATTGATTTCCAATTTTGCAGCTTCTGTGCTTGAACGCATAAAAATATATTTTCCTTTTTTTAGTAAATTATCAGACGGGTTAGTTAGGGAAAGCAAAATTACTAGAAATTACTCCGATTTTTTAGTTTTTTTAGCTAAGATTTCTTCAAAGCCCTGCCACCAGTCATTTTTTTGTAGGGGCGCAATTAATTCAATCGCTGTTTTGGTAGTCGGATTTGTGAAAGTTAATTTCCAAGCATGTAAGGCAACGGAATGAGGAGAGACGTTTTTGGTAGCGCCATATTTTGCATCCCCTAAAATGGGGCAGCCGATATGCGCTAATTGTACTCTAATTTGATGGAATTTTCCTGTAATTGGTTTAACTTCTAATAAATGCCCATATTCATTTTTTCCAATTACTTCATAACTTAAAGTACACTCAACACTTCCTTTTATTTTGGTCGGACTTACTAATCCTCTTTTAGTCGGTCTATCTTTATATAAAAAATTAACTAAGGTTCCTTTTGCTTCCGCAGGTGCTTTTTCTACAATTGCCAAATAGGTTTTCTTTACTTCCCTATTCCGAAATTGCTCATTAATTTTTCGGAGCGTACTCTTCCTTTTCGCGAATAATAAAACACCTGTAGTCACTCTATCTAAGCGATGAATAATGCCAATATAAGGATTTTTGTAGGCTTTGGAAACATGGTCAAATACGCACGATTCTATGGTGGGTTCTCCGTAAGGGCTTTTTTCTACCGAAAGCTTCGGTATCTTATTGACTGCCAGCCAATGCTTATTTTCAAAAAGAATAGATAATTCAGGCAGTTGGTCAGGCAAAAGAATTTGTTTTTGTGTGTAAAAATATTGTCAGTTACCAGTTGCGGGTTGCCAGTTTAGCTCGTAAAACTGGCAACCGCTAATGTGCAAAATCCATTTCATAATCTCCATTAATTCGTTCAATTGGCGGATTAAAATAGCCATACTTAATATGCGGAAATTCTTCTTTGATTAAATTCATTAGTTGTTTTACGCCTAAACATTCTCCTGGGTCTTCCAAATCAATTCGCTTTAAATACCAGTCTGGGTCGATATTAAAATTTCGCCATTGAATCATCTTCAATCCTGTCTCCTTAATCACCTTCCGCAAAGCCTCGTATTCTGCTACACTATCTGTTACGCCAGGAAAAACGAAATAATTGATGCTTGTCCAACCACCGTAACTATTGACAACTTTAATACTCTCAATAATATCCTCGAATTGATAATTATTTGGTCGGTAATAAGGAGTATACAATGCTTCCTGAAAAGAATTGGTGCTGACTCGGATACTATCTAGGCCTGCTTCACATAAAGCTTTAACCGCAGCAGGTTTACTAGCATTGGTATTAATATTGATACTCCCCTTATCTGTAAATTTTCTAATTTGTAAAATAGCTTCTCGAATCATTTCCCACATTAACAAAGGTTCGCCTTCACAACCTTGCCCAAAAGAAACAATTGGATAAGGTGCATTCATTAAATGAGGCACCGTATATTCCACAATTTCTCCAGCAGATGGCTTGAATTGCAAACGGTCTTGCGTAGAGACAATTACTTCATCTTCTGGTTGTAAGGAGATACAACCCAAACAATTCGAATTACAAGCAGGCGAACTAGGAATTGGACATTCCCAACGACCCATAAAATAATTTCTAGCAGCAGGGCATTCGTAAGTCAAGGCACAATTATTTGCCAAATGTTCCACTACTCTATTATTCGGATATTTAGCAATTAACTCCGCAACTCCTGTCGTTACTTTTTCTTCGTCAAACCCCTCTGCTTCTTGTCGAATATCCGATTCTATTCTGACTGCTGTTACATAAAATTCATCATCTGCTTCATTCCAGCCGACTGCCGTGTAACAAAATAGAGGCAATACTTCCGCATCTTCTGCGCTCGTATAGGCCGCCATTAATAAACCTGTATGCGCTGGTGGAATAAAAGCGGCCATTGCCCAACCTAATTGACACTCTCGCAACTCTCCTGTCCGTACATCTATACCGACTCCTCGCCGACCAGGTAATTCATATAAGGAACCTCCTTCTGGTAATACAATCCAATCTTCTTCTGGAACGGGTTGAATATAATGACCACTTCTGCCACAAGCATAAAGCGTCATATCTTCAAATACATTTCCTTCTCCGTCTGAATATAGTAAGTATGGTGACATTTTCTTTCTGTAATGATTGATTAATAATGGGGCGATAAGTAATGTGAGGTCACTACTTATTCCTTATTACTGCAAAAATACGATTATTTGGTTAGAAGCGTATCTTAGTATACCGACATTAAAATCAAGAAAAGGGTTTTAGAGTATGTTTAAAGATTTAAATTGCCAATCTTCTATCTGACCCATTCTAATTAGACTAACAAGGTAGTTATCATTCCCAAGGCGGATATTTTTTTATC
The DNA here is from genome assembly GCA_017857395.1 of Bacteroidota bacterium. GTDB lineage: Bacteria > Bacteroidota > Bacteroidia > Chitinophagales > Saprospiraceae > JAFMDF01. The sequence goes on along the minus strand of JAFMDF010000001.1, from coordinate 4,989 downwards.
CATATTTCGCCATTAACCGCCTGTACGAGTCTGCTTTAAAAGAGCATCGAAGATTCTTCGTAAATTATATTTCCGCTTTCTACCATTATATATCAAATTTTCTATAATTTGCCATTGAGAATTGGTCAATTCGATGAAACTTGCACGCTTAAATTTAGGCTTCACAATTGCCAAGATATTTATGTTTTTTCCAACCACAAATATCTTGACCATTCATCATTTATCGTTACTCATTGTTTTTTATTCAATAAGATTTATCACTATAAAATAGATAATAAAAAATGAAAAATTTTAAAGGAAAGACAGTATTCATTACTGGTGGAAGTAGAGGCATTGGCAAAGCCATTGGTTTAAGATTAGCGCAAGAAGGCGCAAATATCGTCATTGCGGCTAAAACAACGACCCCGCATCCAAAATTGGCAGGCACTATTTTTACAGCTGCGGAAGAAATGGAAAAAGCTGGAGGTAAAGCATTACCCATTAAGGTTGATATTCGTTTTGAAGAAAATATTTTGGCAGCTATAGAAAAGACGATTGAAACGTTTGGTGGCATAGATATTTTAATCAATAATGCTAGTGCTATTTCCTTAACAGGGACTTTGCAAACAGAAATGAAACGCTATGATTTAATGCACAGCATCAATACGAGAGGTACTTTTTTAACTTCCAAATCTTGTTTGCCTTATTTATTAAAAGCAGAAAATCCACATATCTTAAATTTAGCACCACCGATTCAAAGTATTACGGAAAGATGGTTTGCGCCGCACGTTGCGTACACCATGGCAAAATTCGGAATGAGTATGTGTGTCTTAGGTATGGCAGGAGAATTTAGAAAACAAGGCGTTGCAGTAAATGCGCTTTGGCCAAAAACAACGATTGCTACCGCTGCAGTTGGCAATTTATTAGGTGGCGATGAAATAATGCAACGTTCCAGAATACCCGCTGTAATGGGAGATGCCGCTTATCATATTTTAAAAAGAGATAGCAAATCTTGTACAGGTAATTTCTTTATAGATGAGGAAGTATTGATAGGAGAAGGAATTACCGATTTAACAGGTTATGCGGTAAATCCAGAAATGGAATTAGCGCCTGATTTTTTCGTGTAATAAAAAATATCCCATTATTTTTTATCTAAAAAATTCCTTTCCCTCAAAAAAAACGGTTTAAATTGCAGCCAATTAACTAAATAACATGGAAAATAGAAACAACTCCCACCAAAATATAGAAACAGAGTTAAGTAGAGATTTAGGCTTACCTACTGCTTTGTCTATTGGTATTGGGACAATGATTGCTGCTGGAATTTTTACGCTTTCAGGCTTAGCTATTAGAAATGTAGGATCGGCAGCTATTTTATCTTTTTTATTAGCGGGTATTGCGGCTACTTTTACCGCTTTAGTCTATTGCGAATTTGTCTCGATTTATCCGAGAACGGGAGAAGGTTATCTTTATGCTCGAAAAACTTACCCTGCGCCCTTAGCTTATTTGGTAGGTTGGGCTTTATTTTTAGGATATACCTCTTCTTGTGCCTTTTACATCGCCAGTTTATCTACTTATTTTAATGAATTTATATGGCACAGTCCAATTGAGGCTTTATCAGGAGTTGTGTTCTTAATTGGTTTGACCTTATTAAATATAAAAGGGACAGAGGAGAGTGGAAAATTTCAGATAATTGTCACGGCTGCCAAAGTATTATTATTGATTTGGTTTATCTCAGGCGGCGTTAAATTTATTGAAATTGATGAAGTGATTAATCGTTTTAGTACAGATATAGTCGCTATTGGTTCGACTGCTGCCATGGTGTTTATTACCTTCTTTGGCTTTTCAGCTATTGCAGCGGCAGCTGGTGAGGTGAAAGATCCCGTCAAAACAATTCCTAGAGCGATTTTCATCTCTATGGGAGTTGTGACGATTTTATATACTGCGGTTGTTTTGGTAGTACTTTTCGCAGGATTAACAGAATATACAGAAGCTTCTATGGGAGAAGCCGCTAAGAAATTTTTAGGCTTTTTTGGCGGATATGTAATTATTGCAGGTGCTATTTTTTCTATGATTTCTGCCTCCAATGCGTCGATTATGGCAGGGTCACGGGTTATTTTGTCGATGAGTCAATTGGGGCATTTACCAGAAGAAGTCGGTACGATTAATAAAAAAACAAAAACACCGATTATCGCTGTATTTTTAGTGGGCGGCGTTATTCTATTATTTTCTCTAATCCTTAATTTAGAAGACTTAACTACTTACGCTAATACTGTTTTATTATTGGCTTTGGTGTTGGTAAATATTGCCTTAATCATTCATCGCAAAAAATTTCCTGACATAGAACGGCCGTTTAAAGTCCCTTTAGTTCCTTTGATTCCAATTTTAGGCGTATTGGCTAATTTCTATTTACTCTTCCAAATGTTTAGTGATACCATACCTTTTTTCATGGCGATTGGTAGTTTATTATTAGGAATGCTAGGTTTTCTAGCTTGGAAGGGAACGCAAACGGCGGAAGCATCTATTAAAGGTGCAGCTTCTCACGTTGCACATAGCCAAGGAAGAGGAACGATTGATAAAAATAAATTTAGAATATTAGTCCCAATTGCGAATCCTAAAACAACAGAAAGCTTAATTCAAATTGCCGCTGCTATCGCTAAAGAACGAGATGGGGAATTACTACTTTTAAAGGTGGTGACCGTGCCTAACCAAGTACCGCTAACTAGTTATGATGAGGAAAGCGTAGAACAAGAGCAAATTGCCTTAAAACAAGCTCGAAAGTTTGCAGAAGGCCAAGGTGTTCCTGCACATGCTTTAGTTAGAATCGGATATAATATTGCTCGGGCGGTTTTGGAAACCTCTAGTGATAGGTCTTGCAATTTAATCGTTTTAGGTTGGAAAGGATTTTCTACCAATAAAGAAAAAATGTTAGGAACGATTACCGACGATGTGGTGACGCATGCAAAGTCTGATATTATGCTCGTCAAATTAGTTGGTGATCAGCCAATCAAAAATATTTTATTACCAACTGCGGGCGGTGAACACGCTCAATGTGCAGAGCAATATGCGCATTCGCTAGCTAAAAGCAATGGTGGTAGCTTAACGGTTTGTCAAGTTGTTTCTGATAATTCTACGGAAGAACAAGTGACTTTTAGTAAAGATAATTTAACGAAAGCACTAGGTCGTCTGGGCGAAAAGAATGGCATTAAGATAAAGGAAGAGCTCATTAATAATGCTTCAGTCGTGGATGGTATTGCAACAGAAGCTCAAAATCATGATGCGGTGATGATTGGTGCAGCAGGAAAGAGTATTTATCCTCAAATTCTATTTGGAAATATTCCAGAAGAGATTGCTAAAAAGACGGATAAAACAGTAATCGTTGTCAAGCATTTTCATCCAGTCAAAGCTTTGATTGGGAAGGTGATTGGAGAATAGAGCGGCTGGTTATTGATTATTTTGGTAATGGGTTCGCCAGGCAATGAATGATGCACTATAAACGATAAATTAGCAAGAAGACAGTTCTGCAATAAATTATTATCTAAAGGCTAATATATTTTCAAATTTCACAATTCATCGTTCATCATTTATAGTTCATAGTTTGGCAACTTAGTTGTAGATAAATAAAAGTCTTCGATGCTTATCATCAGAGACTTTTTTGTTTAGGATGAAATTCAAACAAATAATTTATACGAAAAGCCTTACTTTTACTATAACTCAAATATGTGTTTATTTTTTTTAAAATAAACTACAAAAAGTTTTGTTTTGATAAACAAATACTTTACTTTTGTACAAGTGAAAACAAATAATTGATTTTAATAAGTTTAAAATATAGCTGATAATGTCTAAAGAAAGAGAAAATAAACTAAAAGCGCTCCAACTAACAGTAGACAGATTGGAGAAAACCTACGGAAAAGGAACCGTAATGAGGCTTGGAGATAAGCAAGTCGTACAAATTGAAACAATTCCTACAGGTTCTTTAGGATTGGATATTGCATTAGGAATACAAGGTTTTCCTAAAGGAAGAGTTGTTGAAATATATGGTCCAGAATCTTCTGGTAAAACAACTTTGGCTATTCATGCGATTGCAGAAGCGCAAAAACAAGGTGGTATCGCTGCTTTCATTGATGCGGAACACGCTTTCGACCGTTTTTATGCAGAGAAATTAGGGGTAGATGTTGATAATTTATTAATTGCTCAACCAGATAATGGGGAGCAAGCGTTAGAAATTACAGAGAATCTAATTCGTTCTGGGGCGATTGATATTATAGTAGTGGATTCTGTTGCAGCTTTAGTACCAAAAGCAGAGATTGAAGGAGAAATGGGAGATTCTAAAATGGGTTTACAAGCTCGTTTAATGTCTCAAGCACTTAGAAAGTTAACTGCTATTATTGGTAAGGCAGGAACTTGTTGTATTTTTATCAACCAATTAAGAGAAAAAATTGGGGTGATGTTCGGTAACCCTGAAACAACAACAGGTGGTAATGCTTTAAAATTTTATGCTTCTGTTCGTTTAGATATTAGAAGAAGTGGTGCAGCCATTAAAGATAAAGAAGGAAATATCGTTGCCAATCACGTAAAAGTGAGAGTGAAGAAAAATAAACTGGCGCCTCCTTTTAGAGAAGCTGAATTTGATATTACTTATGGAAAAGGTATTTCTAAAGTAGGAGAGATTGTTGATTTAGGTGTTGAACACGATATTATTAAAAAGAGTGGTGCTTGGTATGCTTATGCTGACGCTAAAATTGCTCAAGGTCGAGAAGCAGCTAAACGTTTCATGGAGGACAATCCAGAAGTAGCTTTAGAAATCGAAAACAAAGTAAGAATAGCTATTTTAGACCTTCCAGAGGAAGAAGAAAAAAAAGTAGTTGTTAAAGAGAAAGCGAAAGCATAGTTATTACGCTTAACTATAAAACAAAAAAGCTCAAACAAATTCAATTTTGTTTGAGCTTTTTGTTTTGGTCACTCGACCCGACAAAAATTAAAAAGGCTAATATGTAGGTAGTTTTTTGATAA
>JAFMDF010000012.1 GCA_017857395.1 Bacteroidota bacterium | reverse complement strand
TTGAAACCGCTCTGATTACTCATATTTGACCGATCCTTATCCAAAACTCACGTTATTCAATAAAAGACCATCGTTCTAATTAAGAAGCTTGTTTTGGAAACTAGTTTTTCTCTATTTTTCTAATTGCCTACTGCTAATAAGCGGCATAATTTAAAAATTTAACTATATTTTTTCGGAGTTCCCTTTCGGGTAGTGTATATTTGTGATACTACAACTTATTTTTTGATTAACCTAACGAGAAATTGAAAGTTAAAACTACTTTGTTACCTAAGCGCATAAAAAATAAACTACAAACACTAGGCGTATTAATAGTACTCCTAATGGGTAGTTTTATTTTTAATAGTTTTTTAAGTAAAGACCTTCAACAAGTGCAACAAGCTTCTTTGATTGGTGGCTTAAAGACATCGAAAGGATTGAGTGCCTTTCCAATTAAAATTCCAGAAATAAAATTTGGTTTCGCTTTAGATACTTTTCATGTTACCATTGATACGATTCGAAATAATCAATTTCTAGCAGAATTATTATTACCACATAAAGTGGAATATCAAAAGATTGACCAATTAGCCAGAAATGTGCAGGATACCTTTGCTGTGACAAAATTGAGAGCGAATAAAGAATATACCATTTTGACCAGAGATACGGCTGAAGGAGCTGATTATTTTATCTATGAACCTGATGTGTATTCTTATGTCGTTTATGATTTAAAGGATAAATTAGATGCGACGGTCATTTATCGACCTATGGAAACGACGATAAAGGAAGCAGCTGGTACGATTAATTCTTCTTTATGGGTCACGATGCAATCTAATGGATTTCCGATAGATTTAATTGATAAAATGGAAGGGGTATTGCAATGGTCTTTGGATTTTTATCATATTCAAAATGGCGATCAGTTTAAATTGATTTATGAAGAGCGTAGCATTGACGGAAAATATGCTGGAATTGGAAAAGTACTAGGAGCCTATTTCAAAAATTATGATAATGAATATTATGGTATTTATTATGAAAATGGAAAATTGAAAGGGTATTATGACGAAGAGGGGCGACCTATGAAAAGTCCATTTTTGAAATCACCAGTTAAATATGGTTCAAGAATTTCTTCTAGCTTTAATCCAAGGAGATTTCATCCAGTGTTAAAGAGAGTACGACCACATTATGGAACAGATTATGCAGCGGCTAGAGGAACACCAATTGTAGCAGTTGCTAATGGTGTAGTAACCAGAGCGGGTTATGGCAAAGGCAATGGGAATTTTGTGAAAATAAAGCACGATAAAACTTATGCAACCCAGTATTTACATATGAGTAAATTTGGAAAGGGAATTAGAAGTGGGGTACAGGTAAAGCAAGGGCAAACTATTGGCTATGTAGGGTCTACAGGTTTGGCAACTGGTCCTCACGTCTGTTATCGATTTTGGAAAAACGGTCGCCAAGTTAATCATTTAAGACTAAAATTACCAAATCCCGAACCAATGCCGGAAAAAGAGAAACCAACTTATTTTCCGATTAGAGACAAAGTAGTAGCAGAATTGGGGGCAATCCCTTTTCCTGAACCTTTACCAATAGCTACGGAGATGAATGAAGAAAAAAAAGGAGCAACAGAATAATATAATGAATTTGTTGCATTAAAAAAGGCGCTAAATTTATGTTTAGCGCCTTTTTTGTATAATGATTTTTAGATTTTTATTGTTAATTAAATCAATAGTCCTTCAAATTAGGAGCGGTAGATTCTTGGAATCTTTTTCCATCCCAACATCCTAGCCATTCTGCATCTTTTCCAACTTTTTTATACATTAGAAAAGTATTGATTGCATCAATTTTTGCAGCTCTAGAAATTACAATATTTTGGATTCCAGATTTGATGTTAAAGTAGTAAATTCCTACGCCCATCTTGTAATGCTTCGACTTCGCCATATAAATAACAATTTTAATGAATAATAATTAAGTAGGGTATTAACAGGTATATATATAGCTAAAAATACTGTTCCCTAAACCTTAATTCCTTTGAATAACAATTTTGATAAATTGTTTTTTAACCTAGGTATAGATGTATAAAAAAAATCTTATAAATTTGGAATAATTTTTATAAAATCCAATGCCTTTTGCCTAATCGACAGGTATATACATCTTTTTAATGTAAAAACCAAATTATGTTATAAATAATTTGGTTTTTTTTAAAAAAAAGATGTAAAAAGATGATTTTACACTAAATTTTGTTATACAAAGCAGTTTTACTTTACCAATAATTAAATCTTGTAATCGCATATTTTTTAAATGAGTTGAATATTTTTATTTATAGCCTGCAAAAAAAATAAAATTTTACATAGAATATTTTTTCTTATGAAAAATTTTACCTTTATTTGACCTTCTTAAGTAAAGAACTCCAAACTAACCTATCTGTAAACTTTAATATTGATAAAATAATTAATGCTTTATTGCCTCAATTATTTTAAGCTAACAAACACACTTCCTTAAACTTACGCTACCAAAACGAAAAAACTATAAGTATTCTGATAAAACGAAAAACATTTAGACAATTTTTTATTGTTGATTGAAACAGTAACTTTTGTGTCTGGCTAGGTTGTTCTTTTGAAATGGTTGATACCTTTAGAAAAAACATATTTGGGCAGACACATTTTTTTTAGCATTTTAGTTTTAAGAAAGTAATTAAAAGAGGTATATTACCTCAACAAATTTTTGATAATTAATATAGGAATTACCTAGTAAAATACATTTAAATGAATTTAAATATAAGAGCTAACGAGCAAAATACTTATGATGCGATTGTTGTCGGGTCAGGTATAAGTGGAGGTTGGGCTGCTAAAGAATTAACCGAAAAAGGTTTAAAAACTTTGGTGCTAGAACGTGGACGTAATATCGAACATGTAAAGGATTATCCAACCATGAATATGAACCCTTGGGACTTTCCTCATGGAGATAGAGTGCCCGTTAGTGAAGCTAAAGATTACGAAAAGCAAATGCGAACGGGCTACACGATTCGAGAATCTACTAAACATTGGTGGGTAAAAGATACGGAACACCCTTATGGAGAAACGAAGCGATTTGATTGGATAAGAGGCTATCATGTTGGTGGACGTTCGTTATTATGGGGTCGACAGAGTTATCGGTTAAGTGAAATGGATTTTGCAGCGAATAAAAAAGAAGGAGTTGCCGTTGATTGGCCGATTCGATACAAAGATATGGCGCCTTGGTATGATTATGTGGAAGAGTTTGCAGGTATCAGTGGTCAAAAGGAGGGTTTAGAACAATTACCAGATGGTAAATTTCTACCGCCGATGGAATTAAATTGTGTAGAAAAGCATGTCAGAAAAAGAGTGGCAGAAAAATTCAATGATAGAATTTTAACTATCGGAAGAAATGCTAATTTAACAGCTCCGCATAAAGGAAGAGGGAAATGCCAATTCCGTAATTTATGTATGAGAGGTTGTCCTTACGGCGGTTATTTTAGTAGCAACGCCTCTACTTTACCCGCTGCACAGGCAACTGGTAATTTAACGATTCGACCTTTTTCTATTGTATCAGAAATTATTTATGATAAAGATACTAAGAAGGCAAAAGGGGTTAGAATTAAGGATAGCCAGACGAAGGAAACGATGGAGTTCTTCTCCAAAATAGTTTTCTTAAATGCTTCTTGTATCCCTACGACTCAAATTTTGATGCAATCCGCCAATGATATTTGGGAAGGTGGTTTAGGTAGTGCGAGTGGAGAACTAGGGCATAATATTATGGATCATCATTTTAAGTTAGGTGCTAGAGGACGATATGATGGGTTCAATGATATGTATTACAAGGGGCGAAGAGCAAATGGTATCTACATTCCTAGATTTAGAAACTTACCTGGACAACCCGATACCAAAAAAGACTTTATCCGAGGATATGGTTACCAAGGTGGAGCGAGTAGAACGGATTGGACTCGATTTATTAAAGAAATGACGGTAGGGAAACCAATTAAAGAATTAGTACAAGAACCTGGCCCGTGGACAATGGGCATGACAGCATTCGGCGAGTGTTTGCCTTATCACGAAAATAAAATGACGCTTAATAGAGACGTTCTAGATATTGATGGCATGCCTACTATTACTTTCGATGCAGAATGGAAAGAGAATGAGCATAAAATGCGGGAAGATATGATGACCTCTGCTGCGGAAATATTAGAAGCGTCAGGTTTCAAGGATGTGAAAACGTATAATGCAGGAAGTTACCCTGGTCTAGGTATTCACGAAATGGGAACTGCTAGAATGGGCCGTGATCCTAAAACTTCCGTGCTCAATAAATGGAATCAGGTGTGGGATGCCGAAAATGTGTTTGTGACAGATGGAGCAGCAATGACTTCTGCTGGTTGTCAGAATCCTTCGTTGACTTATATGGCATTAACCGCTAGAGCAGCTAATCATGCGGTAGAAGAATTGAATAAGCGGAATTTGTAGCCGTGAATTTGTTCGGCTTTATACAAAATGGTATTAAAGCATTAAATCAGGAACTAAATTACGACGGCGAACGAATTCGCCGATACGTTATAAAATAAAAATAAATGAAAAGGAGAACAGCAATAAAAAATACTGCCTTTTTTATGGGAGGCATTTTATCTGCTTCTGCTATAGCGACTATTTTTGATAGTTGCGTAGCGCCAGCAGCAGGTGAAGTCTGGACGCCAGATTTTTTTAGCGTTGACCAAGGAAAATTGGTCACTAAGATTGCCGATATATTAATTCCTTCAACAGATACTGCGGGAGCAGTAGAGACTTTAATCCCTCAGTTTGTCGATAGAGTAGTAAAATTACGATTGACAGCCGAAGACCAAACTGCTGTGCAGGCTGGTTTTAAAGCCTTTGAAGAAGCTTGTCAGGCTGCCAATGGCAAAGGATTTTTAAAATGTTCTGATGCGGAACAATTGGCTTTTTTACAAGCACAAGAAAAGACAGCATTGAAATCGGAAGACCCTACCTTGTTTGGTGGATTAAAAGAACTAATTTATCGAGGCTATTTTACCTCTGAAGTGGGAGCGACAGAAGTCTTAAAATATGAATCTGTGCCAGGGAACTATGATGGATGTATTCCGTTTTCAGAAGTGAATGGCTCTTGGGCAACTTAATTATTAGCCAATTAATTGTTGGTTGATTAAATTAGTTAACCAATAATTTAATCAACTAAATAATCAACAAAAAATGAAACGAAGAACCGCAATTCGTAACTTAGCAGTGGGAGCAGGAGCGATGACTACCTTAATGAATCAGTCCTGCGCTTCCCCTTCTGATACTGCTGAAAAAAGTAAACTTATCGAAACTTCAACTTTAAAAGGTAATGTTAATCATTCTGTTTGCCGCTGGTGCTATTCCAAAATGCCCTTAGAGGAATTAATTGATGCTTCTAAGGATATGGGGATAAAATCGATTGAAATCACTAAACCTGATGAGTGGGATGTGATTATAAAAAAGGGTTTAACTGTTGGTATGGGAACGGCTGATTTTATTAGCTTGACGGATGGGATAAATAATCCTAAAAACCATGAAAAGGTTTTACAACCTTATTTTAAATTGATTGAAAAGGCGTCTGACATGGGCATCAAAAATATCATCTGTTTTTCTGGTAACCGAAATGGTTTGGATGATGAAGTTGGGCTTGAAAACTGCGCAGTTGGGTTGGATAAAATCGTCAAACATGCGGAGAAGCATAATGTGATGATTGCAATGGAATTACTCAATAGTAAAGTCAATCATAAGGATTATCAGTGCGATAAAACACCTTGGGGTGTAAAATTGGTAGAAAAAATAAGCTCTCCTAACTTTAAATTATTATATGATATTTACCACATGCAAATTATGGAAGGAGACGTAATTGCGACTATTAAAAAATACCAAGATTATATTTGTCATTACCACACTGGGGGAGTACCTGGACGAAATGAAATTGATGAAACCCAAGAATTATATTATCCTGCAATCATTAAAGCCATCGTAGATACTGGTTATAAAGGATTTTTAGGACAAGAATTTATTCCTACATGGGATGATAAAATGGCGGCTTTAAAGCATGGAGTAATGACTTGTGATGTTTAGACTGACGTTTATACTTTAACAGGTTAAGATTTGAACATTTTCAAAAGGTTGAGCAGCTCAAGTTATAACCCAAATGGTTATATTGTTGAGTAGGGTTTTATCCCTATTTTAAGCTGCAATTATTAAGCAATGTAACAATTCAACAATAAAACAATCTTCAACAGAAAGTCTATTTTTCACCCTGATGCAGTATAAATAGGTTCATACGGTAGTTTTAAAACAAACGTAGCTTAGACCTCTGGTCTGAGTAGGTCTGCATTAATGCTACTCAAACCAGAGGTCTAAGCCACATTCTGCAAAAATTGTCAAAGATTCGATATTTTAAGTACAAATGTCAAATTTAAAGTTCAAAATGTCTGCTGAAGATGGTTTGAACTTTAAATTTGACATTTGATGCTAATACTCAAACTCCATCTGTTCATAAGGAAAACCAAATAAACACTTCTCCTTAATCAAATTAGCCACTTTAGAAGGCACCAATTGTTCCCAACCTTTCTCATCATCTTTAATCATCTGTAAAACTTGCTTAGAGAAAATATGTAGGACTTCTTCCTTATATCCTTGTATATCATGGATTTGACTACTGCCTAAAAGGTGTTGATAAACAAATTTAATTCCTTCTGGCACAGGTAAGTTCTGACAATTAATTACTTCTCCACTACCTTCTTGTAAAGCAGGATATACATAAAATTTTACATTTCTTGTAAATAATTCGCCAAATGCAGACAATAAAGCCCCATCTTGATTTTGGTAAAAAGTATTATTAATCATTTCTAATAATTCCCGAACTCCTGTTACCAAGCCTAATTTTGGGCATTTATAATCCTTAAAATAATCAATTAATTTTTGCTGTTTAGAGCAATCTGAAATAACGACGGTTTGTCCTAGTTCACATAATAAATCGGCTCGGTCTAAGAAGTCTTTTGCATCTAAATTCCCATCAGATAATAAATTATCCATCGTAATTTCTGTTAGTAGAAAACATTTATTCGATTCAGTTCCAGCATCTTCTCTAAACTGTTTATAAGCCGTTTTAATCATATCCATGTTCACCAAAGTAGCAGGACGGAAACTACCTCGAACCACCATTAAATTTTTTCGGTATAAAAATTCAGAAGGATGCACATTTTGCCCTTTTTCATCGAACATTGCCACTTCTGTTAATTTATGTTTGACTAGCATTAAACTTAAATGCCGATTATCGACCTCTTCAAAATCTGGACCTGTCAAACGAACCATATCAATCTTAATTCTTCCTCTTAAACTATCTATTAAGGATTCTAGTAAAACTTCTGGTTTATCATGAAAATTATAACAGGCATAGAGCATATTGACGCCTAAAACACCAATAGCTTGCTGCTGTAATTGATTATTCTTATCCAACATTTTTACATGAATCACCAAATCATTCGGTGGAGCGTCAGGTCGTAATTGAAAGCGAATGCCCAACCATCCATTACCTTTAATTGTGCGACTAAAATTAATAGCGGCGACAGAATCTGCGAAAGAAAAAAAGCAAGTTTCTGGTCGCTCATTATCTAATCTAGATTCCATCAAATCATATTCGTGGTCTAGCATTTTATAAACCCTTGCTTCACAAACATATCGACCAGTATTCTCTATCCCATATATTTTGTCAGACATCACTTTGTCATAAGCAGAAATAGTTTTGGCAATTGTTCCTGCGGCTGCACCTACTTGGAAAAAATGCCTTGCTACCTCTTGTCCAGCACCAATCTCTGCAAAAGAACCATAAATTTTATCGTTCAAATTAATCTCTAAAGCCTTTTGTTCCGTTTCTAATAATTGTCTTTTCATATTGAGCGACTTATCTTTGTGGTGGTTTTACTAATGAGTAGCAAAAATCTAGCTAAATTTGAATTAACTCAGACAAATTTGAGGTGTAAATCTAAATGGTTTCTTGTTAGTCTACAATTGAAAGAAAAAAATTAAAACAAAATAATGGCAAAACTGAAGTTTACCAAGCATTTATTAAAAAAAATAGAAGAACTTTTTGAAGAGATAGGCTATACTATCCGTTACGCAAAAGGGAGTTTTAACTCTGGTTATTGCATGGTCGAAAATCAAAATGTAGCGGTAATTAATAAATTTTTTGATACAGAAGGTAGAGTAGGAGTCCTATTGGAAATTTTATCTAATATCGAAGTTGACCAAGAAGGGTTGAGCGAAAAAGGCGTAAAAACGTATAAACAAGTGGCTAAACATGGGAAAGAGGAAGAAGAAGTCGTTGAAGAAAAAAATAAGGAATAAATAAATTTATGAAAATAACCCTCCTTGGTACAGGAACTTCCCAAGGCGTTCCAGTAATAGGCTGTGAATGCGAAGTGTGCCAATCTTCCGATACTAGAGACCAACGTCTGCGAACTTCTGCTATGATTGAGTGGAAGGGAAAGACTATTGTCATTGATGTAGGACCCGACTTTCGACAACAATTATTACGAGCTAAGGTCTTCGATGTAGCAGCGATTTTAATGACGCACGAGCATAATGACCATATCATTGGCATGGATGATGTGCGCCCGCTAAATTTTAAACATCGAAAATCTATGCCTGTTTATGCAGAAAAACGAGTGCAAAAAGAATTAAAAGAACGTTTTGCTTATATTTTTGCAGAAAATCCATATCCTGGTGCACCTCGGTTGACTTTAGAAGAAATTAAAGATGGTGAAAACATCGTTATTGATAATTTATCCATTCAACCAATTAGGGCTTGGCACGGTAAGTTGCCAGTCTTCGGTTTTAGATTTGGTGATTTTACTTATTTAACGGATGTGAATAAAATTGAGGAAGAGGAATTGGCAAAAATAGAAGGAACTAAAATTTTAGTTTTAGACGCTTTACATCATTCCAAACACCATGCTCATTTTAATCTGGAAGAAGCCCTAGCCTTAATAGAATTACTTCAACCAGAACAAGCCTATTTAATCCATATTAGCCATCGCATGGGGTTAACTGAAAAAGTGAATGCGATTCTTCCTAAAAATGTGCAGTTAGCGTATGATGGACTTGAATTAGAGATTGAGAATCTATAAAATTGCCTATTCTAGTTAAAAAATCCCAGTTGTTTTGCATCCGTAGAATCTATTATCTATTATCCGAGATAAGAACATTCTTGGAGGAATACTCAGGTAAGCATGCCTAAGCTACGAAAAACCTCCGTGTTATTTTTCATTTGTGTTAAAATACCAAGCGGAGCTTGGTACTACTCGAATTTATTTAACCGCAATAGGCGCAGCCAATAAATCCTCAGGAATCCCGAAAGCGGTCACTAAACAATGCGCATCAATCCTAACTTCTCCACATAAATCATCCACTAATCGGCGAATAGCTTTCGTTTTAGCCCCCGTCATATAATCCACTTCCAAGAACCAACCCTTATGAGATTCAATCGTATGTAGAGCATATAAATTGCATAATTTTTGAAGTGCCTTTTTTAATTTTTTATCTTCCTGCTGGTCAATAGCTTCCGTGAATTTTTCTAAAACCTTTACTTCCACAAAAGCATTTGCTAGAGCCAGTAAATGAGATTGACACCTTAAGAAAGCATCATAGGAAGGCATGCCTCCTTTAATTAATCCACGTAATCGCTGTCCTACAGAATAAGTTAAATGACTTTCTCTATATCGAAAAGCAGCTAATTGAAATTCAGTGTCTAGTAGATGACCTTTATCCGTATTCCGAATAGCTAATGGGTTTTTTTCAGAGATAGACGTACCAAATCGTTGTCCTGCAAAACGTAGTACGCCAATCATTCCTTCATTATGAAAAGATTCTTTAAAAGTTGTTAAAACACCTTTTGCAACCAATTGCATCAAAACGGTATTATCACCTTCAAAAGTGGTAAAAATATCAGAATCTGCTTTTAAATCTGCAAAACGATTTTCTGCCAAATAACCCTTTCCTCCACAAGCTTCTCTACATTCCTGTAAAGTTTCCGTCGTAAACCAAGTAGCATAAGATTTCATGCCAGCAGCCAATGTTTCTATTTCTCGAATATCGTCTTCTGTTCGATTTATATACCGCTCCGCCACATATTCTAAGGCAAAAGTCAAAGCATAACTTTTGGCTAATAAAGGCATTAGGCGGCGTTGATGACTTGGATAATCTAATAATAAAGTTTCTGGCGTAGTAGTGTTTTGACCAAATTGCCTCCTTTTTAAGGCATGTTTAATCGCAATAGTTAAGCCTGATTTAGCGGCACTTAAACCTGCTTTAGGAACAGAGACCCGACCTCCAACTAATGTACCAAGCATGGTAAAGAATCGCCTAGATGGATTGGCGATAGGACTTTCATATTCCCCGTTATCATTAATAGCGCCATATCTGTCCAATAAATTCTCTCTTGGCACTCGAACTTGGTCAAACCAAATTCGCCCATTATCAACTCCATTTAAGCCTACTTTATAGCCATTGTCTTTAACTTTAATACCTGGCAATAATTTGTGATTGTCATCTCTTAGTCGAACTAAAACAGCATGGACGCCATGATTTTCTCCATCCACAATTAATTGCGCAAATACAGAAGCCATTTTACTATCCAAAGCATTGCCAATATATTCTTTACCCGATTGTACATTAGGAGAATGAACAATGATTTCATCGGAAGTAGGGTCATAAGTGGCGGTTACTTCTAGTCCTCGTACATTCGAACCATGTCCTGTTTCTGTCATCGCAAAACAACCTGGTAATGCCATCGTTCCAATATCCTTGATGTATTTATCGTGGTGTTTTTTAGTACCTAACCAATAGACACTTCCACCAAAAAGTCCAAAATGTACCCCAAATTTAATGACCAAACTTAAATCAAAATAGGAAGCAGTTTCAAAAATAGCAATGTAAGCCTTCATGCTATCTTTACCACCATATTCTTTAGGGAAAGCAATACTTCCATATCCTTGGTCCGCCATCATCTGACACCATTCGGTGACTTGTTTTCTATATCTTTCTTTTGTTCTTAATGGTCGATAATGAAAAACTGGGTCTAAAAAAAATCGTTTAACTTTATTTCGTAATTCATGCGTATTTCCATCCAAAAAAGCCGTCATTTTAGGAATGTCAAAAGCGTGACTTTCCAAAGATTCTGGCCCTGCTGTTGGAAAAATTCGTTGATAAGTATCCCAAGTAACTAGATTTAACTTTTCTTCTAAGATTTCTAATTCTTTTCTCGCTTCTTTATCATTCCAATCTACTACCTGATTGATTCGAGCACTTTTTTTAGCCATGGCTAAGCCTAAATCGACTAAAGATTTTCTAGAAGATTTGGGTAGTTTTGTCGCACCTCTTCTAAGGATATTTTCCCAATGAAGATATAACTGCCGAGTAGGTGGCGTTCTTGGATTCATCCATGATTTTACCAAATATTGTTCTTCTTCTTTTAAAAACTGTAAGGTATCTATTTTTTTGGATAAAAAACTAACTTCTGTAGGTGTTAAAACCATATCCGACCAAGCGGCATAAAGCATTGGAAGAATGGCAGTTAAAGCAGGAGAATAATCTTTGAATAATGGTGGAGTGTGACTCATTATTAATTGTTTATAGTAATTTTCTTATAGTATAGGACATAAATTATGAATAAATAACAAAGGTAATGCTTGTTTTGTTTTAGCGTTTTAACCGATTATATTAAAGCTTTGTTAAGTACCTAATTAAGTCTAAAAGAACGCTAACAAAAGTAAAACGAACATCTTTTTTATTGAAAAAACTACTGGTTAGGACTTTTAGTCCGATACCTTTATTCACTCGCCTCTGGCGAGTTTAGTGCATCTTTTTTTTGATATTTCAACTAAAAACACTTGCCAGAAGCAAGAAGAATAGTGGTTTAGGACCAAAAGCCCTAACCAGCAATTAATCATTGTTTAGTGATTAACTTAAATTTGGCTGACTATTTAAAATCAAAACTTAGGACAAATAACTTTAGTTCGTCGTTTGCCACTTTCTGGAATAATATAAATAAAGGAAGCTTCAAAAGCCCCACGTGCATTCGAAGCTGGAGTTAGTTGAGACGTATTAATATCGTAGCTGATACCGAGCATCCAAGTATTCATTTCCAACATACTCGTAACTGTAAATGCTTCAAAAGCAACACCATTTTGTTCGGTGCCTGCAATATGTGCCCAACCGCCAATGCGCAGTGCCAAATCATTTTTTTCCCCTGAAGTATACCTAAAGTTAGTTCCAATATTAATATCTGTTGCAGGACCTTGAAAATTAACAGAAGCAGCGGGTAATATACTTAGGAATTCTGATAGGGCTACTTCTCCTCCTAAATGACCTACATATCTACGATTCAATCGGTCTGCCCCAGCTTCAAAAATAGAAATGTTAGGGGTGTTTAAATGATATAAAGCACCACCAAAGTAAAAAGAAAAATCGCCACTTACCATATACCATAATAGGCCTGCACTAAAATCTGGATATATCCTTCCTGTACGACTTTCTACTTCTCCAGAAGGTAAATCAAAATCAATAGCCACATTCCCCGCATCAAATTGCCCTGAAAACCATAAATCGCTCCAATCCAAAGAATGTTGGCCGACGCCTGCTTGTGCACCTGCGACTAAATAAAAATCTCTTTGCCTATTCCCGCCTAAATATTTCATAAAGGCTAAATTGGCTTGCCCCTTAGTGCGTTTCAAACGCGAAATACCTGCCTCATCTTGTAAACCACTAAAACCGACAGATAAATAATCATTTTGCCCGATGTTCATCCTATAATCATAATGAACGGCAAGGGTTCGAAAGGGGACTTCATTTAAGACAGAAGACCATTGGTCTCTATAATTGATAATAAAGCGCATTTGTCCATCATAGACTACATTTAAGGCAGGATTTAGTTGGTCAGGAGCGGCATAGAATTGGGCGAAACGAGGGTCTTGTGCTTCAACTGTTGTCGAAAAGCTCAGAAAAATAGTTACTATAATTACCAATTTTAGTAGACCTAATTGATTCGTCATAAATCCGTATTAACATAAATAGTTAAGAATAGCGCTTAATTTTAGATTAGTTTTGGGAGATAAGAAAACGATGAAGTGTATTGTTTAATGGTTAAATTGCTAAATGGTTATTATGGGGCAATTTGTAAAAGTAAATATAGACAACATTATCATAAATGACAATATATGGAAATATTAATGGAATTAAGCAATCGTTTTAGTTCCATTTACTTACCGAATTAAACTAGTACTTCCTTTGAAAACCTCTATTGTGCCATCTGGAAAACCGACTTCCAAAACCCAAACATAAACACCCGTATTTAGGGGCTGTCCTTTAAAAGTACCATCCCAGGTGTTTTTGGAATTATTTGTAGTTAACTCATTGGACTCAAAAATGGTTTCTCCCCATCTATCAAATAACTTAAAAGACTGAATGGAAATGTCTGGTGATCCATGGACGATTAAAAAATCATTATTTCCATCTCCATTTGGTGTAAAACCAGTTGGGACAAATATTTTCTTATTTTTAGCTACTAAAATATTAATTACATCAGTTGCTTCGCAGCCATTGGCATCAATAGCATAAATTTCATAAGTTGTATTTGCAATGGGTTCTGCTGAAATAGGATTGCATAATTGAATTGGACAATCAAAGGTATTGGGGGTATTGGCAGTCCAACTATATTGTATATTGCCAGTATTATTAAAGAAATTAGCGGTTAAGTCGAGTGAATCGCCAAATTCAATAATGGTTTTTTCACTGTTTATTTCTACTTCAAACGGTAAAGGATTTGCCAAATTAATCGGATTGCTTTTCCAAATACAATCATTATTGTCTTTAATAGCAATGGTGTAATTTCCTGCTGCTAAACCTATTACATTATTAATGCCATTAAAGTCATTTCCGTTTAAACTATAAGTATAAGGAGGAACTCCGCCAGTGGGTTCAATATTTATGCGACCATCCGTGTCTTCAAAACAAGATACAGGACTTATTTCAATATTGCCATTTAAAGCGTCAGGGTCAGTAAGGTCAAAAGAGTCAATTAAAGTACAATTATTACTATCTTTTATGCTTACTTTATATTGACCAGAAGACACATTAACTAAATTTTGTTCTTTGCTTCCATTTGACCATTCATAGGTGAATTCACCGATTCCTCCAGAGGCAGTTAATGAAATTTTGCCTAGACTAGCATCACTACAAATATTTGGAGCGATTTGTACCTCCTCTATACGAATTGGTGGAGGTTCTGTGATAATTGCGGTAGTATTTGCCTTGCAACCGTCCTTGTCTATAATGGATAAAGTATATTCACCTGCTGCAAGATTGGTAGCAACTTCTGTTGTACCGTTGGGAATATTATTACCCCAATCATAGCTATCAATGTCAGCACTTCCAGATATGGAAAGGAGACTCAATTGTCCATCATTGGCGGCAAAACAGCTAATATCTTTTTTGTCTAAAGTAATTTCAATTGGTTCAGGCGCCTCTAAGAAACGGTTGATAGATTGCGTGCAACCACGTTGGTCGGTAACGGTTACTTGGTAATCTTTATTTCCTTGTAAATTGACAAGCACTTCTTGATTGACTGAAGGTGCTGTATTCCAATTAATCCGATAATTACCTAGTTGCCCATTGCCACCTCCACCAGTTATTGGAGAAATAGCTAAACGACCATCTGCTGAATTCGAGCAACTTGGTTTTACTTCAATAATGGAAAAAGTAATAGAATCTAATTCTACAATATCAATAGTTTCTATGTGTTGACAATCATTTTCATCGTAAATACTTACTTCATAAGCACCTGCTGCTAAATTGGAAGCAGTTGAAGTACTAATTCCTGTATTCCATTCAAAACGATAATTTGTTCCTGTTCCTCCCGATGGAATAACGGTCGCACTATTTTGATTTTGTTTAAAACAGGTTGTATCCGTTTGCAAGGATTGAATAGTAATTGGTGTTGCTGGTTCTGTAATAGTTACACCTATTCGATTATTACAACCATTTCCGTCCATTACCAATACATTATAATTGGCAGCACTTAAATCAATAGCTGTAGTTCCAGTTTGTGTATTATTATCATTCCATAAAAAAGTATAAGGCGCAATTCCTCCAACTGCGCTTACGGTCGCTTCCCCATCGTTTCCATCAAAACAAAGCACATTTCTTTGACTGATATTTAAATTGATTGGTGACGGCTCAGGTAAAGTAATAGTTTGTGGGAGGATAATACACCCATTTGCATCGACTATGCTTACAGTGTGTTCTCCTGCAGATACACCTATATAGGGGTTAGCTGTAGCTTGATTATTATCCCAATTATAATTATAAGGGCTAGTTCCTCCAGAGACAAAGGCATTTAAGGACCCAGATGCTTCTCCATTACAATTTGGCATTATTTGACGAATGCTATCAAGTACTAAAGCATCAGGGCTGGTTATTTCTACCGTGTCTATAATAGCACAAGCATTTCCATCTTGAATAGTAACGGTGTATTTTCCTGGTAATAATTCAGTATTAGTGTCGGTTGTATTACCATTTTCCCAAAGAAAACTATAATTCCCACTTCCATTTTCCACTATCACAGCAGCACTTCCATCTGCTCTATTGAAACAACTTGCAGGAGCGGTTGAGAAAGTAGTGTTAATAGCAGTAGCAGGATTAACTGTGATTGCCTGACTAGCCATACACCCATTATTATCTATAACGGTAACTTCATAAGTGTCTGGCGCTAAATTAATCGCTGTTTGGGTAGTTTGAGCCAAGGCATCATTCCATAAAAAAGTATACGCTCCAGTACCCCCAATGACACTAACTGTTGCGGAACCATCGGTATTATTTTCACAACTTGGTGCAACAAAAGAGGTCGCTAAGGTTAAAGCGTTTGGTGCGTCTAAACGAGTTGTAGCTACTTTTTCACAACCCTTACTATCTGTTACGGTTAATAAATATTGGTCAGCGGCTAAACCAAAATTAAACTGATTGGTTTGACCTGTATTCCATCTATAATCATAAGGTGGAATTCCGCCTTCAACCCTACCTAATAAAGCACCATCAGCTTCATTGAGGCAAGAAATAGTTATTGCTTCAAAATTGATGATTATTGCTGCTGGTTCTGATACTCTTATGGTTCTTTCAGTTTTACAATTATTGGCATCTTCTATCGTAACCGTATAATCTCCAACAGCTAATCCCAAAGCGGAAACACCTGTTTGTCCATTATTCCAATCAAAATTATAAGGAGGAGTGCCATCTGTTACTTTTACACTTGCACCACCATCAGCTGCGCCAAAGCAACTAATTGGACTAGCAGTAGCCAATGCTTGTAATTCAGTTGGTTCGTTGATGTCAAAGGTATCTCGAATGGTGCAATTATTAGCATCAGCAATTTCTACCCAATATTGTCCTTTCGAAAGGTTACCAAGGGCTAAATTTTTACTACCTGTATGTGACCATTGAATCACTTCATAATCTCCCACGCCACCAGAAGGAAAAACGGTTACGACACCATTATCATCTCCAAAACAGCCTAAATCTTCTTTGTCAAAACTTAAATTTAATGGAGGTGGGGCGGTTACTGTGAAATTAAGCGTATCTGCACAAGATTGAGTATCTTCTATCAATACTTTATGATCTCCTCTGGTTAATTGTTCAAATCTATTATTAAATTGAGTTAGGGAGTTATTAAGGGTAAAAGTGTAGCCACCTGACCCGCCGCTGGCTGTAATAACCACAAAAGCATCCGCTGAATTCGTACAATTGACGACTAAATTCCTACTACCTAAATTAGCTTCTAAATCACAAAAACGATATCGTACCGCCCGACTGATAAGTTTAGTTGGACAAGGGAAATCAGTATACACCCCTCGAAGATAGACATTAAACGTTTCATTTTGCTGAAGTCCTTCAAAAATATGACTAGTCAATCCATTGTTTGCTAATATCCAATCCTGACTATTTGTACTTATTTCATAAGCAGCAACACCTGGTACACTTGTCCAATTAACCAATAAATTACCATCGGCCAAACTTACTTCTTTAATATCTGAAGGTTTATCTTCTCCTAAGACGGTTACTTTCAATGAATCGAAAACTTGACAGCCCTCAAAATTTTTCTCTAAGATATAAGTCGTTGAGGTAGTTGGGGAAGCAGTAGGATTGGTACAATCGGAACAGCTTAATGTCTCACTAGGAGTCCAAGTGAAAGTAGCACCCGAGGGAGATAAAAAGGTTAAAGACCAACTTTTTAAAACATTGACATCAGTTATTGCCGCACCTGCATCATCAGATAACTGAAGTTTCCAAATGCCGTTAACATCCGTGCCTGCCAAATTACTGAAAGGTTCTTCTGGTAAATAGTTTCCCATAAAAGGAACATCAGTAGCATCGGTAATAGCCCTAGTTGCAGTAGCAGTAAAGCAAGTATTCAAATAGCCATCATTTCTGCCTCCATTTTCCGAGGATAGATTTAGATGAACCCCATTGGGAGAGATTAATGTAATGGTTAAATCAGAATTAAATTCCGAAGTTAAATCAATACACACAGCAATTAGATTACTACCATCTGGTTTTATTTCTAAGCTAGGTACATTGCTTACTTGGATTGGTGTTTCATAAGGATTTTGTGGAGGATGGGTTGATTTTGAAAATTCATACTCAGGAAAAGATTTAAAATCAACGACTCCTAAAGCCTTAGCGTCAATAAATGCTTCTAAGTTAAGTGTTGTTCCAGGGCAAATGGTCGCCTCTTTTTGTTGCAATAAGTGGTCTTCACAATTAAGGCAATTAGGATGATTATTTGGTAAAACGGTAATTTGTACCGAAGTATCGTGACTACAACCAAAATCGTCCATAGCTTCAAAAATATATTTCACATCGCCCGCACTCGTAGGTTGAGCAATAACTAATGCTGATGTAACACTCGTGAAATCTGGGCTATTTTGCCATTGAAAATTGGTGATTTGTGGTTCAAAGGTTTCTAACTCTGGATATAACGCTGGATTAATATCAATGCTCCAAGAAAAAATCCAACCATTATCTTGTTCCCATAAATCCGTAACTGTAATCACCCAATCTCCGTTGAGTGGGCAACCTAAAAGGGCTTCTAAATCTTCGAATGAATTAAAATCTCCTGCGGGTAAATTATACGTTTCATTTGGACTAGAGTCGTCATTGCTATTGGCAAACTCGGTCAAAGTACCATTTTTAGAAGTTGAGGTCCAACAATAATCTAAACCACGCCCTGATTGAGGGGTAATTCCATCATTATCTACAGGAATACCTAAATAAACTTCTTTATTAATAACTTCTTGACTTTGCAAAAGAACGGTATTACCACTTGGACAAGTAATACTGATTTCCATATCATGCAACCAAGAATGTTCCATATTGACACATATAGCCTGTAAGTCTTTTATATCTGTTAATACCTGACCTGCTGCAAAATCAGTAAATCGAATACTCGTTTTATAAGAAGCGCCATTGCCATCAGGTAGAGCTAAGGAGTCGGAACGAGCGCCATTGAATAAAAAATTACCTTCCTGATTACAAACCGCAACCGTAGCTGGATTATTGGTCTCGCCAATTCCTCCACTCAAAAAGATAGAATCACCAATACAAACCTCCGATGGTATTTCTCCAATTTTAAATTCAGGTTTTGTAGCGACTCGAACGCTTTGAAAAGCAAAATTTCCATTGGTACAACCGAATTGATCCGTAATTTTTAAACTTACTTGATAGCCGCCTGCTTGTTCGTATACATGACTGACGTTACTACCTACTCCAAAGCTTCCATCTCCAAAATCCCACTCAAAACTACTAGTCGTATTATCGTGTTCGTAAACTAAATTATTCTGAGGATAACGAGCATTTCCATTGAGAAATATCCGTTCCCCTTTACATATATCTATAAACCCTCGCTCTAATGGCACTGCTTTTGGACTCGTACTCTCTATGACTGCTTGAATAGATTGGCAAGATGGGATACAGTTAATACCTGCTTGCCAACCACTCTGAACTGCTCCATTATTACTACTGTTGAAGGTAACCAAAAGGCAACCTGTTGGATTCGCCGCAGTTGCCTGCACAATAATAGGAATACCATTGAAAAAGTCCTCAATACAAATTAAGGAGTCGGCAGTTGTACTTATACCGTCGTAAAAACATAACTTATCTCCAGGGGCTAGGTCTATTTCAGCGAACGTTAATTTAATATGCGTCCCTTCCTGCGGGTCTTTGCATATAATCGTAGAAAGTCGCTCATTATTCTGATAATCACCAGTGCTTCCTCCACTGTCTGTGAAGAAGCCTCCGCAGTCATTTACCGTGAATAGATTGGCATCCATCCGATACTCCTGACCTCTAGCGGTTAAACTCCATATAAGCAATAAAAAGATAGTAAATCTATGCATTAGTCAATTTCCAGTTCTTCAATTATGTCTATAATTCGGGGTTCGCATATCAGCTAACCATTAGTAATTAATAATAGTAGTCTAGTGCTAGACATTTTTTAGTTTTTAGGACACTAATTGCCGACGATTTAAATAACGTAAAAATTAGAAAAAAGGTAAGTTGGACAAAAATTGACTGTTTGTTTAAATTTCATAGTGTTGAATATTTGTTTGATATTTGTTCGTGAAAACAAATGTAATGTTTTAATGACTTTAAAAAATCAATTATTGCTCCAAAAATTATAAGTTAGCTGACAAACGGTATTAAAAACTACTAACTTTCGACTAATTGATTAAAAATATATAAATTATTTGTGCTTTTATCTAGTTTTGGGTGTGAATAAGCAAAGTAACTGTTGATTCCTTGTAAAATCAGAAATTAATGAATATAAAGGGAAGCCCTAAAAACTGACAGTATATGGTCAAGTTTCCCTACATTTACTCCTTTAAATAGCTCCAAAAAATTGTGAGATTGTGTATGTATTGTATTCACACCCACTATTAAAACCTAATTGTTGGTGTGAAATCTATTTTATTAAATTACTTATTCCCTTTTACATTTAGTCATTAAATACTTAATTCTATGCGTTTATTCTTTATGTTCATTTTTTGTTTGATTGGGCCATTAAACCTAATGGCTCAACCTGATAATGATGAATGTGATAGGGCCATTGGGCTAAATACGGTCAATGGCGGCTGCTTTTTTAATGCGAGTATGGTGAATGCAACCCAATCTTTAGCAGCAGCCAACTGTAATAGTGCTTTGGTTCAGGATATTTGGTTTTCTTTTATTGCAGACTCTACTTTTCACCAAGTCTCCGTTAGTCCATCAAGTGGAATTGATGCAGTGGTGGAAGTACGTAAGGGAAATAGTTGTAATGGTCAATTTGTTGCTTGTATTGATGAAGGAGGCGGAGATGGGGCAGTAGAAAATTTAGCATTATCCAACTTGGAAATTGGCACGACTTATTTTATTAGAGTATATGACTTTACAGGAGCTGGAATTAAGCCAAGTACTTGGACCTTAGATATATGTGTGTCTGGCTTTGAACCTGAGAACCCACCTGAAATTCAATTAACTAATCCAAAAGGAGGAGAAATTTTTGAAGCAGGTAGTATCGTACCGATAACAGCGGAGGTCACAGGTGTTATTGCAGGGAAGGAATTATATTTATCAACTGATAATGGAATGAATTGGGCGCTTATTTGGCAATCGTCTAGCCCTAATCCAATTTTTAGGTATGATTGGGTAGTCCCTTCCATTAATGCCGAAAAATGCCTAATAAAAGCCATCGTTTTTCAATCTGGAGAAGCTTTTGAAGCGGTAAACGAGCAGCCCTTTTCGATTTCAACCAACCCGAATCCTACTTTTCAATTGAGCCAAGAATTAACCCATTTATACTGGCCTTTTTATAATCCAGCGCTATTTCCTGTAAGTGATTTTCATGTACCTAGCCAGTGGCAAAATCAAGAAGATGGTATTTTAATTACGAAAGATGATGTGGTCAATACTTGGTTTTTTTTTAATGACCATTACTGGCAAAATAGTGGTAGATGGCACCATTCTGGAGATAATTGTTTTGCGCAGGATTGGAATTTTATCAATGGTGGAAATTCTGACTGTCGGATGTATTTTTTCTCTCCGATGGCAGGAAAAGTGCTCTTTAAAAAACAGACCTGTTTAAATTTTAATTGTAATAATCCAACTTGTACGAGTGGCTGTGGAAATTACGTGGTGGTGCAATCTACGGAAGACCCTACTTTTGCTTATCGGGCTTGTCATTTTAGCGAACTAAATGCAGACATTGAAGTTGGGAAGGAGATAAAGGCGGGAGATTTTTTAGCTAGAGTAGGGAATGAAGGAAGTTCTAGTGCGGCCCATGTTCATTTTGTTTTGTATAAAAATTTGACCGCTGCAGACTTGACTATTTTAGGAAACGGCGGAACACTTGCTTCTAATTCAAACCAGAACATTGACCCGAATAATATTTCAGACTTGTGTTTTGATAAAGCTGCTAATTTTAGATTTGATGTTCCTTTGGATGAGGAGATGGTAACCAATATTCCTACGGTTTTTTATGATCCAGTTTATGAAATCAAACTATACCCAAACCCAAATAGTGGAATATTTAATATGACGATTAATGCGGATGCTACTCAATTTGTACAAATTGAAATTTTTGATGGAGTAGGGCGGAAAATTTATAAAGAAAATCGAAGGAATTACACGAATGGTTCGATAATACCGATTAATTTAAAGAAAATAGAGGGGGGGATCTATTTTGTCAGAATTAGGCTAGACCAAGAAGTTTTAGTGAAGAAATTTATAAGCCGTCGAGGTTAACCTATTTTAATTCATAAAAATCATAAAGCAGTAAACAAATAGATTAAACAAAGAATCAATAGTTTTAAAATATTTTCTTGAGACTCTTTCATGGCTGCGAATTTTGGTTGTGAAGGATAGTAAAAGAAAGTCAAAATTAATGCCATTAAAACACAATAATTCAAATATTATTTATTGTGTTTTAAAAGTGACTGATAAAGAATAATTTAAATTAATAAAAATGACAAATAAAAGTATTGTTACCCAATATGCGGTTTATTTAATCTGTTCAATTGCTATCTTGATTGGCTGCAAAACAGCAAATCAAGAAACGAAAACAATTGCTATTGAGGCAGATTATGCCATAACTAATGTCTCTGTTTTGCCAATGAACAGTGAACAATTATTACCAAATCAAACGGTGTTAATTGAAAATGGGAAAATTAAAAGCATTAATACCAGCAGTACTTATAATGCAAAGCAAGTGATAGACGGAACTGGCAAATATCTGATGCCTGGATTAACCGAAATGCATGCACATATTCCTGTTGCTACGGAAGGCAATGATTCTTTGGTAACTGAAACGCTATTTCTTTACTTGTCTCAAGGCATCACGAATATTCGAGGAATGTTGGGCAATCCATATCATTTAGACTTAAAAAAAGCCGTAGCAAAAGGCGATATTTTAGGCCCAAGAATTTATACTTCTAGCCCCTCTTTAAATGGCAATACTATTCCGACTCCCGAAGAAGCTAGAACTAAAATTACCCAATATCAAAAAGACGGCTATGATTTTCTAAAAATTCATCCAGGCATCAAATTGGAAGTTTGGGACGAAGTAGAAAAAACGGCCAATGAAGTAGGTATTCCTTATGCGGGACATGTTCCTGTTGAAGTAGGTATTAACCGAGCATTAGCAGCCAAATATAAGACCGTTGACCATTTAGATGGCTATTTAGAAGGCTTAGTGCCAGCGGCTGCTAATGTTGACCCTAGTAAAAATGGATTTTTTGGCTATGATTTTACGGATTTAGTTGATGAATCTTTGATTGATGCTTTGGTCACTAAAACACTGGATAATAAAGTCGGTGTTGTAACGACTCAAACGTTATTTACTCGCTGGTTTTCCCCAACTCCACCCGAAGAATTATTGCAAGCCCCAGAAATGCAATATATGTCTCCTAAAACTCTTTTTACTTGGCGACAAAGTAAAACCCAACTAATTAATGGAGCTACTTATGACGTCGAAAAATGGGAACGTTATATTGCTATTCGTACCAAAATACTACAAAAAATGGATGCTGCTGGTGTTACTTTCCTTTTAGGTTCTGATGCGCCACAAGTCTTTAATGTGCCTGGTTTTTCTTTGCATCATGAACTAAAAGCAATGGCGGATGCTGGTATTGCTAATTTCAAAATATTGCAAGCTGGTACGGTCAATCCTGCTATTTTCTTTGATGCAAAAGGTACTTATGGAACGATTGAAAATGGCGCTGTTTCAGA
This sequence comes from Bacteroidota bacterium, assembly GCA_017857395.1. GTDB lineage: Bacteria > Bacteroidota > Bacteroidia > Chitinophagales > Saprospiraceae > JAFMDF01. Next base: position 43,317 of record JAFMDF010000012.1, on the reverse strand, counting down.
TTTAGTTTTATTAGATGCGAATCCATTAGAGAATTTAGGGAATGCTAGTAAAATTGCTGGTGTCATGGTAGGGAAGGAGTGGTTGTCTAAAAAGACTATTGACCAAAGATTAGCGGCAATTGCTGTGAATTATCAGGCTGATTAGTGTTTATTCTAAAATAAATCGTAGGAGAAGTGCTTCCAGAACTTGAAGTTCTGGAAGCACTAAGCTCTTTGGAATAAAGTCTATTAGGATTTAACAGGATTTAATAATTTTATAACGTTTATTATCCGTGTTCCTTCATTAATCCGAGGTATAAAATCACTACCACAGATGAATGAAAGAACAAGGATAGTTGCGAGTTTTCAAAATGAAACAAATAAGCTGAATTATCGAATATATGGGATGTCTATTTGATTTAAAAATTATCTGCTCCCAACTTTTTTGATAAACATATAAATGAGTCAACATTACATCCTTCAATCCCTCCAATTCGTCTGGAAAAGTAGCAAGAAATGGACAATCCTATTAGTCATAGCTCAAGTTTTACAAGCAATTTTACCATTGGCGTTATTATACTTGACCAAGTTAATAGTCGATGCGCTAACTGAAATTGGGACAACGAATGACTTTGAACCCATTTTTTATTATGTCCTTGTTTTTGGTGGTATTCAACTCCTATTAGCTTTTATCCAAAATTATCAACAATTAATTAGCGAGACGCAACAGCAGCTAGTGACAGATTATATGTCTGCGATGATTATTGATAAGACGACGAGCATTGATTTAAGTTATTATGAAAATCCTAAATACAATGATACTTTCCATCAAGCACAACGCCAAGCAATGTTTCGCCCTGTGCAAATCTTGCGGAGTTTAACCGATTTATTGCGAAGTGGTTTACTCTTATTATCCTTAGCGGGCTTATTATTCTATTTGCATTGGGGAATAGCACTTATTCTATGCGTGTTTGCCTTACCGATAGCGGGCGTAAAATGGTACTATTCTAAAAAAGTATTTGAATGGGAACGCAGACGAACAAGTTTAGAAAGAGAAGCACATTATTTAAATCAGATTTTAACAACCGAAGAATACGCCAAAGAAGTACGTCTTTTTAATCTTGGCCCGCCTTTAAAAGCGCAATTTATTAAAGTTAGAGCCACCCTTTTTGGCGAAAAACTAAAAATTGGAAGCCAAAAGGCAAGAGCAGGACTATTAGCCCGTAGTGCGGAAATTATAGCCATGACGGGTACTTATGGATTTATTGCCTGGCGGACTTTTAGTGGCACTATTACGATTGGTGATTTAGTGATGTATTTTCAAGCGTTTCAAAGAGGACAAGCAGCCATCCAACAGTCCTTAACCGCTTTAGTTAGTTTATATAATAATAGACTATTCTTATCCCATTTGTTTGAATTGCTGAATGTTACCTCCTTACTCAAATCGACGGAGCATCCTAAACCCATTGCCAAAGAATTATCGGAAGGCATAAAACTTAAAGCAGTAAGTTTCACCTATCCTGATACGAAAAGAAAGGTATTAGAAGATATCAATTTAACTTTTAAGAAAGGAGAAGTCGTTGCTTTAGTTGGCGAAAATGGTTCAGGAAAAACAACTTTAGTGAAATTGCTTTGCCGATTATATGACCCCAGCAAAGGGGATATTTATTGGGACGAAGCGCCTATCCAAAATTTTAAACTAGCCGATTTACGCAAAAAAATAACGGTCATTTATCAAGATTTTGCGAAGTATTTTTTGACGATTAAGGAAAATATTCAAATAGCGGACTGGGAACGGCCGCTAAATAAGGAGCAAATTGAATTAGCCGCCATGCAATCTGATGCAGGTGAATTTATTGAAGCTTTACCCAAAAAATATGACCAAAAATTAGGCCGTCGCTTTAGAGATGGGACAGAATTAAGTGGTGGACAATGGCAAAAAATGGCACTCGCTAGAGCTTTTTATAAGGAGGCAGAAATTATCATTTTAGATGAACCTAGTAGTGCGATTGATCCATTGGCGGAAGCGGCTATTTTTGAACATTTTCGGGTACTTGCCAAGGATAAAATCTTGATTTTAGTGACTCATCGTTTGTATAATTTGAAAATGGCGGATAAAATTGTCGTTTTAAAACAGGGTAGGGTAGTAGAGGAAGGTTCACATAAAGCCTTAGTGGCAAAGAATGGACTTTACTTAGAAATGTTCGAGAAACAGGTGGAATGAATACTATTTTAAACCATTTCTTCCACACCTTTGATTACTAAAAAAAGTAAAATTGCCACTAAGCGTTTTAAAAGAACAGTCAATTTCGGATTATTCAATAAACTAATATTATTTAGCTTTTTTTTGCGAAATACACTTTTAAATTATACATTTAGCTTTTAAGAACTAAAACTATTCGATGAAGCAATTTATTGGTCGCACTAAAGAATTATGACAAGAAAATATTTAAAAAAGAATCTTCATTTTCGCCCTATCCAACTGGCAGACCTTCCTTTTTTACAAACCGTCTATGCCAGTACTAGAACCGATGTTCACAATAATAGGAATTTGACAAAAGTACAAAAAGAGGCTTTTCTCCATCAGCAATTCTTTGCTCAACATAGTCACTATCAGACCCATTATAAGGCGGCGAATTTTGATATTATTTTATTAAAAAGACAAGCAATTGGTCGCTTCTATGTGCATCGACAAAAAGAAGACATCCGATTGATGGATATAGCTTTACTGCCCGAATATCAAAATCGAAGCATTGGTACTTTTTTAGTAAAGAATTTATTGGAGGAAGGCAAAGTCGCTAATAAAACCGTTAGCCTCCATGTGGAAAAAACGAATCCTGCTTTGAAATTATATGAGCGATTGGGATTTAAAACAAAAGAAGTCGTTGGTATCCGTTTTTTAATGGAATGGAAAGAGGATTGAAGTTGTAGAAAATTGGCTTATATGCTAAGTAATCTCCTCCACACGCCCATGCAACACCTTTTCCAAAAAGCCTATACCCAATAAAAAAACAGGCTTGCCCATCCCCAAATAAGGCTCATAATACTTTTTATCCTTAATCTGCTTTAAAGCACGTCGAGATAGGGTAGTAGCTTGTTTCACTTTTGTGTTTTTAGCAAACTTAAATTCGATGATATAAATTTTATCCACTAGTTCTAACACTGCATCAATTCTACCTTTATCGGTTTCTTTTTCTAGTAATAATTTACAACCGACTAATCTAAGCATTAAATAAACTAAAGAGTGATAATAAGCTTCCAATGGAATATGTAAACGACTCGGTATATCAGACAAAAAACTTTGTAATTTTTGCACGAATAAAGGGATATCTTTTGCTATTAAGGCATCTCGTAGGGCTAAACCTTCTGGTTGTATGTCAAATTCATCTTTATTTAGAAAGGCGGCGGTGATATACGTTAAAAAAGAATGCCGAACTTCTTCATTGGGATAATTTAAATAATAAATAGGTCTAAAATCGTCTAGCTCCGTTTTTTCAATCGTTAAATAACCCGTTTGGTAAAGTAATGGGATTAATGGTAGATTTTTAACCTGCATAGAACTACCTACCAAATCATTGACTTTCCGATGCTCAAAAGTTTCGGGTAGTTGCTTTTGAGCTTTGATTAATTCCATTAAAAAAGTAGGGGTGCCAGTAGAAAACCAATAATTTCTAAAAGTCCATTCGGTAAAAAGACTTAATATAGAAAATGGATTGTATAAGCGGTGGTGACCGTCAAAGGAAAAACCGTTATACCATTCTTTGACTTTTGATTGAATCAATTCAGTACTGACTGAAAATTTGGTAGCTAATAGCGCTAATCGGTCTGAAAAATAGCCATCAAGTTCCGCTTGCGTAAATCCTACTAGGGTGCTAAAGGCTTCATTTTGAGAGATGTCGATTAAGTTATTCATGCCTGAAAAAACGCTCACTTTAGAGAAGCGACTGACGCCTGTTAGCATCACAAAGCGCAAATAGCTATCATGCCCTTTCATCGAACCATAAAGACTACTCAATATCAATCTATTTCTTTCAAATTCAGCAGGTTTGGTCAAACTATCCACCAAAGGTTTGTCATATTCATCTACCAATACGACTACCTTTTGTTGATATTTTTCATAAAGTTTTAGTACCAACTCATTAAATGCAGTTGAAGTATCTTGGGAGACCAAAGTTACCTGATATTCATTAGCTATAGCTTGCAAATGAAAGACCATACTGGACCTAAATATTTCTTTAGTGTCTCTATAATTTACTTTAGAATAATCAATATGAATGACAGGATAAAATGACCAATCTTTCTCTTTTTCGTAAATATATAAATCTTTAAATAATTCTTTTTTGCCTAAAAAGAAAGACTTCAAGGTTGTCAATAATAAGGATTTTCCAAAGCGACGTGGGCGAGCCAAAAAATAATACTTACCCTCCTGGACTAGTTTATGGATAAAGCTAGTCTTATCCACATATATCATTTTTCTCTCAATGATATTTTCAAAAGTCTGTATGCTGATTGGTAGTTCTTTCATTGATTGTATTTTGTTTGCTACAAATATACCATTTTTGTGGAAAATTCCATTTACACGCTTTTATATTTGGAGAAATCTATTTATTATTACATAGATTTCTCCAAATATAAAATAGATGATGGAACAATTAATTGGGCGAAAAGAAGAAATAACCGTTTTAAAAAGAGCCTTAAAAAGCACGAATGCAGAAATGATTTCCGTCATTGGTCGGCGTAGAGTTGGCAAAACTTTCCTTATTAATCAAATCTATGAAAAGCATATCGTTTTTTCCATTTCTGGTACACAAAACACGCGGCTAAAAGAACAATTAGGCAATTTTTCCTATTTATTAAACGAGTATGCTACCGCTAAAACACCCTACAAAAGACCAACTTCTTGGCAAGAGGCATTTCAAATATTAATTACTTACCTCAAAGAAAAAACAGCCAAATCAAAAAAGAAGCCAGTCGTCTTTTTTGATGAATTGCCTTGGTTAGCGACGCCTAGGTCTGGCTTTTTGAGAAGCTTTAGTTTCTTTTGGAATAATTGGGCCGTTCGACAAAATATAGTCATCGTTATATGTGGTTCTGCTGCTTCTTGGATGATTCAAAAAGTGGTGCATCATCGAGGGGGGCTTTATAATAGAATCACTCAGCGTATTTTCCTTGAACCATTTAATTTATCGGAAACGGAACAATACCTTAAAAGCCGCAATCTGCATTTTGAAAAATACCATATAGTGCAGCTATATATGGCAATGGGTGGCATTCCTCATTATCTGAAAGAAATTGCTAAAGGAAAAGGAGCAACCGAAAATATCAATCAAATCTGTTTTTCAAAAGGTGGTTTATTAAGAGATGAATTTTTGAACCTTTATCCCTCTCTTTTTGCCAATGCCGATAACCACATTGCGGTTATCCGAGCATTAGCTAATAAAAAACAAGGGTTGACTAGACAGCAAATTATTGAAATAGGAAAAGTACCCGAAGGAGGAAGTATCCAACGAGTCTTACAGGAATTAGAACAATCAGGTTTCATTGCCGTCTATCGGCCTTACAAAAAGAAAAAGAAGGAGAAACTATATCGGTTGATTGATGAATATTCTTTATTCTATCTAAAATTTATAGAAGCCAATGAATTTGAAGGCGCAGATACTTGGAATCTACTAGGGCAAACACCTGCTATCAAAGCTTGGAGTGGTTATGCTTATGAAAGTCTTTGCCTCAAGCATCTGCCTCAAATAAAAAAAGCATTGGGAATAGCTGGCATCCAAAGTGTGTCTTCCTCTTTTCTGAAAAAAGGAACTAAGACAGAGAAAGGAACTCAAATTGACCTGTTATTAGATAGAAACGACCAAGTAATTAATCTGTTTGAAATTAAATTTAGCCATCAACTTTTTAGCATCTCGAAAGCCTACTTTGAAAACCTAAGTGATAAAGTGACTATTTTTAAAATGACCACCAAAACTAGAAAGCAAATATTTCTGGTCTTTATTACCACTTTTGGCTTGACGGAAAATCAATATAGTAGCGGTATCGTTTCTAGGTCATTGACTTTGGAAGATTTGTTTAGGGAGGTTTAAAAAGAATAAGGAACTTACCAACAAAATTTGAAATAATTCTTAATTTATACGCACCGAATTTTTCATCGAGTCTTGGGACAGAAACTGGAAACTATGAAAGTGATGTCGATACCAACATCCTAATTCACGCATTTAATAATGACCCCATACAAAATCCAAACTATGCCGCTGCTCGTATATTCTCTAATAAAACAACTCCTGCGTTAGATACTTTGGCATCAATAGCAACTTTAGCAGACCAAAAATTTTTAACAATCTCTTGAATTTGTTCAGTAGGTACCTGAATTAGATAAATTTGCTGTGAGGCCTCATCTTCTACTGTGATGATATTATTTTTAGCATTAGCTTGTGTAAAAAGACCAATTAACTGGAAAGATGCATTTTTTGAATGCAATTTTTGTTGTAATGATTCTAATTGTTTTTTAACGTAATTAGGAGGTTTTCCTGACAAACCTAATAAAGTGAATTGTAAAGCATCTAATAAATATCCTGACTCGTAGGCTAGATATGCAGCACTTCTTAAATACAGATATTTAGCAAAAGCGTTATTTTCGTTCGTTGGGGTTGTAAGAGCAGCCTCTTTTTCTAGAAAAAAAGCTTTTTCCAAGAAAGATTTTGCTGCAGAGGCATTCCCTTCCATTTTCGCTAATTTAGATTCATCAACGAATTCCATTGCCTTATCATGTAATACTTTATATGGTGGTTTCATCTTTTACTATTTTTGCTTTAGGACTTCCAAATTCAACAACAATAATATACGAAGGAAGTTCCTTATCCGCTGATTTTTGTACTTGATTTAATTTTACTCTAATTCTTTGATTGACGGTATTAGTTGGTGTTTCCTTTCCGATACCAGATACTTCTAATTTTGCTTTTTGTAGAAAAAAAGAATCATCATCACTCATTTCTCCTAAAATATAATCAACATAAGTTCCTATATAACTCCGTTCTACTATCTTCAAATTTAATAACTGACCTTACGCAGGTGGTTTATAAAATTTGACAAAAAAGGAAATAAAATTACTGTTTAGAACTGGGTTCTATTCTAATAAAAACAGACTTGTGCTTAGACTGTTCAAGTAACTTCTAACATAACTTTTGAAGAATTAATTAATGGTGTTTTACAATTGCCACCTACAGATTTTGAACGATTTATTCAAAAAATTCAAGAGGTTAAGGCTAATGCTGAAAAATCCAAAAAAGAAATTCAATTAATCCAGCAGATTCAGAAACAATTATCTAAAAATGAATTAGAACGTCTAAAAAAACTAGAGCAAAAACAGTATAATTCGACTTTAGATGAAACGGAAAATCAAGAAATGGCTGCTTTTGTTCATAAAATTGAGCAATTACACACGCAGCGAATTGTAGCTATTGGTATGTTAGCACAACTTCGTGGAACATCGGTAGAAAAAATATCGAAAGAATTTGGATTTCAATCAATAACTAATGGCTAAATTTTCTAAAAAACAAAAAATAAAAATTAATCAAAGAGCGGCTGGACGTTGCGAATATTGTCAGACGCCTGCTAATTATTCACCTTCGCCTTTTCCTAGTGAACACATTCAACCATCAAGCAAGGGAGGAGTAGATGATTTAGAAAATATGGCATTTGCCTGTAATGGCTGTAACTGGTATAAAGGCAATAAAACAGGAGCGATTATTCAAGAAACAGAAACTTTTGTCCCGTTATTTAATCCTCGTCAGCAAACTTGGTCAGACCATTTTAAATGGACAGATGATTTCTTGAAAATAGTCCTCTTAACACCAACTGGTTCGATAACTATTGATGTTTTAAAACTGAATAGAGAAGGCTTAATTTACGATTTGCCTTATTAGCAATTGGTATACATCCACCAAACATGAAATAGCATGCGAAAAGTGAATAAACCCAACCTTGAGAAAACAGAACAGCCACTTGCATATAAAAACACAAGTGGCTGTTCAATTTAAAATATTATTTTATAAAGTGCAATTAAGCAACAGGCTTCCCACCATCCAAAATATCCTGCCACTTCTGCAATTGCTCCCATTTTCCTTCTGCAGCCAATTGTGCTTGGTCGCCCCAAGTAGTTGGGTCATGTGAAGCAAATTTAGCCCCCGCATCGGATAAAATTTCTTTCACTCTAGCTTTATCTGTCCCTGCCAATTGACCATAGTTTTTAATACCAGCCGCATTTAACACTTCGGCAATTTTGGGCCCAATACCTTCAATTTTTGTTAAATCTTCTGGTTCTTTTGATTTTGCTGCTTCCATCTTTCGCAACTCTTTCTTTAAAATCTTACCAGTTGCACTCATTGGAAGCGCGTCAATAATTTCCACATGACGAGGATATTTATAGGCCGCTAAATTAGCCTTTGTATAGGCAATTAATTCTGCTGGAGTAGCTGATGCGCCCTCTGCTAACACTACATAAGCTTTGATATCTTCGCCCATTTTTGGGTCAGGAATCCCAGTGACCGCCACTAAGGAAACCGCTTCATGCTTAATCATTACCTCTTCTACTTCTCTAGGGTAAACATTTAAACCACCTCGGATAATCATATCCTTCGTTCTGTCCACAATATAATATCGACCTTTGTCATCCTTGACCGCTACATCTCCAGAGTGTAACCAGCCATCTGTAATGGTCTTAGCATTTGCTTCTGGACGCTTATAATAGCCTTTCATTACATTATGTCCTCTATACCATAATTCTCCTTTTTCGCCTGTTGGCACTTCCTCGCCATCATCATTTACCAATTTAACTTCTACACCCCAAACTGGTCGTCCGATACTTCCTGGTACTTTTTCGTCTCCTAAATGATTGAAGGTCACAATTGGAGAACCTTCAGACATCCCATAACCTTCCAAAATGTCTACTTTGAATCTATGCTCAAAGTCGTGTAATACTTGGACTGGTAAAGAAGCACCGCCTGCCATACAGACCCTTAGATTCTTAGAAATTAAATCATAATCAAATTTAGCTTCTTTGTAATTAACTAAGCCCCAGTACATAGTAGGTACACCGGCAAAGATATTAATGCTGTGTTTTTGCATTAATCCAAATACGGCTTCTGCATCAAATCTAGGTAATAATACAGAATGTGCCGCTTTATAAATCCCTGCATTCATACAGCAAGTCATCGCAAAAATATGGAAGAGGGGCAATACAATTAAGACATTATCTTCTTTGGTTACCTTCCCTAAATCTGCTGATAAAATAGTATTCAACATTAAATTAGAGTGCGATAATTCTGCTCCCTTTGGTCTGCCAGTAGTACCAGAAGTATAAATAATAACTGCCGTATCATTAGGATCAGTCTGTGCAGATTCTGCTACAGGAGATTGACCTGCCATTAAAGAACCTAAGGTTTCCGTTCCTGCAATAGAAGAAGGCATTTCTGGCGTAGGCATAATCATAAAGAAATGCTCACAATCGGTGGCTTCTTGAAACCCTGCATGCCCCATTGTACCCATTGGCAAATCGGCATTTCCTACAAAACAGAAATAAGCTTTGGCATCACTATCCGATAAATGATAAGCCACTTCATCTTTTTTCAATAAGACACTTAGTGGAACAACGGTTGCCCCTGCCTTTAGAATACCAAAATAGACAATTGGAAAATAAGGTAAGTTAAAACAACTTAAAGCCACTTTGTCTCCAGGTTGAATCCCCTTCGCTCTTAATCCATTGGCTACTTGGTTGGCGGCACCGTTGACTTGCGCAAAATTCAACGTCTTATCCATAAACGTAAAAGCCGCTTTGGTTGGATATTGACGGGCACTATTTTCTAAAATACAAGAAAGATTTAACATATTTTGCTTGATTTTTTATAAAATGATTTTTTAAACGGTTGAAAATTTGAATAAGAGAGGTCAGAAGTCAGACCGTTTATTATATAAACTGTCAGAAGTCAGATTTAAATCGGATAAACATTTGATAATATGGTCATTTTTTTGCACATGTATAAATTACTACGAATGAAGAAAAAGGATATAATTATCTGTGTAATTTTAAAAAAGACCAAATATAATATCTTTGGTGGTAAAAATCGAAATTTAAACTTAATTTAGCCGCTATGAATTGCCGAATTGCGCTATTTTTTTTATTGATTATTCATTTATTCATTTCTTGCAAGGAAAATGGGGTAGAACAGCGTACTCCTAAAATAGAGGTTGCGAATGATTATTTTCCAACGGAAATAAAATGGGGCTATATTAATCAAGCAGGAGAAACGGTCATTAAACCTCAGTTTGATGATAATCGAAATTTTCATGAAGGATTGGCGGCGGTGAGGAAAGGAAAGCAATGGGGGTATATTAATCAACTTGGCGAAGTGGACATCCCCTTAACTTTCAAATCGGCATGGGCATTTCAGGCAGACAGGGCAAGAGTGCAGACTTTTGACAATAAAATGGGCTTTATTGATACCAAAGGAAAATGGGTAATAACACCTAAATTTGATGAATTAGAGGAGTTTTCGGAAGGATTGACGGTTTATCGAGCTGGTATTAACTACGGTTTTATTGATGAATTAGGAAAGGAAAAAATAAAAGCTACTTACCAAAAAGCTTATGGATTTAAAAATGGTTTAGCTAAAGTAAAGAAGGACAATAGATATGGATTAATTAATAAGGAAGGGAAAATTATTATTCCTATTCAATTTAGGAGAATTGGTGATTTAACAGAAGGATTGATACGGGCTAAACTAAAAGACCGATATGTTTATTTAGATGAACAAGGGACAACTATCCTTAAAGGTAATTATGAAAATTGTACTGATTTTGTGAATGGATTTGCCGCAACAAAAATTAAGGGCAAATATGGTTTAATTAATCGAAAAGGGATTTTTGTTGTCGAACCAAGGTTTAATCAATTATTTGCTGCCAATAACGATTTGTGGATTGCGGAGGAAGCAGGAAAATTTAGTTTAATTGATAGTAAAGGAAAACAAATAACTAAGCGAACTTATGACCAAATAGATACGTTTTCAGAAGGAATTGCAGGCTATCGAGTGGGGTATTTATATGGCTTTTTAAAAGCAGATGGCGAAGAATTAACCCCAGCTCATTTTGGACTCATTTGGAATTTTAGAGAAGGCATGTCTAGGGCTGCTTTTAGAGAAGGGATTGGATTTATTGATACTAAAGGAAATTTAGTTATTGCGCCCGATTATTTAGATGTTCGAGATTTTTCGGAAGGGTTGGCTAGGGTGCAATTGAAGGGGTGGTTTTAGTTTCTTCTGTACCTGTGAATGAATTCGACCTGAATAGATAAAATTAGTAGTATATGAATGAATATGAATGAACATTTCAATTTTGTGCTATTTCTGACCTCAGAGAGGTCGCAGGTTTTTAGAAAATCAGCTACAAAAATGAGTATTCACGACCTCAGAGAGGTCGAATGTTAAAAAATGAGCGAAGAAATTTATTACATGCGACCTCTCTGAGGTCGTAAGAGTTGCCTTTTCTAACATCTTCTAAAGATTTTTGACCTCTCTGAGGTCATTTTTAAGCTTTTTATTTATTTGTACCCATCGAATGAATTTACCCATACCTAAAAAATATGTTAAAAAATAGCGCTTTAATTCTACAAAATTTACAAATAGACTATTGTCCGGGTGGTGCGGTAGAAGTCCCAGATGGAGATTTAATCATTGCTAAAGTCAATGAATTAATGGATAAATTTGATGCTGTAATTTCAGTGATTGACTGGCATCCTGCAAATCATATAAGTTTTGCAGGGAATCATCTTTGGCGAAAAATTGGACAGACGATGAGTATTGATGGATTGGACCAAAAATTAACGCCTTTTCATTGTGTGAAGGATTCTTTTGGCGCACATCTATATCCTGCTTTACAAAAGGAAAAAATTACGCACACGATTGAGTTAGGGACAGTAACAAATATAGATAATTATAGTGCCTTTTACGATGCAGATAAACGAAGAAATACAGGACTGGAAGCTTATTTAATACCCTTAGGAATTAAACAAATTTTTGTGGCAGGATTAGGTTTTGAAGAAGGCGTAAAACATACCGTATTAGACGCCTTAGCCCTAGATTATAAAGTGGTAGTTATTCAAGATGCTACTGGAGGTTGGGAAGAAAAAGGGATAAAGAAAGCTCGGAGAGAAATGGAAAAGGCTGGTGCTATTTTTGTAACTATGGACCGTTTGATGTCTCTGCCTGATCAATGAGAACTTCAACTTCAATCTCAAAAGGCTTAATAGATAGTCAGGTAAAAATAAATGCGACTATGCAAGGAGGGTGCTGCATAGTCGCTCCTTCTTCACTTTTAACCTAAACACATGATTATCTTTAACGGGTTGTACTGCAATATTAAATAAGGTGGCTATTTTCAAATTGAATAAGAAAATAAACTTTTTGTAGAGCCCCTCAGTAAATGGTGAATAGGTTGTAAAGAAGTGGGTGTGTTTTTGGATAAGATGTAAAGTTAGTACTATCTTCTTTGATTACAAACTTTATTTAAGCAAATTATTGATATATTTGCATATTTTTCTTTTAAGTATAGAATGTTTATTAATTTAATTAACTCAATAGTGATAAAAAATAAAAATAAGGTAATTGATTACCCCCTCTCCCTACAGTCTAATCAGGTTGATAATTATCATGGAACTTTAGTTGAAGATCCTTATAGGTGGTTGGAAGACGATCGGGCAACAGAAGTGGAAGATTGGGCGAAAGCACAGAATAACGTGACTTTTGATTATTTAAATAAGATTCCTTATCGAGATTCAATTGCTACTAGATATAAAGCATTATTTGATTTTCCAAAAATGTATAGCCCCATTCAGGCAGGCGATTACTTTTTTTATTATAAAAATGAAGGCTTACAAAACCAAGCCGTTATTTACAGACAAAAAGGTATAAAGGGTACACCCGTAGTCTTTCTTGACCCAAATCAATTATCTGAGAATGGAACGGTTTCTATTACAGTTTTAGGATGTTCTAAAGATAATGCTTATTTAGCTTATGCACAATCCCAAGCTGGTTCGGATTGGCAAGAGATTCATGTGATGGAAGTTGCTACTGGTAAAAAGCTTCAGGATGTCATTCAATGGGTAAAATTTTCTGGTGCTGCTTGGTATAAAAATGGTTTTTTTTACAGTCGTTTTCCACCTGCTAAAGATGGTGGAGAATTAAGTGAAAAAAATGTATATCATTCTGTCTATTACCATGAATTAGGAACGAGTCAAGAAGCAGACACACTTGTTTTTAAAGATGAAGAAAAACCAGAACCTAATCATTATTGTACAGTTACAGAAGATGATAAATACTTAGTGATGTATGCTGCTTTGGGAACGGATGGATTTGAATTATTATATAAAGATTTGGAAAATCCTACGGCAACATTTATTAAATTATTTGAAGGGTATCAGCATAAAAATAATGTAGTTAGGCATGAGAAAGGTAAATTTTTAGTACATACAGATGTTAATGCCCCGAAGTATCGCTTGGTTGAAATTGATTTAAACAATCCTGCACCCGAAAATTGGAAAGAAATTATTCCAGAAAAAGAAGACTTGCTACAAACGGTGAGCAAGGGAGGAGGGAAATTATTTGCGGAATATCTGCAAAACGCTACGAGTAGAATCCATCAACTAGATTATCGTGGAAATTTTGAACAGGCGATTCAATTACCCGGTTTAGGTTCTGTTGTCGGTTTTTCTGATAAAGAAGGTGTGAAAGAACTATTTTACGCCTTTACTTCATTTGTCTATCCTGGTACTATTTTTATTTATGATGTGGATAAAGGTATTTCTACACCGTTTTTTGAAATGGATTTGAAGTTTGACCCTACTGAATACGAAGAAAAGCAAGTTTTTTATACCAGTAAAGATGGGACCAAAGTATCCATGTTTTTGGTGCATAAAAAAGACTTGGTTTTAAATGGACAGCATCCTACTTTTTTATATGGATATGGAGGATTTAATGTCAACTTAACCCCCAGTTTTAGTGCCTCAAGATTTATCTTATTAGAAAATGGAGGGGTTTATGCAATGCCTAACTTACGTGGCGGAGGAGAATATGGGGAAGCATGGCATAAAGCGGGCATGCTTCATCAAAAACAAAATGTCTTTGATGATTTTATAGCCGCAGCGGAATATCTAATTGAGGAAAATTATACGAATTCTGAAAAACTAGCTATTGCAGGAGGTTCAAATGGTGGTTTGTTGGTAGGTGCTTGTATGACGCAGCGACCTGAGTTATTTAGAGTAGCTTTTCCAGCAGTTGGCGTTTTAGATATGCTGCGTTATCATAAATTTACAATTGGTTATGCTTGGGCGGTGGAATATGGCTCTAGTGAGGAAGCCGAGCATTTCGCTAATCTTTTAAGTTATTCTCCACTGCATAATTTGAAAGAAGGAGTTACCTACCCATCTACTATGATAACGACTGGTGATCACGATGATAGGGTAGTACCAGCCCATTCCTTTAAGTTTGCTGCGATGTTACAACGTTGTCATGTTGGGGAAAATCCAGTTTTAATTCGGATAGCTACAGATGCTGGACATGGTGCAGGGAAACCGACTTCAAAAATTATTGAAGAGCAAGCGGATCAATGGGCTTTTTTGTTTTATAACACTAATACTACTCCTGTTTATTAATATATAATTATTTTTGAGTAATAAATATTTGGCTTTCAGTTAAAAATATATTTTATTTACAGCTATGCTTGATGTAGAACTTTAACCAACTACAAGCTCTTATTAAAGAACCGAGATTCAATGGATAAGAAATCAAAAACTCATTTAAAGAATTTAGATCAGAAACTTACTTTGTTATTAAGGGATTTAAAGACTTATAGTGATGCTAAATTAAATGAACAACCAAACCCTTCAGAATGGTCTGTTTTACAAATTATGCAACATTTAATGAAAGCAGAATCTGGTGCAGTTAGTTACGTAAAAAAGAAATTGAGTTACGAACCAGCGTTAGTTGACGCCAATGTAATGTCTAGTTTTAGATCTTTGTTCTTAAATATAGCATTGACCAGTCCTATCAAAATCAAAGCACCTACTCAAATAAGCGACGAAGCATTATTGACAAATCTTACCTTTTGGGAAGTGGCGAAGCAATGGAAAATACAGCGGAATGAATTAGAAATGTACTTAGAAAGTTTACCAGCAGCTTATTTCACAAAAGATTTATACAAACATCCTTTATCTGGCAAAATGACTTTATCGAGCATGTTGTCCTTTTTTAATAAACACGTAGATCGGCATACTCGACAAATTAGGCGAACCCTAAAGAAAATTGATGCAGTTAAGCAGGTTTGAGAAGGAGAGAATTGAAGATTAATCGTGTTTATGCTAAAATAAATCGTATGGGAAGAGCTTCCAGAACTCCAAGTTCTGGAAGCTCTTAGGTTTTTAGAATAAAGTCTAATTGAGATTTACTAAATTTTGGAAATTTAGCAAATCGACTCCCTATCTCCTAAACTCATAATAATATTCCCCATCATATTCTTCATAAACCCCGCCAAGCATTACTAAGCCATTTTTATTACCGATAGCTGCTAATACTTCATCGATACTTTCGACTTGACGTTCGTTAATAGAGGTGATAATAAAACCTAATTCCATGTTGGTTTCTTCAATAAGGCTATTTTTGTAGATGCTTTTTACATAAACACCTGTAGTTTGTAGTCGTTTTTGTTCTGCTTTAGTTAGATTTCTTAATTCAAAACCTAAATCTTCTAATACCTTTCCTTTTCTAGCATTGACTAATTCTGTGGTGTTTCCTCTATTTTTTAAAACAATGGTTGTTGTTTTTTTGACGCCACTTCTTATGAATCCTACTTTTATTTTATTGCCAGGTCGATAACGAGCTACTTGTTCCTGTAATTCAGGCATTGTACTCGTTGATACATTATTGATAGAAATGACGACATCATCCTCTTTCATGCCTGCATCAGCTGCCCCACCGCTTTCCGTAACCTTTGTAATTAATACGCCTTCTACATTTTTGAGGTTTAATTTTTTGGCAGTATTATCTGTAACAGCAGCAATACTCACCCCTAAAATACCTCTTTGAACGACTCCGAAATCGCGTATATCTCGAATAACTTTTTTAACTAAATCTGCTGGAATGGCAAAAGAATATCCTTCATACTTCCCAGACCGAGTAATAATGGCAGTATTAATACCAATCAATTCTCCGTTGGTATTTACTAATGCGCCTCCACTATTACCTGGATTGACGGCTGCATCTGTTTGGATAAAAGATTCTATAGAATAAGCATCTTCTAGAATGGAGATATTTCGTCCTTTTGCACTAACAATGCCTGCGGTTACGGTTGATTCTAAATTAAATGGATTACCAACTGCTAAGACCCATTCCCCTGTTTGTAGAGAATCAGAATTGCCAAAAGGTAAAAATGGAAGCTCGGCACTATTTATTTTTAATAAGGCTAAATCTGTGGACGGGTCGGTGCCTACTAATTTGGCATTAAATTCTCGTTTGTCATGCAGCGTTACTCGAAAAACTTTACCTTCTTCTATGACATGATTATTGGTGACGATATAACCATTAGGAGAGATAATGACCCCTGAACCTGTGGAAGCACTTAAACTTTCCCAGAAATAATCGCCCCCTTTGGATGATTTTATATTAACGACAGCGGGTGTTGCATTGCTAGCAGCGGCAATAAAATTAGTAGGCGAAGAAGAAATATATCTTCGGGGACTTTTACCAGATAAAAGCTCATCCGTATAATTTGTATACCTTGCAGGAATGGTTTCTTTAATAATTACTTCTTTTGGTGTATCTATCATTCTGTAGAGGCCAACAGCAAAAATAGCGCTCAACATTGAAGCAATTAGTGCAATCCAAAAAGTCTTCATATTTCTCAATTTTGGCTAAATCTTAGTTCGTTATTATACTGAAATTCGGTTTTGTTTTCTTGTTAGTGGTAATACTAGAAAAACAAAACAAAGCATTAATATTTTATTTTTATAAATTCATAAAACAATTTATTTTAAAAATACAAATTTATATTAGTTTAACCAACTTTTTTTAAAGATTAATACTTTATTTTATACAAGGGGTAAATTTAGAACGAGTTTTTATTGATTATAGTTTAGTTTTGACGCAAATGATATGACTTCTTTTTTTCTCTCTCCGTTACTCAGCTACAAGGAAACTTTAAAAACACCTATCTTTGCGAAAAAATAATACGAAGTGACAGAAGAAAGACTACATAAATTTAAAATAGCTGCACAAAGGAGACAAGCTAATCTAACGGTTATCCTTGAAAATGTACACGATCCACATAATTTAGGGGCGGTTTTAAGGAGCTGTGATTCTGTTGGGATTAAAGAGATTTTTGTATTATACACCGATCCTTCGCTCTCCAATAGGAATCAGATTAAATTAAATAAGCGCACTTCTTCTGGGGCTAGACGATGGGTGGATGTTCACTTATATGCAGATGTGGAAGCCTGTTTTGCGCATGTAAGAAAAAATTACGATAAAATATATTCTACTCATTTAGAAGAACAACCCACTTCTTTATATGAATTAGATTTAACTCAATCTGTTGCCTTAATGTTTGGTAATGAAAAGGATGGATTGAGTGAAATGAGTTTAGCTTATTCTGATGGTAATTTTATTATTCCGCAAATGGGAATGGTACAAAGTCTCAACATCTCTGTAGCTTGTGCCGTAAGTATTTATGAAGCGCTTCGTCAAAGAGAAGCTGCGGGAATGTATACCGATAAGCTTCCAATGACAGAGATGGAACAAACCGCTTTATATGAATCATTCAAAGAACGGCAGTTGATTCGAGATAAACGTCCTATTACCAAGAAGATTTCTTAATGTATGGGGGAAGATTGACCTTGGAGTCTAAGCTAGGCTGTTTGGAAATCATAAATCTTAAATCATACATCACAAATCACAAATCTATCTAGTTTTTACATGACAGACCAGCCCGTTCCAGTCTGGCGGGTTTATGATTTAAGATTTATGAACTGTGATTTGGATATGCCCAAAAATAGTTGTAACCTCTTAATCTATTCCTTAAGATAAGCCCCAATTCCATATTCCACCCCAAATATAACCTGCCCATCCACTATCTTTACGCCTTTCGCTGGATCATCTTTTATCAATAAAGCGCCATCCATATCTACATAATCTAGCAAGGGTAATAATTGAGCAATGGCAGAAATACCAATACTTGTTTCTGTCATACAACCACACATTACTTTCATATCCAAAGACTTCGCTTCTTGAATCATTTTTAATGCAGGCGTAAAACCACCGCATTTCATCAATTTAATATTAATCCCATGAAAATGTTGATGACATTTTTGGACATCTGTTGCGGTCTGACAACTTTCATCCGCAATAATGGGTAAAACACTTTCTTCGAAAAGGATTTTCATACCTTCCCAATTTTCTCTAGCCAATGGCTGCTCGATAAATTCAACGCCTAATTCTTTTAAGGCTATTGCATTTTTAAGCGTTTCTTCAACTGTCCACGCACAATTAGCATCTACTCGAAAAATAGCATCGGAGGTTGCTCTAAGTGCCTTTATGATGGCAATATCTTCTTTGGTGCCCAACTTAATTTTATAAATTGGCGTCGGATAAGCCTTCATTTGAGCAATCATATTTTCAATAGAACCAATAGAAATCGTATAATTCGTTATAGGTAAATTACACAGATTTAATTGCCAGGCTTGGTGAAGAGATAGCTGCTGTTTTTTAGCCCAAAGATCATGGGCAGCTACGTCTAAGGCACATAAAATAAAAGGATGATTTTTGAAAATAGGGTAGAGCTGTTGCCAAAAGGTGGTAGGATTATCTAAAGGAAGGGCTTCGATAAAAGCTTGATGTTTCTTTAAGACATCCATAAATTGAGCTAAACTTTTGCCATAATAAGTAATGACCGTAGCTTCTCCAAAACCAGAATAGAAACCATCTTTTAATTCTACGATAATTGCTTCTCTATAATAAAAAGTACCGTATGCAATGGTAAATGGTTTTTTTAAGTAAAGTTTTAATGGATGTATTTTTAGCTGCATATTGTTAATTATAACAGCAAAATAGGCTTTATTTAAAGTAATACCGAATCCCAACCTCAATTTGTTGCCATCTTTTTTCAGGGAAAGTAGAAATAGTTGTACCCGTCAAATAATAATTACTAAAATGATAATTGACATAAGTATTAAGTCGGCTAGTTATTTGATAATTCGCTCCACCAATAAAACTTAAATTAATATTTCGGATAGTAGCAGCATTGGCAAGTGATAAATTAGCTGTTCTATTGTCTGGAGAAGGCTTAATACTAGCGTCTTTTGTAAAGAAAGAAATATTATTTTGCTGGTAGCTATAACCGTATAAATAACTAAAATTGCCACCAATTTCAATAGCGAACTTTGGCCGAATGGTATATTGAAGTAAAATGGGCGCTTCAAAATAATGAAAATCGCCATAAGTGATGCTGGAATTAGTCATTGCTTCCATTTCATTAGAAAAACCCGTTCCAGTCCCACTAGGAGCGGGAGCGCCTGCAGTGGTACTCATATCGGCTTCTGCGACAGAATTGTTTAATCCATCGTTGCCATCATTTAGGGCTGAAGTTGAAATGCGCTTGGCATAGCCTAATCCAAAATGGATAGCCCATTTTTTATTCAAGGCGAAATTGGCATGAAATCCAGTTCTAAAACTGCCAAGTTTAGGCGTTAATGCACCAGCATATAGCCCAAACCGCCATTTTTGTTGATTCTTTTTAGGAATAGGAATAATAAATGTTTGTTTTTGGTTGTTTTCGCATATTAATAAAGGTAGGGTAAGCCCTGAAATAGGAGCTGGTTCTGTGATTAAACTTTTGGATATATTGACCTTGCTTTTATTTAATAATTGATTCTTTATCTCTGTCTTTTGAATGATGGATGGCTCTTTAGAAATGTCTTGTTCAGAAACACCAGCACCCACAGTAGATGGTGTTTCTACCGTGGGGCGAATTTTAGTGGTTTTCTTGATGGTACTAATTATACGAGTATCGTCGGATGATTTCGTAGGTGTTTGCTTTTTGGGCACTTTTTTTGGGGTGATTGATGAATGACTATTGCTATTTTGAGCTATCTTAGTGGTGACTATTTTAGCTTCTTGCTGAATCGGAAGGGATTTTAATTTTGTAGGTTGGTGCTCAGTGAAATAAGCCAACCCTATTAAACCTAATAGACCCAACCCAAAAAAACAAATCCAAAGTATTCGTTTTTTACGTTTCTTGACAGGCATTTCCTGCTCCAATAAATTGGACATTTCACGCCAACTATGGTCTATAAATTCGGAATCTATATGTGTATTATCTTTATCCATTTTTTGCAATAAGTCCTTCTTCGTAAAGGAAGGTTTTTAGTTTTTTTCGTGCTTCTGATAAATGCCATTTGGAAGTGCCAATACTGATATTTACTGCTTCAGCAATTTCATGATGTTTGTATCCTTCGATTGCATATAAGATAAATACCCGACGCGTGGCATTTGGTAATTTATCAATCAATTTTAAAATATCTTCTGCGTATAAACCTTCTAAGACATAATTATCTTTTGGTTTTTCTCCATGTTCAATTTCTAAAAAATATATATTACTTGATTTTTTCTTGAAGTGATCTGCCAAACAATGGTAGACGATTTTTCTAATCCAACCCTCTAAAGACCCAGTAAATTGGAAAGTGTGTAATTTTTTAAAAACTCGTAAGAATCCAGAATTTACAATCTCCATTGCTAAATTTCTATCTTGTGTATAACGCATACACATCCCTATCATAACGGGATAGAATCTCCGATATAAGGCTTCTTGGTAAGTACGGTCATTTTCAATGCAACCATTTACCAAATCTTTTTCCTGATATGTTTTTTGCTTGCCTAAAATAAAATACCTATTTTGAAATTAAACCGTCTAAAAGTATAACTATCTATATTATTACTAATCGTATCCCCAAAATCTAAGGTATACCTTGCTTTTTGCCATTGTAAGCCTAAGCCCATCGTAAAATTAGTATCTGCTGAACCTCCAAATCTCAACCCCAGTTCTGGTGCTAAATAGTAGCCTCCTTTACTACTAGTGAAACCACTAGTTTCGTCATTTATACTTGGTATTCCATATCCTGCGGCTAATTGATAATAAGGGCTTACGTTTTTGGCTTTTAAATATCCTCTCATTGTAGCATATATGGGTACTATACTTCCCAAGTTTACATTGTAAAAGTCAATGCCGACACCAATACCAGTTCCAATTAATCTATTGAAATGGTAAATGCCTTGAAAATGAGCATTGAACCCATCTTTATAATTCCCAAATTGGTCATTTCCGCCAATATATCCAATAGTTGTGACGAAGTGAAGCCCATTTTCCCGAAAGGCATAAACGGTTGTTTCGACTTGGGTTGACTTTTCTGTTTCGGTCAGTTCTTGTACTATTTTTTTTATAGCCATAGCTGGAATCGTCATTACTTTATGGGCATCCATCCGCAGTTTTAAATCTCCTCCTATTTCATAAGCTTCAATTTGACCTCTAAAAATGCTACCACTTTTTAAATAGACCACATCTGTTCTACGAAATTCGGGTTCATTTTGCCCCAATAATTGACAACTGAATAGTAGTATGCCTATTATTAGCCAATTTTTAATAAAAGTTAGCTTCATGTTTTAGGAAAATTTAAATGAAAATAAACTTCTTTTTCAATCCCTCTTTTTCTTTTTTATTAGACGGTAGTTAATTATTAAATGGTTGGGTGGATTGATTTTTTTTCAATGTAAAAGAAATACTATAATTTTTAAAATCATTTTATTACCTTGCGCTAATTCTTAATTATATCTTATTTTTTGTTGAAATTCTTAAACATCTGTTAAATAATAGCCATTTTATGTGTACATAAAGCCTCTTTTACGTCATAATACCGAATTCTTTTAGCGAATTTTCGCTACATAAAGAATGATTTATTAAGCTTTAAAATTTTTAGCAATGACAAAAGAAGCAATTAAAAAGAATTTTTGGACCTTGGCTTTTAGTGGCTTACTAGCCTTTTTATTAGTTCCAACAGATTCTTTCGCACAAAGCCGTCAGATTACAAAGCGTGGAGGGGATGATGTTTATCAGCAAGCAAATAATAGAAATACAGCAAAGAGAACTTATACTAATAGTACTAGAAAAGCAACAGCAACGAGAAGCACAGCGAATAGAAGTGTCGCAAAACGGGATTATCGAGAAAGAACTAGAACAACTACACCTACTCGAAGTACAAACAGAGCTACTGCAAAACGGGATTATGTAAGAAAAACTCGTTCAACTGCAACCGCTAACAATCGAGCCACCACGGCTAATAGAAGGATAACGACAAAAAACCGAGGTAGTCGAGTAAATAATGATAGATATACTAAGGAAAGAGTAGCGCGAAATACTCGTTCTAATTATACTTATCGCACGAATGAACGGAATGATTATTGTAATAATTATTACAGCGGTTTAAATAACTGGAATCGTAATTTTTGGACAAGTATTCATTATACACCGAATTATTATGATTTGACTTATAACCGCTTTCCATTAAGGAATGGGTTACAGTCGCAAAAATTTAGATTTTTTGGAGAAAGATATTGGTTATACGATGGAATTTGGTTCAAAAAACGATTTGGTCGATATTATGCGGTAGATGCACCAACAGGAATTTGTATAGATGCATTACCTTTAGGCGGAGAGATGATTTGGTATAGAGGTGACAAATATGTCATCTACAGAGGAACAGCCTATAAAATGTTACCATTTGGCGGCTTTCAAGTCGTACAAATGCTAGGAAGGTTTTAGATTGAACAACAATAAACTTAATCAGTCGCTTGTCCACAAAGGTGGACAAGCACTTTTTTTTTGTCCTTTTGAATCCTACTTATATATACTTTGTGCTTTCTTTTTAGCGTCAGATATGTTACCTACCTTCCTAAGATATACCCAATAACACTATTTTTTTAAATCCGAATAATTTTATGTAATTTAACTGAAATTATTTTTACTCATTTGTAATTTTCTTATTAAATAAAAATTAAATTTTTTATTTATCTAGGGTTTTTAATAATTCATCATCTACCAAATTAGGCAGCGTCACGCTTAAATTTGGACTTCTATCCATTTCTCTTTTTAAGGTAGCAATAGCTCCTTTATTTCTAGCCCAACTTCTACGAGCGATCCCATTATTTACATCATAAAAAAGCATGTTTGCTAATTTTTTGGCAGCCGCCTCTGAACCGTCTAAAACTAAGCCAAAACCACCATTTACAACTTCGCCCCAACCAACACCGCCACCATTATGAATAGACACCCAAGTTGCCCCTCGGAAACTATCACCTAAAACATTATGAATCGCCATATCAGCAGTAAATTTGCTGCCATCATAGATATTACTCGTTTCTCGATAAGGAGAATCTGTACCGCTTACATCGTGGTGGTCTCTGCCTAAAACAATAGGAGCGGTAATATCTCCATTTTTAATGGCGTCATTAAAAGCAGTCGCAATTTTCATTCGACCTTCTGTATCTGCATACAAGATTCTTGCTTGTGAACCGACGACTAGCTTGTTCTCCTTCGCTTCTCGAATCCATTTTATATTATCTGCTAATTGCTGTTGAATTTCTTCGGGCGCTGTTGCTTTAATTTCTGACATGACCGCCAAAGCAATAGCATCCGTTTTATCTAAATCTGCTGGATTACCAGAAGTACAAACCCATCTAAAAGGACCAAATCCGTAATCAAAGCACATTGGGCCCATAATATCCTGCACATAAGAAGGATATTTAAAATCAACTCCATTCTCTTGTAGTACATCCGCACCAGCGCGCGATGCTTCTAATAAAAAAGCATTGCCATAGTCAAAGAAATAAGTCCCTTTTGCCGTATGCTTATTAATTGCTGCAGCATGTCTTCTCAAAGAGGCTTGAACGTTCTCTTTAAAAGCAGCTGGATTTTGGCTCATTAATTCGTTCGATTCTTCAAAACTTAAACCAACAGGGTAGTAGCCTCCAGACCAAGGGTTATGCAAAGAAGTCTGGTCGGAGCCTAAGTGAATAAATATATTTGCTTCATCAAATCGCTCCCAGACTTCTACAATGTTTCCAATATAGGCAATAGAAATAATCGCTTTTTGGGAAACTGCTTCTTTTACAATCGTAACTAATTCATCGAGATTATCTACTAATTGGTCTACCCAACCTTGTTCCCATCTTTTTCGAGCTGCATTAGGATTCACCTCTGCACAGACGGTGATACAGCCTGCAATATTTCCAGCTTTGGGCTGTGCGCCACTCATGCCACCTAAGCCTGCGGTTAAAAATATTTTTCCTGCAATTGATTCTCCACGACTTAATTGTTTACGGAAAGCATTTAAGACGGTAATTGTCGTTCCATGCACAATTCCTTGAGGCCCAATATACATATAAGAACCAGCTGTCATTTGCCCGTATTGGGTAACGCCTAAAGCATTGTATTTTTCCCAATCATCCGATTTGGAATAATTTGGAATCATCATCCCATTAGTAACCACCACTCTTGGTGCATCCTTAGAAGAAGGAAATAAACCCATTGGGTGACCTGAATAAATATGCAAGGTTTGTTCTTCCGTCATCATTGCGAGATATTGCATCGTCAATAGATACTGCGCCCAATTTTGAAAAACACTGCCATTTCCGCCATAAGTAATCAATTCATTTGGATGCTGTGCTACGGCTGGATTTAGGTTATTTTGTATCATTAGCATAATACTAGCCGCTTGTACCGTTTTAGCAGGATATTCGCCTATTGGTCGAGCATACATCTCATAAGTTGGCTGAAAACGATACATATATATTCTCCCATAAGTTTTCAATTCTTCCCAAAATTCTTTAGCTAATTGTGCATGCCATTTTGTGGGAAAATACCTTAGGGCATTTCTGATGGCCAATTTCTTTTCCTCCAATGATAAAATATCTTTTCTTTTCGGTGCTTGGTTCGCATTAGCAGGGTAGGGCTTTAGATTCGGTAATGCTTTTGGAATACCTTGAAGGATTGCTTCTTTGAAATTTGTTTTTAAAGTTGTTGACATTTTCTTTATTTTAGAAAACGCTTGGAGGTCTTGAAGATGCTCCAAGGTTTTTGTGCGTAGACCTTGGAGCATCTTCAAGACCTCCAAGCGTCTATTAAAATATTATTTCGGCTTATTTTATAATGGACAGCCCATTTTTCCAAACCATATTAGGACCTAATTGCCCTTGTTGATATAAGATTTCTCTATAGTCATTCGTAGGAAAAGCAATTATATCTGCGACAGCGTTAGCTTTTAATTGTCCTCTATCACTTAAATTCAGGGCAGCGGCAGCCCGAAAAGTAATCCCTGCCAAAACTTCCGCAGTACTTAATTTTTCAAAAGTGCCTAAAATAGCTGCTTGGGTTAATAAATGCCCCATGGGTGCAGAACCTGGATTCCAATCGCTCGCAATCGCTAATCCTGTACCTGCATCTAGTAATTTTCTGGCGGGCGTAAAAGGGCAACCAATGCCAATAGAAGCTCCAGGTAAGGCAACTGGCATGACGTCACTTTTTGCTAATAAAGCAATTTCGTGTGCAGTACTAGCTTCCAAATGGTCGGCACTTACGGCTTTGTATTTTACAGCGACTTCACTGCCACTTGGATGAAATTGGTCCGCATGTATCGTAATATCAAAACCCATTGCTTTCGCTTTGGCTAGATAGGGACTAATTATTTGATTGGAAAAGGCTTCTTCTTCAATAAAGGCATCTATCCGATTGGCTAAATTTTCTTGCTTTAAAATCGGAAATAAATCGCTGCTCATTTCTAATAAATAGGCTTCAATCGAACGACCATAATCCTTTGGAAATATATGCGCCGCTAAGCAAGTTGGAATTAAATCCGCCACACTTTGTTCATTCGCTGCTTGAATCGCTCGGAGCATTTTTAATTCTTCGGCAACAGATAAACCATAGCCACTTTTTACTTCAATAGTTGTAATACCATTCGCTAAATGCCGATTAACTCTCTTTAAAATACCTTTGGTTAAATCAGCTAAAGATTGTTTTCGAGTTTGTTGTACCGTGTCCCAAATACCACCTCCTGATTTTGCTATTTCTAAATAGGTTTTTCCGCCATTCCGTAGGGCATAATCCTTTGCTCGACTTCCACCAAAACAGATATGCGTATGACAATCCACCATTGCAGGCATGCCTATTTGCTCGCCTGTTAGTTCGGTTACCTTTACGATTAAATTTTTACTTGATTTGAGAAGCTTATCAAAATCACCAATTGCTATAATTTTGCTATCTTTTATTAATATTCCTGCGTGGTTTAATACGAGTAAATCCTCATCTTTGATAGCGCCCTTATTAGCATGTCCTGTTAGTGGCAATAATTGAGTAAAAGGGCCAATGATTTGATACATTTTATAATAATAAAAGGTGAAAAATAGGAGCTAAGTAATAACAATTAATATTTTTGTTTTAAGTATTGCTATTTTTGAGACCTATTCGTATTTATTTATCTAGGTTTTCTGATTAACTAAGTGCAAAATTATAGTTTATCCTTAAGTAGATTCCATAATTTTTAAAGCAAAACAGCAAGGTTTAAATTATAAAAACAATCAATAAGAAAACATTTTAAACTAAATATAAAATATTAAAACAAATAATTAGTTGTTTTATTCATTTGTTGTACTTTTTTAGTGTTTTAAGCAAAATTAGTAGGGGTAAAGTACGGACTGTATTCAATTAACTATTTTTTTAGCCTTTAAATTATTTTACAAAAATTTTAAAGTTGTTAAAGATACTCGCTTTATAAATGAAATAATATTTAATATTTTTAATAACACAATAAATTTAATAAAATTAATAATTAAAACTATTTTACAGTATGATTTTAAATTTAAGCTACTTGGCAGTACTATAAAAGGCTATGAATTTTAACGATTAGTCCTTCAAATTCATCGTTCACTTAACGATTATTCAATTCTTTCAATGCTTTTTTGAAGCGCCTTCTTACTTCTTGCCCCTCTTTATGCCGACCTTTTAGAATCCGCCATTGCCCATTCACTATCGTTCCTAAGTGCATACTTACATCAGCAGCATAAACCATTGTTGTCGCTAAATTTTCTGGACTACAAACCGCTAAAATTGGATGTTTTGCATCCATTATCAATGCATCAAAAGCTTGCCCTTTTTCAAAGTAGGATTTTTGAGAATGCCCCATTGCTTGCCGACCATTGGTAATAAATTTGTCAAGCGCATACAAGCCACTATCTCCCTGTTCTTCATCCGTAAAAGTATTTCTTTGATGGCTAATTAATCGCTGCCCATAATCCAAAATCCGCAATTCTTCAAAAGGATTTAGTCCAATATGACTATCTGTTCCAATACTCCAATTTCCACCTACTTTTTGGAAATCTTTTAAAGCAAAAATACCATCGCCTAAATTTCCTTCTGTACTAGGACAGAGGACTACGTTTGCTTTACTTTTTGCAATAGCTTCCACTTCTGCGGATGTCAAGTGCGTCGCATGAACTAAATGAAAATTTTCATTTAATTCAATATTTTCCGTGAGCCATTCTACAGGCCGTTTTCCTAAATACACTTTACTTTCTTCGACCTCTTTTAACTGTTCTGCTATGTGTAAATGAAAAGGCATTTCGGAATCTAACAAGGGCAATAACGCCTTAATTTCAGTAGGTTCAACCGCACGTAAAGAATGTACGCCATTAGCTAATCTAGCATCTTCATAAGTCTTAACGGCTTGACCACTTGCCGATAAAAGCTTTAAATAATCCGCTATATCTTTAGAAATAAATCGTTGTTGATGCGCTTCTGCTTTTTTACCAAAACCTCCTTTTTGATAGAAAATAGGAATTAAGGTGATTTTAATGCCTACTTTTTTTGCCGCAGCTATTAATCGTTCTCCTAATTCTGCTCGATTATTATAAGGTTCGCCTGAAATACTATGATGGACATAATGAAATTCCGCCACTTCGGTATAGCCATGTCGCAGCATTTCCATATACAACATTGCTGCAATGGCTTCTACGTCGTCAGGATTAACAGATAAGGCTAATTGATACATCGCTTTGCGCCAGCCCCAAAAATCATCTTGCTGGCTACTTAAATGCCTTTCCGTCAACCCAACCATAGCATATTGAAACGCATGAGAATGCGCGTTTTGCAAGCCTGGAATGGCATATCCATTAATATTCGTATATTTTATATCAATCTCTGCTTTTTGCTGAATCGCTATCACTTTACCTAATCCATCTAAACGGACATAAGCAGGACGCATCCAGCCTTCTTTTTGTAATAAACCTTTGAAACGATAGGTGGTCATTTTTTAATTTTCAATTTTCAAAATAGGTTAGCCTTTGATTTGAAAAAATTTAAATTGAAAGTAAGTTTTCTTCGCCAATATTTGAAGTTTGCAACCGTAGTCGTCAGGCTAGAAAATAATTACTGATAATCAACGATTTACGATGGTGTCGATATTTTAAGATTGCATCTTAAAATCAATATCTTTTAGGTTTTTAACCTAATTTACTTAAAAAAGCAATCAAACTAATTTGTTAGCCTGACTTCTATGGTTGCAAATTTCAAATATCGAATTCTAATAGTGCTAATCAATTCTATAGTCTAATAATTAAGAGCTGCTATTAAAGCTTCAAAAGTGGAAATTAAGGTCTCCTTAACTTTAGCTGCTCGTTCCGAATGATACTGTGTTTCCGTATCATCCATATATAAATCCTTCGTCATTTCTAATTGAAAAGCATGGATGTTTTCCGTTGGATTTCCAAAATGTCGAGTAATATTTCCGCCTTTAAATGGATGATTATAACTTAATTCGTAGGGACTATTAACTAAACTATCCTTTACTATTTGAATAAGTCGATTGTCAGCAGTTTGCCCATCATTCGTTCCTAAAATTAAATCTGGAAAAGGTGCTTGCTGAATAGTGGGAACAGATCGTCGAATAGAATGCGCATCCCATAAAATAGCCTGTCCAAATTTTTCTTTTGTGGCATTTAATAGCTTCGTAATTTCGTCATAATAAGGCTGGAAATAATATTTTTTTCTACGCTCAACTTCTTTGCGCTTTGGCTCAAATACTGGATTAGCATAAATAGGATTGCCCAAAAAATTAGTTGTTGGCGTTAGATTCGTAATAATTCTACCATCATCATATAAAGCGGTATTTTCAGGAGAACGATTTAAATCTATCACCCATCTACTGTAATGCGCATAAATCGTCGTAATACCTATTATAGGCAGGAAATCGTATAAATCATTGACAAAAAAATCGGTGTCGTCTGGATTCGACGCTAATTCCTGTTTATAGTGACCTGCTAATTCTTTTGGAAAAGACCTACCACAATGAGGAATACTCACGATGATAGGAACTTTTGCGCTCTCGGCAGCAATAATTCTAAATAAAGATTCCATTCTTTTGAGTTAATAAGTTTCAAAAAGGTTTTCAAAATCAGTCTTAAAAGTAGCCTGTTTTTTGGAAGCAATTTTAAGAATAGACCGCTTTTCTATAATAGTTATTGCTCTTTCAATATCCTTGGCAAAAACTCTATCTTCTTCCGCATGACTAATTTTTGTTCGGATAAAAGTATGTACCGCCTCTAAGGAGGGGCTTGATTTTAGCGGTTTATGATAATCAAAAGATTGAGCTGCACAAATCAATTCTATCGCCAATATCTTTTCTATATTTTCAATGACCTGCAAAGCCTTTCGTCCGCTAATAGATCCCATACTCACATGGTCTTCTTGCCCCAGAGAAGTAGGAATACTATCTGCACTAGCGGGGAAACAAAGCCCTTTATTTTCACTTGCCAAAGCAGCAGTGGTATATTGCAACATCATAAAAGCGGAGTTTAAACCAGCCTTTTTCATCAATAATTTAGGAACACTTTTAGGAACACCCATTAGCGATAAATAAACTCGCCTGTCAGAAATATTACCTAATTCAGAAGCGGCGATACAGGCATAATCCAGAGGAATCGCCAATGGTTGTCCATGAAAATTACCGCCACTGATGGTCAAATTTTCGTTGATAATAACGGGATTATCAGTAACAGCGTTTAATTCAATTTCTAATAACTGTTTTAAATGCAACCAGCTAGTTCGAGAACTTCCATGCACCTGTGGCATACACCGAAGAGAGTAGGGGTCTTGTACTCGATCGCAATCCAAATGAGAATTAACAATTTCAGAACCCTTTAAAAAATATTGAATTCTTTGAGCAACGTGCTGATTACCAGGATAAGGTCTTAATTGATGTAATTCTGATAAAAAAGGGCTGGGAGAACCCAACAAACCTTCTAGCATCATTGCACCAATAATATCTGCTTGGCTTAGACAACTATGCAATTTATCTACAACTTTGACGGCAAAGGCGGTAATAAATTGAGTTCCATTAATTAAAGCGAGTCCTTCTTTAGCACCTAAAGTAATACTTTGTAAACCCTCCTTTCTGAAAACTTTTTTGGTCGGTACAATTTTTCCTTTATACCATACTTTTCCTAGACCAATTAAAGGCAGAAATAAATGGGCTAAAGGTGCTAAATCACCTGATGCACCTACCGAGCCTTTTTCTGGCACAATCGGAATAATATCGTTCTCAATATGCCATTGAATGCGTTCAAGTGTAGTCAAAGCAATACCAGAGAAACCTTGCGCCAAAGATTGCATTTTAAGAATTAGCATCAGTTTGGCTATTTCTTTTGGAATTGGATTACCTACGCCTACACTATGACTTTTTAGAATATTATACTGTAACTTACTGGTATCTTCCGCAGAAATCATCGTATCACATAATGGGCCAAAACCTGTATTAATTCCATAGACGGCTTCTGTGCCATTAGCTAATCGTTTTACAATCGAGCGGCTTTTACGCACTTTTTGTCGACAAATCCTTCCTAGCTTACCACGCAATTCACCTCTAGCAATTTGCAAGGCTTTTCCTGCTGTCAATTGTTCTGTTCCGTATTTAAAAGTACCCATTGTCCTAATATTATTTTTTTACAAATTTATTAGTACTTTTGATTCCTTCAAAGTCCATTTTTACATCAATTGATAGCTATGAGTAATCAGATAGAATTAAGGCACTTACAGTCCTTTTTAGTTTTAGCTAAAGAATTGCACTTTCGTAAAGCAGCAGAAAAGCTATTTATGTCTCAATCGGGGCTAAGTAAACAGATTCAGCAATTAGAAAACCAATTAGGGGTGGTTTTATTGGAACGAGACCGAAGGAATGTAAGACTCACCAAAAGTGGCATTTATTTAAAGGAACAAGTCTTTTTTTTGGAAGGCTTTTTAAACCAAACATTCAATCATTTAAAAAATATAGATGCTGGTCTGGAAGGGGAGATAAAGCTAGGTTTTGTAGGGTCAGCGATGCAGGAAGTTATTCCTAAATTGATTAAGAAATGTAATGCCGCCTATCCTGACATTCATTTTAGTTTAGACGAAATGTCCAATCAAGCACAAATAGCTGCGATTCAAAGGTATGAGATTGATTTAGGGTTTGTTAGGTTGAATAGTGTACCCGTAGATATAGCTTTACAACCTATTCAGCAAGAACATTTTGCTTTAGTTGTACCAAAAGGAAATGCTATTCAAACCGATAATTTTAAAAACCTTCAGCAATTTGAAGAAGCATCCTTTATTCTTTTCTCTAGTGATTATAGTTCTAATTATTATAATAATATCATGAGCATTTTTACGGATGCTGGCTTTACGCCAAAAGTTTCTCATAAATCTATTCATGCCAACACTATTTTTCGTTTGGTAGAAAGTGGATTAGGCGTGGCTATTGTCCCTTTATCTCTAACTTTAGGCGCTAGTTTAGCGATTGATATTGAAATTATTGAATTGGTGAATATTCCTCAAAGAGCTATTTTATCAATCGCTTGGAAAAAAGATAGGTATTATCCTGTGTTGGATAAATTATTGAATTTTTTATAGTAGGGTAGTGTGTCTTATTGCAGAAAAGTAGACTAATTTAAATTCATCTTTTAAAATACGCATCAATTACTTGTCGTTTTGTGCACTTCCCGTAATAAGGGCGTTTTTGTCCTTGTTTCATAAAAAACACTATTAGTGGTCACCCTTTTTTACGATAAGACATTTAAAAGAGCAGTCCTAATTAACATAACATAAATTATGGGAAAAAATGCATTGTCCTGAAATAGGTTGTCACAACCCAGCGTAAAGTTATGAAAATCAACAAGAAATGTAATGGGACGGTCAACCCAAAAACTGGAAAACAATACAGCCTAGATTTCAAAAAAAGAACGGTTGAATACTATCTTTTGGGCATGTATAATGAGGAGCAAATTTGGAAAAAATTCCAAATAAATCGTATCTTGTTAGACAAATGGAGAAAATGGTACTACAAGTATTTTGAATCCCCTAATTATTCTGAACCAAATTATGGAAAAGGAAAAATGTATTGTCCTGAAATAGGTTGACCCCTAGAATTTACTTAAACACCCGCACATAATCCACAACCATCCGCTGAGGAAAATTAGTCGTTCCATCAGGAGAACCTGGTAAATTTCCACCTACAGCCACATTAAATATAAAGAAGAAATTATCATTAAAAGGATAAGGTTGTGCCCCTACTCCACTTTGATCAAATTCAAAGAATAATTCATCGTCTACATACCACTCTAGTTTATTTTCTGCCCAAACTAATGAAAAAACGTGAAATTCTTCTGAAAATTTATCACCGTTTGGTAAGATAGCAGAACGTCCTGTAAATTTCCAATTAGCAAAATTAGCCCCATAATGTACCGTTCCAAGCACTTTACTTGGTTGATTACCCACTAATTCCATAATATCTATCTCTCCGCAAGCAGGCCAACCTACTGCATCAATCTTAGTTCCCAGCATCCACAAAGCAGGCCATAAACCCTTACCTTCGGGTAAAACTGCCCGAATATCAATTCTACCAAAACGAAAACTTTGTTTGCCTTGGGTAATCAATCTAGAGGAAGTATACTCTGCTCCTCCAAAGGACTCCTTTCTCGCTTCAATGACTAAATGACCACTTTCTATCGACGTATTCTCTTCTTGATAAAACTGTAATTCATTATT
Organism: Bacteroidota bacterium; assembly: GCA_017857395.1. GTDB lineage: Bacteria > Bacteroidota > Bacteroidia > Chitinophagales > Saprospiraceae > JAFMDF01. Next base: position 10,122 of record JAFMDF010000012.1, on the reverse strand, counting down.
TCCCCAGCCATTATTACCTCTGCCTATTTCATAGACCCAATCATCGGTATTTAAGGAGGTTCCTGTAAATTCATCCGCCCAAACTAGTTCCATGCCAGCATAGGCTTCGGGTGTTGTATATCCCGTTGCAGGAATTACTAATTCATTGATATCATCATCGTTTTTAATCGTTCCTATGGCTCCCCCTACAAGGATACTAGCGTTGACGGGGTTCGCTAACTCTACCTTAAAGGTCTCATCGTTCTCAAATATATTTTCGCCAAATACAGGAATGCTAATAGTTTTCGCCGCCTCCCCTACTGCAAATGTTATGGTTCCACTTGAAGGCTCAAAGTCGAGCGCATCTTCAGCAGTTTCTGCTATCGTTGTATAATCTACTTTCACTTCTTGGGTATAGCCCCAAGACAGTGCTACTTCAAATTCAATTACATTGTTTTCATCCGATTCTAATACACTTGCTGCTGAAATAGAAATTTTAGGCGCTTGCCTAATTTCATTAACGGGTAATTCATTTTCTATCTCACAAGCAGTCAGAGATAAAAAGGCAACTAAAATAAATACCGTATAATATTTAATATAATTCATGTTAATTTTTTAATCAAATAAGTAGACCTAACAGCACTATGTTAACAATTTAAAAAATTGTGTGATCGAATGATTATGTACAGCTTATATACAATCAAAATGTATCTTAATTATCGAGCCACAAAATATAAATCAAACCAACCATCTGCATTTAGAATTTGACTCCGAACAACCAATTCATCCTCCGTCAAAAGGATAATATCATATAAGGGGCCAGAATCCATAACCCCTATAAAAGCGCCCTCTGGTAAAACAATTCTAGTCTCTCCATTTTCGCCAGCATTCAATGCTAAAAAATAAGTTAAATCAGTTGGTGGATCAATATCAACAGGAGCGTAACCATTAAACGGATCAATCGTTTGCCCATTATTTAGATATTGAAATCCTGAACCATCAAAAGTGAAACAAAATGAATCATCATATTGCTCAGGAACTAAACCTCCTTCTAAAGAAGTAAACCATTCCGTACTACCCGGTTCAGGCCCAACTGAAACAGCGCCAGCGACTTGTGAAAAAGTCCAACATTTCCCTGAAGGATTATCACATCCTCCTGTTAAAAAAACTATTTCTTCTGAGCAATCTACAATAGCATCTGCCTCAATCGAAATATTTTTGGCCGCAAATGAGGTGCCTCCTCCTCCTTCTGCCGCAGCATGTAAAGTAATGGCATAATTACCAGCTTTTGTATAAAGAATGGTATCAATAGCTAAGGTAGATTTATTGGGTGTCCCTCCTGGCAAATCCCAAACTCTAGAAAAGCTGTTATTGGACAAATCTTTTACGATAATTCTATTGGGATTGTCTACATCCGCTTCAAGGGACATCATAGGGGATTCTGGCAATGCAGGAATAGCGATATCGGCATCTATAGATGGGTCACAAGCAGAAAATGCTAGTAATCCTAAAAAAAGGAAGTATGGAAAATATTTTTTTTTGGTATAATTCATCGTTGATTATTAAATTATTGATTACTAATCAGAATAGAGAGCAGAGATTAGAGAAAAGAGCCCTAAATAGGAATCCTTTCTAAGATACCCAATGCTATCTGATGATATAAAAAGTGCTCTGCTCTATTCTCTCTATAAAATAATTAATACCCCGAGTTCTGAGTTAAAGTACCATTAGATGCTTGTATTTGGGAATCAGGAATAGGTAATACTTTATGTACCTCCTCTCTATATCCCAATGATCCTAAGGCAGCAGCAGCTCTACCTGTTCTAACTAAATCGAAAAAACGATGTCCTTCTAGACCTAATTCTACTCTTCTTTCATGATAAATGGCTTCTAATAAAGCATTACCACTATCCGTTATTTCTCGCATATTAACTCTTCTTCTTACTTGATTTAAAGAAGTCTTTGCTCCTGTTTCATCTCCCGTATGAAAAGCAGCTTCGGCGTGCATTAATAGAATGTCGGCGTAGCGAATAACTCGGTCATTCGTACCGCCATTTGGATTAGGGTCACCAAAAGGTGCTTCCTCACTTTTGTTATTAAAATATTTTTTGGGGTAATAATCGTGAGGAAATCCAGTGGATTCTTTTGTAAAAAAGCCTCTATCTCCCATTAGGTCACCTTCTCTAAAAACGGTTGCCTTTAGTCTAGGGTCTTCGACGCCTTCTTTAAAAAATTCATCCACAAAATTTTGAGTAGGTAAATTAAAACCATAACCCTCAAATTGCCCTCTTGCTCTTTGAAAAACATTGGAGAAACTACCTTCATTGGCGTTATTTCTGCCCCAGTTTCCACCAGAAGCGTTCATGTATTGGATTTCAAAAACAGATTCTGCATTGTTTTCTCCACTTTCCGTAAATATCTGATTATAGTTTCCAACCAAATTATATTCCCCTGAATTGATTAAATCTTCTGCAATTGCTTTTGCTTCTGCCCATTTAGATTGAAATAAATAAGTTTTCACCAATAAGCCTTGTGCTGCTCCTTTGGTAATTCTACCTAAATCTGCGATAGGATACTCACTTCTTTTTGGTAAATCCCCAATTGCTTGGATTAAATCCTGTTCAATGAATGCCCAAACTTCTGCTGCTGGGTTTTTACCAATCGTATACTCACTAGGCGCTAATACTTGATCTACTAAAGGAACATCTCCAAAGTAAGTTACCTGTAAGAAATTAAACCAAGCTCGAATCGTTCTCGCTTCGCCTAAAATTTGTGCTTTCTTTGTTTCGTCCATTTCAATCGGTGGCACTCTTTCTAAAACTACATTTGCTCGATAAATTCCTTCATAATTTGCTGCCCATTCTGCTTCTAAAAAATCAGTATTTGTTGGTCCTTGAAAATTTTCTAATGCCGCTAGATTAGGTGCATCATTTGCCCCAGAACCTCCTTTTTCAGTATCATCAGACATGATGTCTCCCCAAAACCAACGAAAATGCCCTGCTGGGGTTAACTCAAACTGTAAAGCAGCATAAGCTCCATTTACGGCGGAGATAGCATCTGCTTCCGTTTTATAGAAATTATCTTCAGTTACGCCAATAATCGGACTCTTTTCTAACAAATCCTTTTGACAGGCAAAGAGGAATACTAGTACGAAACTCAAATATTTTAAATTTTTCATTTCTTATTTTTTAGGTAGCTTGGGCTTCTAGCCCGAGAAGTTTAGGTAATAACTTCTCAGGCAAAATGTCTAAGCCACTTTTAATAATATGTCTCCTACTCGGGCTAGAAGCCCAAGCTACTTTTTCTTAAAACGTAATATTCACCCCACCTAAAAAGGTGCGAGATTGAGGATAAAAACCACGGTCAATTCCTAAATCTAAAGCCCCTTGTGTCGCACCGATTTCAGGGTCTAAACCAGAATAATCGGTAATAGTTAATAAATTCTGAGCACTTAGATATAATCGAAATTTATCAATTTTTAATTTACTAATTAACGATTTTGGCAAGCTATAACCAATCTGTACATTCTTTAATCTTATATACGACCCATCTTCGACAAATCGGTCAGAAACTCTAGCATTGAAATTGGGATCGTTAACAGTCACTCTTGGTTCAAAGTTAGAAGTGCCCTCCCCTGTCCAGCGATTTAAGACAGATTGTGGTCGGTTGGTATAAGAAAAATCATAGCGAACAATACCATTAAAAATATCGTTGCCTTGAACTCCTTGAAGAAATAAGCTAACATCAAAACCTTTGTATTCAAAATCGGCGTTAATTCCATAAGTAAAATCTGGGGTTGGATTGCCTATATAATCTCTATCGAAGTTATTAATAATCCCATCTTCATTCAAATCTTTAAATCGAATATCTCCTGGAGCCGTATTTTCATTCTGAAAAGCATGTCTTTCTATTTCTTGTCGGTTTTGGAATAAGCCATCTGTTACATATCCATAAAAAGAAGCAATTGGGTGGCCAACTTCTGTTCTTGCCGCTGCACCTGCTGAAAATACATTACCTGTTGTAATAGGGTCTCCGCCTTCTCCTAAACTAAGTACATCTGTAGAAACAAAAGCAACATTTGCACTAACACTATACTTAAACGCATTATCTCTATTCCTGTAACTTAGAGACAATTCTAAGCCCTTATTTTCTACTTCTCCAATGTTCCTTACAGGTGCTTGTGTACCTGCCACAAAAGGAATCGGGGCTGCGTATAACATATCCGAAGTAGTCTTGATGTAGTAATCTGCTACAAAATTGATTTTACCATCATACATTTCTACATCTAATCCGATATCCGTTTGTGTACTGGTTTCCCATTTTAAATCAGGATTGGCAGACACTAATGGTACATTTCCGTTAGTAATAATTTCTCCATCTCCGAAAGTATAATTTTGTCCAGCATTTACAATAGTAGAAAAACTATAATCTCCGATTTTATCATTTCCATTTTGTCCCCAACTTGCTCTTAATTTAAATAAACTAACGTTATCCATTGACCAAAAATCTTCTCGATTAATTACCCAACCTAAAGAGAAAGATGGAAAATAACCGTATCTATTATTTCGACCAAATCGAGAAGATCCATCTGCTCTAAAAGTAGCAGAAAATAGATATTTGTCATCGAGGTCATAATTCACCTTACCGAAGAAGGATAATAAAGCAGACTCTGTTGCACCTGCATAAGCACCTTGGGATGCAATGGGGTCAATGGTATTAGAAATGTAGGCATCCTTAGGGTCGTTGCTTGGTAGATTAGTATTGCTTCCTCCAGCATAGTCAAAACGATTGTTTAAAACAGTCGTTCCTAAAGTAAGCCCGACATTATGTCTATCTGCATAAACATCGTTATAAGTAACTACATTTTCCCATTGCCAATTTCGCCAAGTGTTATTTTCTTTAGAGACTCCATTAATGAAGTTTTTCTCTCCTGCTGGTGCATCACTTAAAAGCGGATTAATACTTAAATCAAAACTAGGTCGGAATATATCTCTAGTAGCAAAAGTTGCATCTACACTGTAAACAGACCTAAATTTGATTTTTTGGGTTATCTCCGCTTCTCCATAAACAGAACCTACAATTCTGTGAGTGGTCCACTTATCATTAATTTGTTGAATGGCATTTATAGGGTTAGTAATATCTGTATCTGAATAATAAGAATAAGCAAAAGTGCCATCAGGTTTACGAACTGGTGTCACTGGATCCATATTTAAAGCACGAACCAAAGGCGTTGCAAATTCATTATTTTCAGGTACAGCGTTTCTAGTCAAGTAGGTAAAACCTAAGGTATTACCAATAGTTAACCAGTCTTTTAATTGATTTCTTGAGTTGAGGCGAACGGTATATCGTTCAAAGCCAGCTTTTCGACCACCAATAATTCCATCTTGAACAAAATAGTTTCCAGAGGCCGTGTAGCTAGAACGCTCACTTCCTCCTGAAAAACTTAATTGATGACTATATATAGGTGCGTCTTGAAAAATGGCGGATTGCCAATCAGTTCCTTCTCCTAATTGGTCAGGATTGGCGAATTCTTGTAAAGGGATATTTCCAGAATTAATATTTGCTTCATTAGAAAGAATCGCATATTCTCTAGCGTTTAATAAATTCATTTTTTTCCAAGGGCTTTGTACGCCATAATAAGCATCATAACTTACCTTGCCTGCTTGGTTTGTTTTTCCTCCTTTGGTGGTGATTAAAACAACTCCATTTGCACCTCTAGCTCCATAGATGGCAGAAGATGCTGCATCTTTTAGGACATTGATAGATTCAATATCATTTGGATTTAAAAAATCAATACCTTCAACAGGAATACCATCTACAATATATAGAGGGTCACTATTATTAATAGTACCAACACCTCTAACTCTTACGGTTAATGCACTTCCTGGTGAGCCTGAATTTTGAGAGACTTGCACCCCTGCAATTCTTCCTTGCAAAGCTTGTTCTGCTCTTAATACAGGCGCTTCAGTGATTTCGTCTGAAGTAACCGTCGAAACTGCGCCACTAATTTTACTACGTTTTTGGGTACCATAGCCTACTACAACTACCTCATCAATTAGAGAAATACTTTCAGCCAATGTAATATTAACAACTGTTCTATTTCCTACCGTAATTTCTTGTTCTTCATAGCCCGTATAGGATACTTGTAAGATTTTTTGATCTGATTCAAGCGTCAATTCATATTTCCCATCATAATCAGTAATTGTTCCAGAATTTGTGCCTTTAATCAGAATAGACGCACCAATTAAGGGTTCTCCTGTACTATCTGTAATGAGTCCGCTAATTTGGTTTTGAGCAAATGTGCTAAAGCTACCTAGTAGCCAGAAAAGGGTAAAAATTATTAATTTATTTTTCATACACTTTGAGTCAAATTTAATAGCAGACTTATGAAGTCTAAATTTTTATAATTCCAGCAAGTAATCCCCAAATTCAATCAGCTTTTTAAACCTTACCTTTTTAAATAAAAAAAAGATTGGAGAATCGAATAATGTTCCTATTAAAAAACAAACCAAATGTCCAATTCAAAAACCTAGTGAATTATATTTTTTAGATAAAAGATAATGGAAGGGGGTATCAATAAAATACCCCCTCCAACTATCTATGAAAGCCTAATTTTTTTGTTAAATGCAAATTTTCAAATGATGTTTTCAAATATTTTAGGTGGAAGTACCTACTATCAAACAATAGGCTCATTAGAAACGGCGATTATTTAATAATAGGTACTTCATTTTTGTCTATTTAATTGACAACTTTTCTACGGATATTTTATGACCAACACGGATTTGTATGATATACAAACCACTTGTTAGACCAGAAACATCTACTGTTTCATTAGATGATGGCTTATTTTTCATCACTAAGATTTTACCAGTAATATCGTGAATCATTAATTCATCAATTACTTCGTCAGATTTGATTTGAATTTGACCACTTGCAGGATTCGGGGAAAAGCTAAATAAGTCTTCCTGTACCACTTCAAAACTTGTACTGCTTGTAACTTCTCTCTCAAAGACAAAATGCCAGAATCCTCCACCAAAATCTATATCAACCGTCATCGTATTACCATCAACCACTACTGGATAAGTAATAGACGCTGGTGCTCCTGCTGGAGAAGTCAATTCTCCTGCATTATTTACTTTAGCTAAGCCTAAATGTGCGCCAACTCCAGTCAATGTAACTGTTCCTGCAGCTTCATCGAAAGCCCAAGTAGCAGCATTAGACCCATCATGCGGGGCAACTGGTGCACCACAACTTTCTGCAGCTACTCCTTGCCATGCTTCCAACCAAGTTTCTCCATCTTGTACATTACTAAATGTACCATCCGCTCCGAAAACAAATTTATCATCAAATAAACAAGCTCTTGTCGCTACATCGCCAGCGCTATTTGACCACCAAGAAAAATCTCCTTGCGTTGGGCCAACTGCTAAAGCTTGTGCTATAGGAGCTAATTTCCACGTTCCTGCTACGCCTGTTTCAGGTTCTGGTTCTGGCTCTACAGTTGTTCCACATGCATCACATGAGTTCCAATTAAAACAAACTTCCATGTCACCACCTACAGTTATGACTCTATTGACAAATTCGTTATTGTCGCCAAAAGTAGCTGTACATGGTGCACCTGCTACAAATTCTTCTTGTATCGCCCAATTATCTAAAGTAAATTTATAATCATAATCACCCGCAGCAAGTGCAATTACTCCTGTCCAAACGCCATCACCATCTTCATCTGCTAAAGGGTTCGCATCTCCAGCCCAACCATTTAAAGAACCACTAACATACACTTGAGTAAATGCTGCTCCATATCCACTCATATCTACACCGAAAGTTACATCTGATGTTTCAGGTTCTGGTTCTGGATCTACTACTCCAGTATCTTTTACAAAAGCAAAATGCCAGAATCCTCCACCGAAATCAATATCAACCGTCATCGCATCACCATCAATTACTACTGGGTAGGTAATAGACGCTGGTGCAGCTGCTGGAGAAGTCAATTCTCCTGCATTATTTACTTTGGCTAATCCTAAATGTGCGCCAACTCCAGTCAATGTAATTGTCCCTGCCGCTTCATCATACGCCCAAGTGGCCGCATTTGATCCATCGTGAGGCGCAACTGATGCACCACAACCTTCTGGGTCCATTCCTTGCCATGCTTCTAACCAAGTTTCTCCATCTTGTACATTACTAAATGTACCATCCGCTCCAAAAACAAATTTATCATCAAATAAACAGGCTCTTGTCGCTACATCGCCAGCGCTATTTGACCACCAAGAAAAATCTCCTTGCGTTGGACCAACAGCTAAAGCTCCTGCAGTAGGCGCCAATTTCCATGCTCCTGCTAATGGAGAAGTTTCAGGTTCTGGTTCCGTTTCAGCTTGTTTCTCAAAAACAAAATGCCAGAATCCTCCACCGAAATCAATATCAACTGTCATTGTATTACCTTCAATAACTACAGGATAGGTAATAGATCCTGGTGCAGCTGCTGGAGAAGTTAATTCTCCTGCATTATTTACTTTTGCTAATCCTAAATGTGCGCCAACTCCAGTCAACGTAATTGTCCCTGCAGCTTCGTCATACGCCCAAGTGGCAGCGTTAGAACCATCATGTGGGGCAACTGATGTACCACAACCTTCTGGATCTGTCCCTTGCCATGCTTCCAACCAAGTTTCTCCATCTTGTACGTTGGTAAAAGTACCGTCTTCCCCAAAAACAAATTTATCATCAAATAAGCAGGCTCTTGTGCTTACATCTCCAGCACTATTGGACCACCAAGAAAAATCTCCTTGAGTTGGGCCAACTGCTAAAGCTCCTGCAGTAGGCGCTAATTTCCATGTTCCTGCTACTTGAGCAAAAACAGTAGTGACTGTAAATAATAGTAAGAGTGAAAAGGAAATTCTTTTCATAATAAGTAATTGTAAGTTTCTTTTCATAACTGAGTGGTTTTATTATTTTTTAGAAGTAATTAGAAATACTACATGTTAAAAGAAAATATTTAAAATAGGATTTACGAAATAATTTTGAATTTAATCAAATATAAAATTTTCTTTTGCAATGCCTTAAATTAAGAAACAAAATTAGGGTTATGCTTTCCTTTATAATAAAAAATTATTACATCTCTAATACTACAAATATAAAAAAATCTATATTTTTACTACTTCTTTACTACGTCATCTCTTATTTTCCATAAATTATTACTACATCTTTAAAGCATAAACAATATATATGTTTATTATATTGAATAATCGTATTGTTATTTAAATGCTCTAGTATTCATCTGAAAAAATGTGCTTCATTTGTCTTATTCTGACGTATATTTACTAGAGAAGCAATCTTAGAACACAGAACTTGGATATAGGTTGCGAGAAAAGCATCTAGTATAGTATTTAAAAGAAACCTATTAATTTAATAACCCAAGTTTCGGAGAAAGCTGAAATGTTTCAAAATGGTTATATTTTTAGTGGAACTAAAAAAATCTCGATTTAAGGATTATCCAGCGCAGTAACAATAAAACTATATAGCAATACAACAATTGTCCGCAACTTGAATTTAATATTAAAAATGAGATTAATACTCCTATTCACTTTACTTTTAGCCATCGCTTGTTCAAAGAAGCAGGAGCGCAATGAAACAGTAGCTGAACAAACTCCTATAGACTTAATTGCTATGCTGGATACTATATGGACTGCAGAACAAGAACCGCTAAGATTGAGAGATTCTTTAATGAGAATTCATGGCCCAGATACAGAAGGGTTTAATAAACAGCAAGCAATATACGAGCAGAACCATATTGTTAATGAGAAAAAGGTAAAAGACCTACTTAATAAATATGGCTGGCCGACGAAAGAAATGATTGGAGAGGAAGGTAATTTGACAATCTGTAATGTTCTTCAACATTCGAGTATAGAAGTACGCCTAAAATATCTGCCAATGATGAGAAATGCGGTACACGAAAAAAAACTAGCACCTAGGTTTTTAGTTAGAGCAGAAGATAGGATAGCAACAGATGAAGGGAATTTGCAGATTTATGGTGGACAAATGAAATACTATCCGGAAACCAAAAGTTTTAATGTTTGGCCTATTCTTGACCCTGTAAATATTTTAGACTTTGGACGGAAAGACGTTCAAAAAAAATAGGCAAAACTATTGCTT
>JAFMDF010000127.1 GCA_017857395.1 Bacteroidota bacterium | reverse complement strand
ATTATCAAAGAGCCTGACTGTGAAGTATCGAATGGAGCAGTAGATATTTTGATAACAGGCGCAACGAATGCTTTAGCATATCAATGGAGCGATGGCATTTTCACGACTGGAAAAAGGGATAGCTTAGCAGCAGGAAATTATGAAGTAACGATAGTAGAAGTAGGAACGGATTGTAAGCGAATAGTTAATTTTAATTTAGCGGATTCTTGCCCAGATTGTTTTATAGCAGAGGCTAAAATTATCAAAGAGCCTGACTGCGAAGTAGCCAATGGTACGGTAGCAATTATGGTAACAGGCGCAACAAATTCCTTAAAGTATATTTGGGAAGATAGCACGTTAATGGATTCCGTTCGTACTGATTTAAGTTGGGGCGATTACATCGTAATTGTTCAAGAAGAAGATACAAATTGTGCAGACACGCTCTCTTTTACTTTAGAGAACCCAATGCCTCCTGTACTTCTAGTTACTCCAGATACCCTTTGTTCAGATACTACTAGTATAGGAGGATTGCAATATGAAGTGATGAATTGTTTTGTTTTGCCTATTGAAATACAAATCTTAAATGACTCGAATCAAGTAATCAGAACTATTGATAAGGATACTTTGGGCAGCGGCAGAATTGAAGGTTTATTGCCTAATCAAATTTATACGTTCATTGTTATAGATGCTAATGGGCAAGAAATTAATACACAAGAGTTTGAAATAATTATTCCTCCAAAACCTGATTATAATTTATACAGAGATACCATTTTATGTGAGGCAATTGACAGTATAGAAATCGGGGTGGAATTAACGGGAGAAACTACCTTTTTCTGGTCAACCACGCCCAATTTTGAAGATACACTAAGTAAAGAAGCTGTCTTACAAGTTCCGTTTGGTAGTTACTATATTGCCTTGAATACTGGATGTATTACGATGGATAGTGTGATTATAATAGACGGTAGCATTATGATTGATAAAATTGAACCCGACCCACTTTGTATGCCGGGAACGACGACTTTGAATGTCCTTAATTTAAAGCCAATGCAAATTTTGTCTTATGATTGGACAGCTAAAGCACTTATTACCTCGCCTACAGATACAACCGATTCGCCAGTAGTTAATGTTAATGAGACGACTCAATTTAATGTGCGGATTAACAATCAATTTGGTTGTGAATTATTGGATTCTATGACCGTAATGGTCTTTGATACCAATTCATTGACGGATATTCGGGTACTTCCTAAGGAAGAAAAAATAGGTGCGGGCACCACTGCAGAATTGTCTTTAAGTGAATCTTTACCTACTGGATTTATCTTTGAATGGCAGGAAGACCCTACCTTAGTAGACATGGGAGAAACTGCACTTGTTTCTCCAACAGTGAATGGTACTCGATATTTTGCAACAATTTTTAGTGAAGAAGCTCCTCAATGTGCTGTGATTAGAGATACGGCAATTTGGATTAGTTGTGATGATGATGCCCTATTTATGCCGAATGCTTTTAGCCCGAATGGAGATGGTATTAATGATGTTTTATATGTTAGAGGTGCGGACGATTTTATATCGATGAATCTAATTATCTATAACCGTTGGGGCGAAAAAGTTTTTGAAACTTCTGATCCTGACTTTGGTTGGGATGGGCGTTTTGAAGGAAAAGAACTTGGTCCAGATGTTTACGGCTATTATTTGACCGTTACTTGCCCAAATGATGTGATAACGAGACAAGGCAATGTTACCTTGCTGAAATAACTTAGGTGTCGGGTATCAGATGGAACGAAAATTCCTGTCTGATACCCAATACTCGAAATAACACCGCAACAAGGCAACACCGCAACACCGAAATTTACCGAACTAACTCATTCACCTTTAATTTATACAACTTTCCAATCGGTACCAAATGCTCACCAATCGTAATTCGATTCCCCTCAATACTATGAATATGTTTAATAGCCACTGCAAAAGATTTATGTACCTGTAAAAAAGCCTCACTATTTAAGGAAGTCAGCACATCAGAAATTTTTTCTCTAATGGTAATGATTTCTTGTGTTGTCACTACTTTTGCATAATTACCTGCTGCTTCAATATATAAAATTTCGTCGATGACTACTTGAATATATTTTTTATTACTCCTAAGGAAAATAGTATTTTGAGCAGCCGTAGTTCCAGTAGCATTAGACCGATTCGTGGGAAGTGGAGTAGTGCTGCTAACGACCTTATTAATAGCCGTTAAAAACCGACTAAAACTAAAAGGTTTTAGTAAATAATCGACTACATTTAATTCATATCCATCTATCGCATATTCTTGATATGCCGTTGTTACAATAACACTTGGAGGATTGGAAAGTGTTCTTAAAAATTCAAAGCCTTTTATTTTAGGCATATTCAAATCTAAGAAAATTAAATCGACTTTATTGCTGCGTAAATAGTCCAAGGCTTCCAAAGCATCATAGCAATTTTTGACCAATTCCAAATTGGGTAATAAATCACAATATTCTTGGATAATATCATGGGCGATGTATTCATCATCAATAATTAAATATTTCATTATTCCTGTTTTAAGTGATTCGAGTTGCGGGTTGCGAGTTACGTGTTGAAAGGGATTATTAATTAATAGCTCAATAAATGATTTCAAAAACGAATTCTTAGATTTCAATTACTATCACCTTAACTCGCAACTCGCAACCCGCAACTCGCAACGATTTAGAAATTATCGAACAATCAAGACTTATTACGTATCAATAATTCTGCTTTATACACATTTTTAGTTACTGAAAAAGAAAGTTGATGTTTATTAGGGTAAACCAATTCCAACCGTCTTTTTAAATTTTTTAAACCAATGCCACCTGCATTAGTAGCTGCGGAAGTATCAAAATTATTGCTTACGGAAAAATAGATTTCTTTGGCGTTTGCACTAATATTAACGCTAACAAAAGCATCTTTTCTTAATTTTTCGACCCCATGTTTAAAAGCATTTTCTAATAAAATTATAAATAGTAAAGGCATTATTTGGATGCCTTCTTGTTCGATTTGTTCCTTAAAATCAATATGGATGGCTTTATGATACCGCATTTTATGTAGCTCAATATAATTTTTTAAGTAGTCGATTTCTGCTTCCAAAGTTACGGCTTCTTTTTGCCCTTCATAAATACTATAGCGCATCATATCCGATAATTTTAGGATTAATTCCCTTGCCTTCTCTGCATCTTTTCCAACCAAACCATATAAATTATTGAGCATATTAAAAAAGAAATGTGGATTTACCTGACTTTTTAAATGCAATAATTCCGTTTTAGCTTGTTCATTTTTTAGGTTAATAATTAACTTAATTTGCTTAAAAATCCATCGAAGGACTAAAAAGAAAAGTGTTGGAAAATAAAATAAGCCTGTAAAAACTAATGCTTCTTGATTATCAAAATGTTCTAGAACGATTAATAATAGGAAAGTACCAATAGCAAAACACCAAAATGCCCAATTTAATAAGGCCTTTCTATTAATCGTCGTCACTCCATGTTTCCTGATTTGGTCATTACTAAAATGCAAAGCACTCAGAAATAAAGTGGTGAAAAAAGGAATAGCAAATAAAGCAGTAAAGGGAGGATTAACAAAAAAAGATTCAATGGCCCCGATAATACTTAAACCACCAATTAGGAATAAGACTGCCCAAATTTCCTTACTAATCCAAGTTAGCGTAAAGGATAAATAATGATAACGTTTCAACAGCCAAGAAAGCGGTATATAAATAAAGACGGCAAAAGCGACTGCCATAATTAAACTACCAGTTCCTTCAATTTCTTGTTCAAGAATAGCCGCAGCACTTATAAAGAGCAACAGAAAGAGCGCAATAAAGGAAAATACCCGTTTATATCTATCGAATGTTGAAATCATACTCAAATATAATGCAGCTAAATGGATAAGTCAAAGAAGTTGGTAAACAGCCGTTGCTTGAGGGTCAACGGTCTCGAATATGGGACAAAAGTACTTATTATTCCCCTTTGTGTTTTATAAACCACCTAGCAATCCGTTTATCCCATTTATTTTAAAAAGCGATGAATGGTCAATAGGTTTGTAAAAAATCGTAGGAATGTTCAAGCAAAGGGTAGCCAATTAAGTGCTACCCTAAGCTTTAAATTGAGATTAAGATTGAAATTTATACCAGAATTGCTTTAAAAATTTACATAAACAACGAATATGCATACACTAGAAATCACCAATCTTTCCAAGACTTATGCCAATGGCGTACAAGCCTTACAAAACATTTCTCTGACTATTCCGACAGGTTTATTTGGATTATTAGGCCCGAATGGTGCTGGGAAATCTACGCTAATGCGAATCATTGCCACCTTACAAGAAGCAGATGAAGGTGTCATTAAATTTAGTGGGACAGATATTGCTAAACATAAAAATGCGCTTAGAAAAGTCTTGGGTTATTTGCCACAACAATTTGGTTTGTATCCAAAAATATCAGCAGAAGTATTGCTGCATCATCTAGCCGTTTTAAAGGGATTAACAAACAAAAGAAATAGAAAAGAAATCGTCAATGCCTTATTGCATAAAACGAATTTATATACTGACAGAAAGAAAAATTTAGGTGGTTTTTCTGGTGGCATGAAACAACGATTTGGCATTGCCCAAGCTCTTTTAACCAACCCAAAACTCCTCATTGTGGATGAACCAACTGCTGGATTAGACCCCACAGAAAGAAACCGTTTTCATAATTTATTAAGTCAATTAGCAGAAAATACAGTGGTGATTTTATCTACTCATATTGTGGACGATGTGAAAGAATTATGCACCAATATGGCGATTATCAACCAAGGAAAAGTGCTTTTACAAGGAAATCCACAAACAGCTATAGACAATTTACAAGGTAAAATATACCAAAAAGCCATTCAGAAAACGGAATTACCCGACTATAAAAAAGAATATGAAGTCATTGCAGAGAAATTATTTTTAGGCAAACCTATCATCCATATTTTGAGTGATACAAATCCTAATAATGGATTTATGCCTACTCAAGCAGGTTTAGAAGAGGTGTATTTCGCACAGATTTTTGGAACTGCTTAAACTTATCACTCATCACTTATAACTCATCACTAATCCATGTGGTACGAAATACTTAAATTTGAATTAAAATATAGAGCTAAACGCTGGGATACGTACCTCTATTTTGCCGCCTTATTTGCCTATGCTTTAATAGCCGTAGATTTCCTATTTGGACAAGATATTAACGATGTTAAGCTAAATGCACCTTATCTTTTAGCTTTAACAATGGGCATCGTTTCCGCCTTGTGCATGATGATGGTATCCATGGTGATGGGTGTCGCCGCTTTACGAGATTTTGACCATAATATGGAATCCCTAATGTTTATCAATCCGATTAAGAAAAGCGATTACTTAATTGGTCGATTTGTAGGCTCTTTTTTAGTATTACTCTTTATTTTTAGTGGCTTACTTTTGGGCTTAATTGTGGCTGATTTTATGCCTTGGCGTGATGAAGCAGACCTACTGCCTTTTTCCTTATGGCGATATTTGCAACCCGCTTTATTTATTGTTTTGCCCAATTTATTTTTTGGTAGCGCCTTATTTTTTATAGGCGGGGCTTTAAGCCGAAAATTGCTAGTCGTTTATACACAAGGCATCTTGTTGTTGACGGTCTATATTCTAAGCTTACAATTAACACAAAATAGTGACTACCAATTATTAGCAGCTTTGATAGATCCATTTGGTTATCAAACCATCAAAAATATGGTAAAGTACTGGTCAACTGCTGAACGAAATACCCAAATGATTCCAATCAGCGGATGGTTATTATATAATCGATTGTTATGGATGGGAATAAGTTGTATCATTTTGATCATAGGGTATTATGGATTTAGTTTTAATGTGGTAAGGGATAAATTTAGAAAAAATGCTTTATGGGCTAGAGTACAAGGTAAACAGGAAACAGTTTTGCCTACATCGAATTTATTTACAAATATGGAAGCAATTCCTAATCCGATGCTATCTGAAGGTTTCCTTTCTAAATTAAAACAACTCCAATACCATTCTTTATTCTACTGGAAATCTATCCTAAAAGAAACCCCTTTTTGGGCAATTGTCATTTGTGGGATGGCGATTATTTTTATCAATTCTATTAGCTTGGGGACTTCCTATGGTGTGGATAGTTATCCCTTGACTTATATTATCGTAGAAGATTTACAAGAAATGTCTATTTTCTTCTTTTTAATCATTTTGATATTTTATTCGGGAGAATTAGTGTGGAAAGAAAGAGATACCAAACTGAATGGCATTTATGATGTCTTGCCTGTTTCCACATTGATTCATTTAACGAGTAAGTTAATTGGTTTGCTATTGACTTATTTAGTATTGATGCTAGCAATTATTGTCGCAGGATTAATTTTTCAAACGCTTAGAGGATATTATCATTATGAATTAGACGTCTATTTTACAGGCTTCCTTGTTGAAATTTATCCTTATTTGGTACTATTAACAATGGTTTCTTTTTTCTTTCAAGTAGTCGCTAACCATAAATTTATTGGCCATTTATTGGTTGTTTCCTTCTTGTTTTTTGTACTGATTGGCTCCCAAATATTTGATTTTAACCATGGATTATACAGCTATGGAGCAGGAGATTTGGGCACTTATTCGGATATGAATGGCTATGGGCATTACTGGCAACCTTATGTTTGGTTTATGCTTTATTGGTTTGCCTTTTCGGCTTTATTATTCTTGATTGCTGTTTTATTTACGGTAAGAGGCAGAGAAATTGCCTTTAAAAAACGATGGCAATTAAGTCAAGAAAGGTCAACTGATTTTTTTAAGATATTGAGCATCGGTACTTTATTGCTTTTTATCATTGCTGGTAGCTATATTTTTTATAATACCAATATTTTGAATACTTATGCTTCCATAGCAGCCCAAAATGGGTATCAAGCTACCTACGAAAAGACCTTTAAAGCAATCGAATATGTACCCCAACCTAAAATTGTAGATGTAAAACTAAACGTTGAATTATACCCTTATGAAAGAGATTATACCATTGAAGGGACTTATATTTTAATTAATAATAGCGATACGATAATTCCTGTTATTTATGTACAAAAATTGCCTTATGATGGAATAGCATTAACAGAAATTACTTTTTCCAAGGAAACTACGTTAGATAATAGGATATATTCCAAAATAGATGGTTCGGAAAGTGCTTCCAGAACTTCAAGTTCTGGAAGCAATAAGCCTATTACTCAAGAGGAATTCGGTATGTATAGTTACATGCTAAGTGAACCACTCCAAATTGGTGATTCCTTAAAAATGGCATTTAAGCAAACCTATACCACTAAAGGTTTTACAGAAAGCATTGACAAAAGAATTGTATATAACGGCACTTTCTTTGATAATTTTCAACTGCCTTCATTCGGCTATAATGCCCACATAGAACTGGAAGACGAGGATGACCGAATAGAATATGGTTTATCCCTAAGGACTAAAACGGCGGAACGCAATAATGGTATCGCCCAAAAAGAAGCTCGAACTGGCGATGATAGCAAAGCCATTAATTTTGACATTACGATTGGCACAGCTAATGACCAAATAGCCGTTGCGCCTGGCCAATTACAAAAAAAATGGACAACTGCTAACCGAAATTATTTCCATTATCAATCAACCGAGCCGATTATCAATTTTTACCCAATAACTTCTGCGAGATATGAAATACTGCAAGATAAATGGATACCCGAAAGTGGCCGAATAGATAAAACAGTCGATTTGGAAATTTATTATCACAAAGGGCATACATACAATCTTGAAAGAATGATGGCATCTATGAAAAAATCCTTTGGGTATTACACTCAATATTTTGGAGAATATGCTTATCAACAAATGCGGATTGTCGAAACCCCTCGATACTTGAATCGGGCACAATCTTTTCCAAGTATCGTGACTTATTCGGAATCAATGGGATTTATCATGGATATTGATGAAGCAAAAGATATAGATATGCCCTTTTTTATAACCGCACATGAAATGGCGCATCAATGGTGGGGATTACAAGTGGCAGCAGCTAATGTCCAAGGACGAAAAATGCTTTTAGAATCTCTAGCACAATATTCCGCTTTGATGGTTTTCAAAGAAACGTACCCCGAAGCAAAAGTCCAACAGTTATTGGAAATAGAAAGAAATCGCTACTTAGAGGGTAGAGGAGTAGGCAGCGAACAAGAAATGCCTTTAGCAACAGAAGACAATCAAAAATATGTTTATTACGGAAAAGGGACTTTAAATTTATATGCCTTACAGGATTATATTTCGGAAGATAGTGTGAATCTTGCTTTGAAAAGATTTGTCAAAGATTGGAATAGCTTTGATGGAAAATTGGCGAAAGATAGGTATGCCACGACTATAGATTTGTTAGCTTACTTTGAAGCAGTTACTCCTGATAGTCTACAATATTTGATCAGTGATTTATTTGAAAAAGTAATCCTCTTTGAAAATAGTACCACAGCAGCCACTTATAAAAAAATATCAACTAATCAATATCAAGTCGATTTAGTAGTCAGTACTAAAAAATACACGATAGATAGCCTAGGTCTGAAATCAGAAATTCCTATAAATGACTGGATAGACGTTGGTGTTTATGGAGAAAATGAAGATGGAGCGGAAAGTTTGATTTATTTAGCAAAACATCAATTTGCGAATACCGAAACTACCATAACTATTACCGTCAATCAAAAACCTAGCAAAGTAGGCATTGATCCGTTCTATAAATTGATAGATATAAAAAAGGAAGATAATTTAAAGATACTGATACGAGAAAAGTAGCAACGGATTGAGGCGGACAAATTATTAGCTGATTGGCATTACAGAAAACATCCGTGGTATTTCATATCCGTGTTAAAAAGAAATTCGTGGGGAAATAAAATTCGTGGGGAACATCTGAGATACTATTTTACCCGTGGTATTTATGCTATACATTATCTGAATAAGACTGTCCAAACTACGGTAAAAGAAATTCCTGGGGAAAATAAAATCCATGGGGGAAAATTCGAGCTAAAAAACAAATAATGCCAAAGGACGAATCCGACGGCATTATTTGAAGTTTTCAGACTGAATTGTTTAATATCGGTTTTGGTAATAGTTCTTTTTTAAATTTTTCTAATTTTCAAAACTAATCAGGTCTAATTGAAAATTGATACCTGAAAATTTTAATCCCGATAGCTATCGTGGAGAAAATTAACAAAGGTTCAAGGTTTTAGCAATTCAGGAATTGAATCGCTAAACCTTTGAACTTATCAAGCAAACATACTAAATCTTTGCTCTGTGAGGTACTTGTGGTATCTGGTAATAGGTACGAGTAGTTCCTTAGTCAATCTGGCGGCGAAACGTTGTTGTTATAAGAGAGTAGTGTTTGGTTAAGACCATTCCGCAACCGATAACTGAAAACTGATAACCGACAACTGCTTAAGCCAACTTCGCCATATCTCGAATCAAAATACTTCTTCTATTGAAGTAAATTAAATCTAGTCGTTTTAATTCATTTAAAACAGAAGTAACGGTTTGTCTAGACGTTCCTGTAATATTTGCAATATCCTGCTGTGTTAAACAATGCTTGAATAACATTTCAAATCCAACTCTTCGACCACGCTTTTCAGCAGACTCTTTGATGAAGTCAATAATTCTCGCTCTAGCATCTTTAAATACTAAATCTTCTAATCTATTCTCTACTTCTCGTAATCGCCCACCCACATAATTCATGATAGCGATGCATAACTGGTGGTTGGTAGCGATTAAACGCTGAAATTCAGTTACTTTTAAGGTATATACATTCACTTCTTCATTCATCGCGATGGCATAATCTTGTCGATTTTTTTCGCCCATTAGGGGTAATTCACCGAACATAGCCATTGGATGAAGTATATTTTTAATTACTTCTCTGCCATCATCAGAATGACGGCCAATCTTTACAATGCCTTTTACTAAAAAGAGCACTTCTTTGGAAGGGTCACCAATCTTGTATATATAATCGTATTTTTTCACTTTCTTAAACTCAACAATTGATAAAAGTTGGTTCATTTCGTCCTCTGCAAGAACGTTAAACAATGGAAATTGCTTGAAGAAATCTAAACTAGTTGAATTTTTCATAACTCAAATTTAAGTAGGTTAAGAAAATCTCCAATTGATAATATACTACTATTACAACCGGTTTTTGATGGTATAAATATCTGACTTAATTGTAGGTAAAAAAAGTACAAAATTTGACGTTTGTATACCCTTAATTTAAAATGAAATACCAATAAGTTGCTGATAATCAATTGAATATTGTTCCTTTTTTGCTCCGTTTGTTGACTGAAGCGAGATTGATGAATTAATTTTTTTTAAATAAAATCTGAAAATTTCATTGAATCTTACCCTAAAAGCGATAAGATTTGTCAAAAAATTAAGGACATTGTATCAAAAATAAATCGGCTTGTCTAGTATAATAAAGGGGTAGGATGGAGTTTTATAGCCATAAATTAGCTATCCTACTTATCTAGAAGGCGGTATTATTTTTTAATACGAACATTTGAAAAAGGATTTGTAAGCGTTTAAGAAAGGACATTATTTTTTTCGTAGGCAGTACTGAATATTTAAGTTCGGTGTAGTTAACTGTTTAGTTTAGGTTGAGCAGACTTTTAGCTGCCTGCACAAACCGTAAACCAACTATTTAGTGTTTGTTGATTGCTTTGTGCGTATGTTTATTCGAACTTAATAAAATCGGTTTTTGCTAACTTCATTGAAAATAAACTCAAAAGAAAATTTTGGACGAACTTCCTTCTTTATTTATTGTCAACTGCCTTTAGGACGGTGACTTTTTAAAAAGTCACTTTTTTTGAAAAAATTTTCGCTATAATTTTACAGAAAGGTGATTTGCTTAAATTTCGATGATTTCGATAACCTCATCTGCATACTAAACGACATCGTTTCTTTATAAATTATCTAAAATTAGCATATTAGGATTGTTTTAACAGAAGTACTTGTTTTCTTAACTTTTCTTTTACAGATGAACTAGATTATACTGAATTTTTAAGATATACGATAGGATTCAATTAATTGGAAGATTACTTTTTGACACCTTTAAAAATAGGTATTTTTTAAAACGCCGTATTGGGTGATTAAATGTAATAATAATGGGTATGAGCCTCCTTTACAAAAAATGATAACCGTGGATAGTAGATAGGTAAGAGGAAATGAGGATTGGACGGGATTGGAGAAGTAAGTTTTAGAAAGAAAGGGTAGCTGAAAAACAGCTACCCTTATATCTTCTATAAATAATCGTTCGATTAAGGAAAAATCCCCATAGCCAAATAATCACTACCCATTTTCTGAATAGCACTTACAAAGGCAGCAGTTCTTAAATCATTTACCTTTTTCTTTTTATTCATAATTTCCCGAATCTGGCCGTAAGCAGTAACCATCGTTTCTTCTAAGCCAGAACGGACTAAATCAATTTCATCTCCACCTCTGGTCAAGAAAATCTTTTCTTGGATGCCAACGGTTTTACCTGTCATTTCCTCTACTTTATTAAGCAAATTCATGTAGGTATTTTGATTAAATCGTTTGTCCATTCTACCAAAACGCATGTGGGATAAATTCTTCAACCACTCAAAATAGGAAACGGTAACCCCACCTGCATTTAAAAATAAATCAGGAATAATCACTTTTCCTTTCTTCAATAGAATCTTTTCGCCATCTGCGGTAATTGGTCCGTTGGCAGCTTCTGCTATTATTTTAGCTTGAATTCTATCTGCATTTTCTACGGTGATTTGATTTTCTAAAGCCGCAGGGACTAAAATATCACACTCGAAATCAAGGCCATACCATCTGTCTTCCTTAGCTAATTCTGTAGTAGCTCCAGGGAAACCAAGAAAAGTACCATGTTCTTGTCTGTAGGCAATGATTTTATGGATGTCCATGCCTTTTGGATTATAAATAACACCTTCTACCTCGGCTACACCGACGATTAAAGCACCACCTTCATCCTGAGAAATTTTAGCGGTATAAGACCCCACATTTCCAAGACCTTGGATAATCATTGTCTTTCCTGCAATACCAGCCGTCAAGCCGATTTTCTTCATATCCTTGGCTTGGTCAACAACGGAGCGAATGCCATAATAAACACCTCGACCTGTTGCTTCGACTCGACCTTTGATACCATTTAGGTTGGCTGGTTTACCCGTTACACAACCAGCCGCATCAATATCGCTACCTTTAAAAGTTCGGTAGGTGTCGTAAATCCATGCCATTTCTTGGCTACCTGTTCCATAATCAGGTGCAGGGACATCAATTGCTGGACCGATGAAATTACGATTAATCAATTCCATCGTGTATCGACGAGTTACTTTTTCTCTTTGGAAAGTGGTCAATTCCCAAGGATTAATTTTAACCCCACCTTTAGCACCGCCAAAAGGAACGTCTACAATCGCACATTTATAACTCATCAAAGTAGCCAAAGCCATGACTTCCTCTTGGTTAACGTGATTACTGTAGCGAATTCCACCTTTGGTAGGCGTACGATGATGGGAATGTTGTACCCGATAAGCTTCGATAATGCGGTATTCATTACCGAATTTTACAGGAAAATTCATTCTGTAGATAGCATTACAATGGCGAATTTGTGCTAATAAGCCAGCATGTAAGCCTGTGTGTGGCGCAGCTTTATCAAAATACTGCTGTACGCTACCCAAGAAATTTGGTTCTTTCTTAGCCATTTGAAAATTATTGTGGTTAGGTTTATAATGATGACTGCTAAAGGGCTATTTAACAGCTCATCTTGAATTTGGTGAAGAGCGAAAAAAATAAAACGGAAAAGTATAAACTGAAAAGTAGATTAACAGTTGATTTACTTATCTTTTGCCATTTCTTATGCATCACTCTCCTAATTGATTTTCTAAATTTTTAATTTTTCGTTCTAACGAAAATAAATAAATAATGATGCCAATAAAAATGGTAATAATAACGGCGACTACTACATAAATTTTACCAATGCTCTGCATAAAATCTGGATTGGTTGTTTGGGCAAATGTAGTATTAATTGTCAATATTAGTGAAAATAAGAATGATAAGCTTATTTTTAATTTACTCATTATTATTATAGTTTAGAGTTTTTGTAATTGAAGTTTAGATTGAAGTTGAAGTTGCACTTAGTCTCTATCCAATAATTTATCCGCCAATAGTGCTAACCTGTACCGTAAATCAGAAATCCAGAAACCTAATAAAGTCATGCCAATAATCGCTGGATAAAAAGCCATCCGCATGGTATTATCTAAATCTTCACCGCCAAACCCAGGGTTTCCACCATTGCCAGGATGCAGACTATCGACTAATCTTGGAATGACAAATAATAAGGGAATAATTGAAGCAAAGGCAAATATATTATAAACAGAAGTTAACCTTGCTCTTTTTATTTCGTCCTGAAAAGAACCTCTTAGCACAAAATAAGCTAAGTATATTAGCATGAAAATAGCGGACATATTCAACTTGACATCCATCGTCCACCAAGTTCCCCAAGTATTTTTTGCCCAAATTGAACCCGTTGCGCAACCTAATAAGCCGTAAACCACCGCAATACTAATTAAAGAATAGGCACGATGATCATCGTTGATATTTCCTTTGTTTAAATATTTAATACTATAAACAACGGCTGCCGTTAATAAGATAAACATGGCGAACCATAAGGAAACATGAAAATAAAGATTACGGATTGTTTCTCTTAAGATATTCCTATAGGGAAAAGAAATTCCTTCCTTTTGATGTAAATTTTCTATGGAAGTATTTTGCCATAATGCTTGCCCCTTGATAGAATCAACGGTTGTTTGCTTGATAAAAATTGCACTTGGCAAAACGGAAGCGCCATCTATTTCATTATCAGTTACTAAACTTAACTCTACTACTTCATCTTTTGATGGTAAAAAGGCTGGAATATCAAAAGTAGCTTTTAGTTGATTGGAAGAAGTGGTTGTAATAGAAGAAGCTAATAGAGATTGATTGTCTAATTTTAACCAAACCCGTTGTTCTTGAGTTTGATCAAAATGTGTATTATAGCCACTAATATCTAAAGTTAGAGTACTTCCTGTTTGTCCGTTAATCGGATAAACACTAGGTAATCCTGGTTTTAGCGGTGTTAAGATGCCAAAAAGAAAGGCATATAATAATAAGAGAATGCCTAATATTTTCCACCAATTACTTTTCATATTTTTTTATTTGTATACTTTTCATCCAGTAACTTCCCGTTACTTGCTGAATTAAAAACCAAGACGCAAATTACTGGATGAATCAAAATCAAAGACTCAAATTACTGGATAACGGAAGTTATCGAGTAATAGGTCAATCTTTCCATAAAAAAGGAAAGAGAATCAGTGCCAAACCTAATAGAATACTATCTATCGCTAATAAAGTATAAATATCGTTTAAATAAGCTGTATCTCGAATTAGCCCTAAAGCATTTGCAGATAAAGTCATCAAAGTACCCAAAATAGGAATCACAATTGGAAAAGTTAGAATTGCCATTAAAGTTGAACTATTATCTGCTTTAGAGGCAATCGCTGAAATAAAAGTAAAAGTGATAGAGAATCCAACACTTGCTAAAAATAGAATTAACCAAAATAAGCCAACTCTTCTTACAGGACTTTCATAAACAAGGGTCATCGCCATATAAGTTAACACAGTTAATAGAAAAAGTAAACCAATATTATAAATGATTTTAGATAGTATAATGGCAATTGGATGTGCCAATTGATAATAGTATAATTGTCGTTGACTATTCTCTTGAACAAAACTCTTGACAACTGCATTGACGGAGGCAAATAGAATAATTATCCAAAAAAGAATATTCCAAACAGGGGCAGGAATATCCCCTGTACTTATAAAAACTATAAAAACAGTAGAAACAACATATAAAAGAATCCCACCAATGGCATATTTTTGACGCCATTCTAACAGTAAATCCTTTTTGATTAATAAGATGGTTTCTTTAACTACTTGCATGGGGCAAAAGTAGTAAGACTCTTGACAATGGCATACGAATTGGACGATTAATTCGTCATTTCCATGTATTATTTTACGGTAGCTTGGTCTTCCTGCCAGAGAAAGGAAATTTAAGAAAAGAAAAGATGCCTTTCTAACGGCTAAGGAGCTGCACCAAAACAAATTATCCGAATTAACGGATAGAAGAATAAGTTGGAAAGATTGTATTTAATTCCCTACGGATTTATTAATCCCACAGATTATAGTTGCTCAAATCATTTTGAGCCTTATTTTTCAGTATTACTACGCCATAATTTTCACCTCCTCAATTGATGCTTCAATGGCTTCAATTTTCTGACGGAATATTCTTTTTTGTAAATGGATTTGATATAAACTATAGGAAAAGAGTGGAAGAAAGAATAAAAGCCCCCATTTAAGGAAGGGGATAAAAATCCAAAAAATAAGGAGAAGGAAAAGCAATAGCGTCCATCTAATTAGGAATTTTGTTAAGGTTGCTTGGAGATAGGCATTACCTGCTTGTTTGGTCGAAATAAGCGTTTGTTCGAGCTGGGATATGTCTGAATCCTCCATATTTCTTAACTTAGTAGGCCTAATTTGGCTCGGTGATGTTTACCAAAGAAAAAATAATACAAAATAGACCAATAAGTAAAACCTGTAAAAATTACGCATTTTCAAGTATTGTTCATTTTCTGGAAATAAATTCCCAAATAAGCCTTTAACTTCCTGAACAAACCAAGGTTTTATATTGATGGTCCAATCATCTGTTTGATAGACTATTTTGCGAAATTGACTTCGATAATAACTAAGCGGAAAACTCCAAATCATAAATGCCCAAAACCAGAAATTGGTGGTCATATATTGTGGTTTGTTACTGGTCGCTCCATGTTGCCGTGTTGCGATGTTGCCTTGTTGGTTCGTCGTAACACCGCAACAAGGCAACAAGGCAACATCGCAACATTTAACTTACCCTCGATTACTAATCTTCAATTCTGCCAAAAACAAAAATAAAAATATCATAGAACCAAAATAAATTAAGTCTTTGGTATCCAAAACACCTCTAGAAATGGAGGAGTAATGTTCTGGTATACTTAGTGTATTAAGGATGTCCCCAAACCAACCTGAGAAAGAATTACCTACAAAGCCCAGTATAAATAAGAAAATTACATTAATCACTAAGGCTAACAAAAAGGCAACGATTTGGTTGTCCCCTAAACTACTGGCAAAAATGCCAATACTTGTAAAGGCGGCACTTAAGAGTAATAAACCTATATACCCACCAATAATTGCCCCATGATCGGCATTGCCCAATTGAACGATGGTAATATAATAGGGTAGCGTGAAAGCAATCGTAATACAAACCATTAGAAAACAAGCCAAAAACTTCCCTATAACTAATTGTCGATTACTGATATTTTTAGTTAATAATAATTCAATCGTGCCACTTTTCTTTTCTTCTGCTAACTGTTTCATCGTCAAAGCGGGAATCATGAATAATAAAAACATGGGCGCCCAATTGAAAAATTCATCCAAGGTTGCTTGTTGACGAATAAAGACATCATTGCCTATCAACCAGGTAAAAGCACCAATAAAAATTAAAAAAATAGATAAAATAAGATAGCCAATTAAGGAATTAAAATAAGAATTCAATTCTTTTTTTGCGATTACCCAGATTGGATTCATGATATATGTTAGGTTTAAAGGTTTAAAGGTATAGAGGTTTAAAGGTAGTAAGGTGACAAGGAGGTTTATGGAGATTCAAGGAGGAGGTAATTCCCGCCTTTATACCTTGTAACCTTGTTACCTTTATACCTCTAGTTTAAGGTCAAATCCCTAAAAATATCTTCTAGTTTCGTTTCAAAAGGGATACATTCACTAAGCACCCAATTGTTTTTAACACAAAGCTCGAAAATAGCTTTATTAGATTGACGTTCGACGACGCTTTGAATTTCAAAACGATTATGAGTAGCGTCTGCAAAATCAACCATGGCTACCGTCTCTAATTTTTGCAGTTTTTCGTAGATTTGGTTAACTTCTCCTTCGTCAATTTTTATTTTTAAGACTTGCTGCCCTTGTGCTTGCTTACGTAAAGTAGAAGCCGTACCATCTGCTACAATTTTTCCATGATTGATAATTAAAATACGGTCACAAGTCGCTTCTACTTCTGGTAGAATATGCGTACTTAAAATAACCGTCTTTTGCTTACCCATCTGGCGAATTAAATCCCGAATTTCTATAATTTGATTAGGGTCTAAACCTGTTGTCGGTTCATCTAAAATTAAAATTTCTGGGTCGTGAATCATGGCTTGCGCTAAACCTACTCTTTGTCTATACCCTTTGGATAATTCGCCAATTTTTTTGTGTTTCTCTATATCTAAACCGCATAAGCGCACCATTTCTCGAATTCGATGGGGCACTATGCTTTTAGAGACGCCTTGTAAAGCAGCACAGAATTCAAGGTAATCAATGACAGGCATATCATGATACAAAGGGTTATGTTCGGGTAAGTAACCAATATGTTGACTCATTTCGCCCGATTTGACCGATTGACCACCAATTAAAACATCTCCTTGTTCGATGTCAATATAATTGGTAATCATTTTCATAGTAGTGGTCTTCCCAGCACCATTGGGCCCTAAAAAACCTAGTACTTCCCCTGTTTTTACAGAAAAAGAGATGTTATCCACAGCTTTCTGAAAGCCGTAGCTTTTGGTCAGTTGCTGAATTTGAATATCCATTTGTTAAAACAGTATTTTAAAAACGGTTAAAGAATTTATTTTGATTCACCATATAGCGTGTATTATACACGGGCTATTAGGAGGAGAATTGAAACTTAAATTTAAGTAGTATGGTAGTTTTACGACTCAAACGGGGCAAATATAATAAACTTTTGAAAGGATACAAAGTCTTTTTTAAGAGATTGTGATTCCTGTTTTTTACGAGCTAAAGACTCAAAAATTGGTTAATTTTTTTTGATTATGTAGATAAAGATTTTACTTTCGCATTACTAATCACTAAATCTTAATCTCATTATGAAAAGCATTTATTTTTCTTTTTTGTTTGCGCTAATAGGCTTAGTTTTTACCAATTGTCAGCAAGGCAGTTCTAATGCTATTCCTGCGGATTTAACTGGATTTACCACTACGGAAGTTGCAGGCGGTGCTGGCTTAAAGGCAGAAAAAAAAGACGCATCTGGTACTATTTTAGAGGAAGGTATTTTAATTAATGGCATGCGAAATGGTTCATGGGTAACGTATCACCCAGACAAGGAAAAAGCCATTAAAACAATGGCCAATTACGTGAATAATGAATTGAATGGCGTATTTTTGACGCTATCTGATCGTGGACAAATTGAAACTTTGACGACTTATGCCAACGGGGTTTTTGATGGAAATTTTGCTAAATTTCGTTTCGGCAATGTAGAAGAGTCAGGCACTTATGTAAATGGTCAATTAGAAGGAGTCTATAAAAAATTCTATCCAACCAGAAAAATTCAAATGGAGGCGGAATATAAAAATGGACAACAACATGGCTTTTATAAGTATTATGATGACCAAGGAAATGTCGTCATGGAATACCAATATGCGAATGGCGAAAAGGTCGCAGGAGGTATGAAAGAATAAGATGGAATTTGATGTGAAATTCTATTATCTTTACAGTTCACAGTTGCGGGTTACCAGTTGCGTTCTTATGTAACTGGTAACTCACAACCGAAAATGAGAAAACTAAACGCCAATAAATATGGATAATGACCATTTATTAGAACGCAATCAGCGATTGTACGATGCTGCCTTGCCGATAGCTTATAAAGAGGCAATTCCCTCCAATCTCGATATCTTAGATATTTTTGAAATAGATGGAACAGGTTTTGACTTTGCTAATAAATGGATAACTACGCTTCTAGGTCAACGAACTACCCACTTTACTATCAATCCTCCAGTAATATCCACTCACAAAATAGAACATTTATTCTTTAAAGCTCGGAATACGGAACGCTTAAAAGGGTATAAGAATATTGGTTTTGGTTATCCCATATTGGCTAAAAAAGATAGACAGGCTGCTTCTGGTTTTTTAGCAGTGCCTATTTTTATTTGGGATATTCAATTAGAACCAGACCGTTTGCAAGTCAATCAATGGCAAATATCCGCAAGAAAACCTATAGCCGTACGGATAAATCCAGTTTTAGAAGGATTAAGACCAGAAGTGACGGAGTTGATAACCACTTTTAATAAACGTTTGAATAAGCGTGGGGTCACGATGGATATTTGTACTCAATTCTGTGAAACGCTTGCTGAATTAATGGAGTATCAAAATGAACCATTAAATTATAGTATTGAGCAGTTTCCAGATATAGTTGATTTAGCGACGATGCAGCAACCTGGTGCCATTATTTGGTCAGGTATTTTTTCTATTTTTCCACCGATTCATTTTTATACCTTATCTGATAGTATTTTATCTAAAGAATATTGGCAAGCACAGATAGCTGACGATTCTAAAAATAGTTATCAATTTTGTTATTTACCTGCTGATCACCAGCAGAAAGCCGCTCATTTAGCAAGTTTAAAAAACAAGTTTGTTTTGGTAGAAGGTGCAGCTGGAAGTGGGAAAGATTATACGATTTGTAATGCTTTAATCAACCAATTAGCAAATGGGAAAAGCACTATTATTGTAGGGCAATCTATAGCCGCACTTGAAAAGATTACTGATAAATTGACACAAGAAGGATTTGGGGAGTATGCTTTTTTATTTAAAAATAGCGAGTTAGATAAAGATAACCTGATAGAAAATTTAATTGCAAGAGCAGATAAAACCAAAAAACAGAAAATAGCTAGATCATCCAATTTTTCATCGACTTACAAACAGTTTACTAAAGTTAGTCAGCAATTGGAACTTACTGCTGGAAGCTTTGCTAAAAATGTTTTTGATATTAATAATTGGACAGAAACGGTAGGCTTATATTTAAAAAATAGCCGACAAGCGGGTAAAGAATTATTAGACACACAGTTGAATACGAATGATTTTGAGTTTAATTTTTTTGAATATGAACAGCTCAAAGAAAAGATTGAAAAAAGTGAGGCATTATTCCAAGAAGCTTTTTCTTTTCACCATCCATTAAATGATGTCGATGACGCTCATTTTACGGAAACATCTTTGCAAGAAGCCAAAAATAAATTGCTGGCTAAACTCAATAAATACCTCAATAAAACTCGAAAAGTCCAAAGAACTTATTTTCAAAAAGTAGGATTGTATAAACAAGAATTGGAAGATTATTATGAAAATTATTACGAAAATCTTCAACGACAAATAATAGAAACCAAGGAATCGATTGACCAATTGCAATTACAATTTGGTCATGAGTACGATAAGACAAGTGTTGGGAATTTAAAAATATTGAAGACTTTTTCTGGCAAATCTAAAAAAGCGCTGACTTTAAAATCTGCTATACTCACTCAATTTGAACAACTAAAAACCATTCATTTTGAAAAACCTGCTTTTGATTTTCAATTTTTAGAAACAGCTACGACTGGGAATATCACTATTTTAGAGACCCAATTAAAAGATTTTGAACAACAATTGCAGGATTGGAAGACAACGAACAGATACCTGATTCAGGATAAAGTAAAAAATCTGAACAGTAAAACGGTGTTGTCTGGAATGAAATCAGCCGAACAAATTGCTACTTTAGAACAGACTGTGGAGACTTTGGTCAGAACGATTAATAAAAGTAAACTATTTAAACAGGCATTCAATAATAATGGCATGACTTTGCAGTTGAAGCAACATTTATTGGATGAAATTATTGAAAAATTAAATAGTACCATTTATAGCATAAGAGATTTTGATGTTTTTTTTGAATGGCAAAACCTTGGTGCTTCCTGTTCTGTAAAAGAGGCAAAGACGGTTAAATCGCTCATAAAGGTTCGACCTAAAAGCTGGATAGCCGCTTTTGAAGCTTGGTATTTTCATAATTTGTTAACGAAGGAGGGAGGCCAAAATATCAATTTTGAACCTTTATTAGCCGCTCATTTGCATCATTATGAACAACTAAAAACACAGACACCTGCCTTTATTCATGCAACTTGGCAAAATATACGAACACGGGCTATAACAGCGACAAGAAGCAGTGATAAGAGAAGTTTAAATACTTTTTTGAAAAAGGCGAAAAGTAAAATAGCTTTTATAAAATACATGAATATCCATCTTGCGCGAATTCAACGTTTTTATCCGATTATTTTGGTGACTACGGAGATGGCAAAAGAATTATTTACCCCACCAATAAAAGCTAAATTTGATAGCTTAATCATCAAGGAAGGTGCGGAATTAACTAAAGAACAGGGAGGTAGTTTGTTGAATTTAGCAAACACCGTCCAAGTTTTTGGTAGGGGCATCGAAGAGCAATCCTTAGCACCCAATTCTTTCTGGTATCTTGCCCGTTCTTTGGCAGGAAAACATGTATTACTAAAAAATCAACATAGGAGTAAAGCAACGCCAATTCTAGCGTTCAATAATGCTGCTTTTGACCAACAATTGGAAGTCTATTTAAATGGACAAGTAGACCAAGAAACGCTACAAATCTATGAAGTAAATGGTGATTATGATGAATCCTTAAAGACGAATGAGGCGGAATGTCGATATATGTTATCCCTTTTAACTGGAATTAAAGGGACGCCGCAAAATACTTACCCTAAAGTCGGTTTTGTTTGTGCAACTGTAGAGCAGCGGAATTTATTTGCGGGTTACTTGCTGAAAATTAAACAAAATCAGGCAAATGGAGCAGATAAAATTAAGCATTTAGAGCGAAATGGAATGGGCGTTTATGCCTTTGAAGAATTGCAAGGGCAAGTCTTTGATGTTTTGATTATTTCGTTTACTTACGGGGTGATTAATGAAGTTGGCGTATTGACAAAAGATATACAATTTTTAAATACACCAATAGGGCAAAAACGTTTGCAACAATTGCTGAATAGCGGTACGCAAAAAATAGCTGTTTGCCATTCTTTTCCAAAAACTTTTGGCCAACAATATAGGAATAAACAACCTAAAAACGGCCTTTCTGTTTTAGCTAATTTCTTAGCATTTGGCAAAGCAGTTGGTGCAGGTAATACGGTTATTGTACATGACATTATTAACCGATTAGCTGTTAATAAGGGGAATCCTCAATTAGATAATAGCGCTATTTTTTTAGCAGAGGTAGCGAATTATTTAACTGCTTATTTTGAACCTTCCCGAATTCTTAGAAACTATAGCGTTAAAAATAAAAT
Organism: Bacteroidota bacterium; assembly: GCA_017857395.1. Taxonomy (GTDB): domain Bacteria; phylum Bacteroidota; class Bacteroidia; order Chitinophagales; family Saprospiraceae; genus JAFMDF01. The sequence continues at coordinate 2,327 of JAFMDF010000127.1, read as the reverse complement.
CTATCCCTTGGTGATTAAAGGTAAAGAAGCAGGTGAATTAAATTATATTATTGAAGCGGACCAGTTTTCTAGCAAATCAACTGTTTTTTCTTTTATTTGGCATCGCCAAACAAGTCAAGCAATGGAAGCAGCTGGCTATAAAATAATCACTATTTGGTCAAGAGATTGGTGGCGAAACCCAGAAGCAGAGGCTCGGAAATTGGCTAGTAAAATTATTAGAAAGGAAGCTAAATAAAAGGCAATTCTCAATTTCCAATTTCCAATTTTCAACCACCTTCGGTGAGAATTTGAGCATTTGCTAGATTTACCTTTAAACCTCATGACCTATTTACCTTTATACCTCTATTTATGGACATCGAAACATTCAGAAATTATTGTTTATCCAAAAAAGGCGTGGAAGAAACCTTCCCTTTTGATGAATCGACTTTGGTTTTTAAAGTTCTACATAAAATGTTTGCTTTGACAGGTTTAAATAATGAAGTATTTGAAGTGAATCTAAAATGTGACCCAGAGCGAGCCCTTGAATTACGAGAAGAACATGCAGAAATTCGGGCAGGTTGGCACATGAGTAAAAAACATTGGAATACGGTGGAATTTGAAGGCAATTTGACCGATAGTTTATTACGTGAGTTGATAGACCATTCTTATGATTTAGTCGTGGCTAAAATGAAAAAGGCAGACAGAGAATTTTTGAAGAATTTGTAGATTGGGAAGAGTGTGGCTTTAATCTGATGTACTGTGATTAACCCAGAATGGGTTAAATGTAAATAACCCCGTATGAAAATGCGGGAAACTGGTCGATTATGCAGTATTCCCAACTCTGAAAGAGCTGAACAGTAAATTAAAGTTACATTCATTTGGAACTATGATAAGGTATTGTTAATCAATGAAATGAGTGTCAAAAAAAATGAAAGCCTATTCCCTAAAAGTACCTAATACTAGTTTACGCACGCCACTATTTGAAAATTGAAAATTGCGAATTGCGAATTGAAAATTGATAACCCTTACCTTTGTGCCTTTTTCTACGAATACTAATAAATGTCAAATTCTACGAATGCTTCCAATCCTAAAAAACGCCCTTATTTAATCGTTGGACAAGGTATTGCAGGGTCGATGCTGGCTTGGTTTTTAGAAAAGGCGGGGGAATCGTTTATTATCATTGATAATAGTCACAAATACGCTGCTTCTAAGATTGCTGCTGGAATTATCAATCCAATTACAGGTCGTCGATTTGTAAAGAGTTGGATGATTGAGACATTTATGCCTTTTGCGAAAAATACTTACCAGGAAATAGAAACCGCATTAGATGTCCAAGTTTGGAAAGACATGGATATTATTCGTTTCTTTATTAATAATGCGGAAGGGAATAATTGGTTGTCTAAGACGACTTGGGAAGGCTATGATAAATTTCTAAAAACGGAGAAAACCGCAGATTATTTGACTGATTTTATTTTTGATGCAGGAGGTTATGGAACAGTGAATGGGGCAAAAGTAGATTTAGGTAAATTGGTAAAAGCTTTTAGAAACCACTTTCAAGAAAAGGAGGTGTTACGTTCCGAATTATTTGAATACGACTCGCTAGTCGTGCAGGAAGACGGGGTGAAATATAAAGATATTCTTGCAAAAAAAGTGATTTTTTGTGAAGGTTACCGCTCTTATGCCAACCCTTGGTTTGCTCACTTACCTTATGAATCGGCTAAAGGAGAAGTTTTAATTTTACGAATTCCGAGTTTAAAAACGCCTGACATTATCAAAAAACATCTTTTTATAGTGCCCTTAGAAGATGACTTATTTTGGTTTGGTTCTAATTATGAATGGGACGATTTGACGGATGAACCAACGCAAATAGGAAAGGCCGATTTATTGAGACAATTGAAGGGCATCTTGAAAGTAGACTATGAAATAGTGCATCATTTGGCTGCTGTTCGACCTGTTTTAAAAGATAGGCGACCTGCCTTAGGTTTGCATCCGAATCACCCAAACATTGGTATCTTAAATGGATTGGGGACTAAAGGAACTTCCCTTGCGCCTTATTGGGCAAAAGCATTGGTGGAGTTATTGGTCACTGATAAAGCCATTCCATCGGAGGTTGATGTGCAACGATTTAAAATAGCTTAGCAGGCTGCACAGAATAATTGCTTAATTTTGGCAGGAATTAGACAAGGGCAATAGCTTCCTTATGGTCGCTACTGCGTGTAGCCGAGGATATTCTCGGTCATTATGCAAAAAGAGATGGTGTACCAAAGGGGGTGATGGTGGGGGATACTTTCAGGGCTATTGACACCCCACATCTTTTTAGAAGAGCAGTTCTTTGACATATAAGACAT
>JAFMDF010000126.1 GCA_017857395.1 Bacteroidota bacterium | reverse complement strand
TGTCTTATATGTCAAAGAACTGCTCTTCTAAAAAGATGTGGGGTGTCAATAGAGCATAAAAGTATGACCAAACATTTGGTAGGTCCCCAAATCAGGTATATTCGCAAATTGAAATAATAACCTTGCTCCAACAAAAGCACCTAAAATGGCTGGCAAACCAAATTTCCAAGCAACCTCCCAAACTGCCTTTTTGCCAACCAAAGCCATTTTAAATAAGTTGTTCAATAAATGCACAATTCCCGTCAAAGCAATGGCTACGTCAATTGGAAAAAACAAGATAAAAACTGGTGTCAAAATCGTACTTAATCCAAAGCCTGAAAAGAAAGTGAGTAGAGAGGCAATTGCAGCGGTAATTGCGATGATGATTAGTTCCATTATTGTGCATTATCGTTCGTTTTCTTCAAGTATTTCTTTTTTTTGTTAATGTTCCGTACTGATAGTAGCTAATAAAAAATGTTTTTTCTTCCTAATTAACTGTTTTTTAGGAAAAGAATATGCTCTTCCTCTACTTGCAAAATTTCACCTTTCTGAATTAGCTTTTATTGATGTAAGTCATCAAAAGATAATGACCTTTATCAATCAATAACCTTTGCATCTTTTTACAGCGGTAAAACCAGTAAAAAGGCAAGTATGTTAGCATTATAGTTATAGAAAGACACGAAAAGGAATTTTTGCCACTTTTATGAAGTATACATTAAGCAATGGAATTCACTACTTCCAACCATTCTTCTAAATCCTTTTCAGATTCGTAAGCATCGTCTTTTAAGACCAATAAAGGAAGAGAAATCCGACGGGCGACACCATCAACAGAACTATTATTCATTATTCTGGAAATCAGATTCCCTTTATGTGCCATCATCGCCACAATATCCGCCTTTTTCTGGGTAGCAAATTTTTCTATCTCAGTTCTAAAATCACCTTCTACTAGGTCAAAATGCAAGTCGGTTTTGCCTTTATAGGTTGTTTTCAAAATATTCATACGTTTCATTACTGTTAAGCCATTTTCAGCAGCTCCAGTAACGTGCAGGCAATGGACTGGTGCGTTATAAACTTCCGCCCATTTACGCAAGTAATTGATGGCTCCTAAATCTCTAAATTCAAAATTAGTCGTGTAAACAATATTATCTATACCGATAAATTTGGCGGTGGCAGGAATTAGCAGAATAGGAGATTCTGCTTTATTCAATACTTTTAAGGCGACCGAACCCATTAAATTACCAATAGCATTCGTTTTTCCCGTCATACCCATGATAATTAAATCAACATCTTCTTCCATCGCTACTTTCAATATAGCCTCTGCTGGATAACCTACTTTAGTGATATAATTGACCTGAATATCTTCTTGATAATCCTCATTCAGATGGTCTGTTACAAAGGCAACCATTTTTTCGATTACTTTTTCTTCCCGTGCTTCTATACTCAAAGGCGTATTCATGCGATAGCCAGGCTTACCAAAAGCGTGCATGACTATTAAATCAGCTTTAAAAAAATAAGCCAAGTCCTGCGCAAATTTAAATGCTTCCGATGCATGGTCGGAAAATTCAGTTGGGAAAAGTATTTTTTTCATGATAAATGATTTTAAGTTTTTCAATAATTACAAGAAAGACTCAAAACCATTTTTCGGTCACTATCAAAACCTGAAAAATAAAAAGGCTTAGTTTAGGAAATTAAAAATACTGTTTTGTTATAAATATATTAAGTGCCTACTTTCCCATTTTTAGATAAAAAAACGGCTATCGGTCGGGTAGCTGGAAACTGTGCAAAAATGATAATCAATATAATGGTTATAGGTACACAAAGCAGCATCCCAACTACTCCCCACAATAAGCCCCATAAAGCAAGGGCAAGGATGACCACTAATGGGCTGATATTTAAGGTATTGCCCAGCATCCGAGGTTCAAAAAAACTACCGATGGCTATTTGAATGGCAAGTACTCCGAATAGAACTATAAAAAAAGGACTCAGTCCATCAAACTGTACCAAGGTAAGTAGGGCAGGGAAGGCAGTCGCAATGATAGACCCGATAGTTGGGATATAATTCAGTAAAAAAATCAGAAAAGCCCAGAATAATGCAAAATCTACGCCGACTAGAATCAATACCAAATAGCTAAGGACTCCAGTAATTACACTTGCAAAGGTTTTGACAGCGATATAAGAACCTGCCGCCTCGTTCATTTTTTTAAAAATAATTTGGAGGTGTTCTTTTCGTTCGGTTGATAAATTGAGCGAGTCAATCTTTTTTAAAAAAAACTTTTGTTCCATCAATAAAAAAATCACATAAATCAATACCAGAAACGAGTTTTGTACCAAACTCCTAATCCCGTTTAACAATCGGCTTATGTAATCAGTTAGGTTAAATTCTTTAGAAAGCGTATTAAAATCTGGAATTTCGGTGATGTTAAAAATCGACAATATTTTACCAAATTGTTGTTCAATATTAACCTTATAATTCGGGGCAGCAGTTATCATCATATTGATGTTTTGAGTCAATAATTCTGTTATTAAAAACAATATTCCTAAAATAACAATGGCTGCAAGACTGAGTCCCAATCTTTCTGGAATATGTTTTCCCAAAGGAAGTTGCGTGATGAAAGCATAGATAGCGTTAATTAGGTGCCAAATAACAACTGCTAGAAAAAAAGGGATTAACAAAGATTTACCCACAACTAGTAAAGTAACTGCTGCTGCTATTACTATGATAAAAGCCGCTAATTTTATAATTTTCATTAGATGTTAAGATTAGGTGATAAGTTATAGATTAGTCCCCCTAAACTTACAATTCTTTCAGTAATAATACGTTTTATTAAAAATTGGAGAGCAAATTAAGTTATTGACTTGTGCAGATTTCTCTCCGTAAATAATATTAAATTATTCCTAAATCACTTCTTACTAAATCGCCCTAAAAATTCTTCCATATATTTTCCTGCTGCTTCCCGGCCACCTAAGCCAAAGGAAAGGGCAAAAGCGACGGCTAACGCACCAATGGTAATACCAAATGCGAGGTTAACTATCTCTTCTCCAATCCCCATAGTGTTTAAGCCTAGCGCAAGAAAAATAAATAAGACGGCAAATTTTGCTAATGAACCGAGCCATTCATTATCTTCGGACTGAGCGATAGATTTTTTAGTTAGATTGGATAGATAGTTTCCGATAAATAAGATTAATACCCCAAAAAATATTTTACCAGCTATCTCAAAAACATCGTTTAAAATACCCGATACCTGTGGTAAATCAATCTTTTCCATAGCAGCAATAATACCACCGAACATGATGAAAAAGAACGCAATCTTACCTATTAGGCCAGAAAGTGGTTTTTCTCCTTTTCCAAAGTCACCTAAGGCAAGAGAAGTAGATAATTTATCTGTTCCTATATTATGCAATAATTCTGTAAGCAGTGCTACAATATATTTTCCTACAATGTAGAAAACAGCTAGGATAATTGCCCCTGCTAGTATTTTTGGTATAGCTTGTAAAAAATCACTAAACATAGCTTTTGCAGGGTCTGAGATAACACTTATTTTCAGTGCATCTAAAGCGGCGATTAGAATAGGAATAAAAACTAAAATAAATACGACTTGTTTTATAATATTTCCAAGGCTCAATGAACCTTCCAAGCCTGCTTTTTGGGATACATTTTGCAGCGTCATTGCAATAAAGCCTGTCGCTTCACTAGCGAGTGTAGCAATAATATAACCCGCAAATCCTATAATAATGGCTGCTGCTATGTTTGGTAAAAAGCCTAGAAATTCGTTGAGCATATTGGATAATGGTTCGAGGACACCTTTGATACCCATCATATCCAAAACGATTAATAAAGTGAAAATTACGACCAATAAATAGCCTATCTGCGCTATAAATCTGTCAAACTTGAAATTAGGACTAAGTTTCGCACTTATTTTTTCATCAATACTAACTTTTTTGAAAAGGTGCAGTATCAATTTTTTAATACTCCAAGCTATAATTAAGCCAATTACCAGTACCAATATGGCACCAATGATGCCTGGCACTAATTCTCCCATACGTTGTGTGAGAGACGTGAATAATTCTTTGAAATAATCCATAATGTTAAGTTTTGCTTTAAAAAAAATTGATTTAGTTGATTTAGAAATGGATTGCTCAATTACTAAATTAAAAAAAGAGGTTATAATTATTTGTCATTGTTGAGGAAGGTTTTTTAACTCATAGTATATTGACTTTAATAATAACCTGTCGTAAAATTGAGCAATAAAATATTGGTTAGTAGTGACTTATATCACTATTTATGGATGATTTTTGTTTTAAACTAGATTATTTGGAAACTGTAATACTGCCGACTGCCAACTGTAGTTTAAAGACTTAAAGAATGTAAGAGCGCCAAATAATACTTTTTTCTAGTATCGTTTGGCGCTTTTTTTAATAACAATAATTTTTTTAAAAACGGATAGCTAATTAACCATGAAAAACTAATAATGGGGTCTCCGTATGGAAAGTCATTTTTTTAGTGAAACTGGTGTGAAATAATCTTTCCCATAAACCTCTTTTAGGAATATATAAGGCTAAAATATCTACTTTATTTTTGCTAATAAATTCATCTATCCCTTCCATCACGGAAGGATTACTAACTACTGAAAAATTCACAAATTTGCTAGAATAATCAGGCAGGACTATCTTTTCAGTAGCACCAGATTCTGGGTCAGAAGACACATGGAGGAACTGTACTTCCGCCTTAAATTGCGTTTTAAATTTCGTTAATTCCGTTAAAAAATGTTTGTCTTTTGAATTCATTGTGGTAGCATAGACAATCTGTTTTATTCCTTCAAATTTGGCATTTTCTGGAATAGCTAAAACAGGGCATCCCGCATTCATCATAGTTCGGGTTGTAATACTGCCCATGAATTTATCTAACCGATTGCGTTCGCCTTTTGTACCCATGATAACTAAATCATAAATATTTTTTTTACTTTGCTCGATAATATCCTGTTCTTCAAAAATGGAATGTTGAGCTATCTTTTTTCCAATATTATCAAAAGGACAGCTTTCGCAAAATGCCTTCATTTTTTTCATTGCTACCCTTTCTCTTTCCCTTATAATTGCTTGAATCTGGTCAGGATGGACGTATTCTTCTGACCCTGTAATAGGAAAAGGGTACACATACAATATATCAATACTTGCCCCTGTAACTTTGGCAAACTCCACGGCATATTTATACGCATTTAGGGCAACGGGAGAGAAATCCGTTGGGAATAATATTTTTTTCATGCTTGATAGTTTTTATCAACAAATGGGTTATCCTTGTTATTTATGCCGTAAAGATAGGGTAGGGACTTAGCTTGAATGGTGACAAAAATCACCCTAATTCAATGATATTGCTCATGAACTCATTTTCTAAAAAACAAGACTTTTGCCTAAACCAACTAATATAATTTACGATGTTTCACAATTCGAAGTTTGGGCATTTTTGGCAGGGCTTGGTATTGAGAAAAATTACCAATTAGCCCTAACAAAAATCAGTTTTCTATCTCCCAAACCTTCCTAATTTGCAACAAATTTTAAAACAAAAAAATGGTACGACCAAGTATCTCGCTGGGGGAGAAGAGGCTTTATCCCCTTCATAGACCTGTTTCGTCTTTAAAATAAAAACTTTTCATAATAAGGAGAAGAGGCTTTATCCCCTTCATAGACCCTTACTATTTTTTGGGAAGACCGATTGCGTTCTTGGAAAATTAGCGAAATCATGCAGGAAAATGTACATAAAATACTGCTTTTATAGCCTAAAATATATTACCAAAAATGTAAAAGCCTTCCACTATCAATGAAGTAGTTGCTCGTCGATTTTGTAAAAAGCAGCAAATGCAATAATCTAAAAGAAGAGCTTATTTAATGCTCCAAACCAGAACCAAAATTTTGAATGGAGGTTTAGCAGATTGTTTTAAAAAGTGGTATCCAAATTTGAAAATTGAACAGGAAGATGTGAAGGAGGTCACCTAAATGCCCCATGTTTTTTTTAATGCTCTCCTGATTGCTTTAGTATTACAAATTTCCAAATATAAATTTAGGCTGGTCAGTTAAGTAAGTATTTACATATAAATATATATATAAAATAAAAATTTTTTTATTTTCTTTGATATTAAATAAAATCCTTAGATATTGCAGCTAATTAATTTTAACCAAAACCCCTGAATCTATGAAAAAACAGTTTATCAAAATATAGTTTTTAACAACTAACCAGCAACTCCTCTAATACTTCCAGTAAAATTCTACTACTACTACTATTACTATTACCATTCTACTATCCTTTAGGATGGGTGCTTTACAATCCTATAAACTATTTATACATTTTCCCCCCTTTAATAATTTGTATTTTAGTTTAAATTGGTTGTAAAAGTATCTAAATTTTGGAGTAGATTTTAGACTTTGCATATAACAAATAGCAGGTTACAATACCTGTTTACTTTTCTATTTCAATTTAGAAATGAAACGGTGTGATATGCAGTTGTTCCTTTCCGTTTTCTGGGTCAGTATTAAAATATTTGATAGAAATAACCTCAAAAGTAAACAAGACACTCTATTTCTGATTTACCTGTGTAAATATTTCTATTCATTTTCCTTGTTGATTTCACCTTGAATACTCTAAGTGTATAAGAGGAGTCATATTAGTCAAGTATGGTATAACATCATATTTGAGTGGTGCTTCTCTATGCCAGTAATTCGAGATTTCTTAAGTTAAGTCTTTAGACTTTTCAATAGCGGAGCTCTATGTTTTACAGTCTGTATGTATGCGATAAAATGAATTACGTACCCCAAAATTGCAGCGATGACAATATTTTTCATTACTTGTTTTACAGCCTTTTTAATAACATTTTTCGTTATTCCAAGGGTTATAAAAATTGTTAAGATTAAAAAATTATTCGATACACCCAATAAGCGAAGTGCACATACGGCCAATACGCCTACTATGGGAGGGATAGGTATCTTTTTTGGAGTAGTGATTAGTACCTTGATACAAGGTCCAGCTTTTTTTCTTCAAGAAATGCATCTAGTGCTTTGTGGGCTTATGGTGATTTTCTTAATTGGTTTGAGTGATGATTTGATTGCTATTTCTCCTTATCAAAAACTAGGAGCGCAATTTGTCGCAGCCATGTTTTTGGTAGCCGTGGATATTCGACTGACTAGTTTTTATGGCGTTTTTGGCATTTACGAATTGCCTGATTTATTAAGCATACCATTTACTTTATTATTTGTAGTATTTATTATCAACAGTTTTAATTTGATTGATGGAATTAATGGCTTGGCGGGTTCTATAATATTGGTAGTCAGTATTTTATATGGTGTATGGTTTTTTCTAATAGGTCAAGTTGCACTAGCACTTCTGGCATTTGCTATTGTAGGCTCAGTATCGGCTTTTTTATATTATAATTTTAGTCCAGCTTTAGTTTTTATGGGAGATTCTGGTTCCATGGTGCTAGGCTTTTTTATGGCTATTTTAAGTATTCAGTTCTTAGAAAACCACTCTTTGTTAGCACAAAGCAATTATTGTTTTGCTGCTTTCCCAGCAGTAGCTTTTGGTTTGTTGATAATCCCTGTTTTCGACACCCTTAGGATTTTTTTTCTAAGAATTATAAATGGGAAGCCACCACTTCAAGCAGATAAAAATCATTTGCATCATTTATTAGTAAAAATTGGGCATAGCCATAGTCGTACAACTTTCACCTTAGTAGGGATAAATATTGGATTTATCCTTTTTGCTATCAGTTTTCAATTTATAGGGGCTACCTTTTTAATTATTGCACAATTGATTTTAGCTATTTTTTTAACTGCAATTCTGGTAAGAAAGGTCAAGCTTAGCCATAGCCCCCAAAGCAAACCTAAAAAGCCTAAAAGACTCAAAAGACAAAGTTTCAGCGAACATAAGATATTACGTCCCCATAATTTCAAATTAATCTCCGGTTCTTCTGAGGAGTTGCAACCAAGGGATACTGAAATTTTTGAGCAATCCTAAACAATATTGCCTTTTTTAGGTGATTTTGAAGGATTGTTCAGGGACTTTTTGGTTTTATTCTTTACTCCAAACCTATGTTTTATTTTAATGAGTAAACGGTATTTTATTGACAAGGCTTTAGCCCCTTTTCTTCCAATAACCTCAGATATTCATGCCCATCTAATTCCAGGTATCGATGATGGGCCGCAAACAATGGAGGAGGCGGTTAATATGGTTAATAAATTACAAAAGGCTGGTTACGAACAATTAACAGCTACTCCTCATGTTTTTTTAGAATATTATCCAAATACAAAAGAGCAAATACTTAAAGGCTATCAAGCATTAAAAATGGCTGTAAGCAATGCGGGTATTGACGTAGAAATAAAAGTGGCAGCCGAATATTTTTTAGATGATCATTTTCTAGAAATACTCCATGTCGATGATCTTTTAACCATTAATGAAAATTCTATTTTAGTGGAATTATCTCTCCATGGTTCTACCGTTGGAATGACGGAAATTTTTCAAGAAATCAGAGAAAAAGAGTACATGCCGATATTGGCCCATCCAGAAAGATACCTTTATCTAGAAATAGAGGATTATCGTCAATTATTGCATTTTGGCTGTCAATTTCAAGTAAACTTACTTTCTCTAGTTGGCTATTATGGTGTAAAAGAGCAAAAAAGAGCCCATTTCTTATTCAAAAAAGGATGGGTAACCTATTTAGGTACGGATGCTCATAATGAAATTCAAGTTGAAAAAATTGATAAATTATTGAACATTCGTTCCTCAAAAAATAGGAGATCTTTTCCCAAAAAAGTGGTTGATTACCTAAGTTTGGCATTGACCCGATTTTAACAGTACAGCGACCACTGCCTGTAATACTAATTTTAAACAAATAAACATTGTGAGAAAATTTAATACACCTCTTTTATTGCTAGGAGGACTGGTGCTTTTGTTCCAGTCATGTATTTCCTACGAAAGCATGGTCAATTTTCAAGAATCTAGAGGGGCAAAACTGACCTATAATGAGCCTGTACCCATTCGAAACCCCAATAATATAAGAGTTCAGGTTAATGATGTCTTGGACATCAAAATACATAGTCAGGATATAGCCACCGCCGCCCCTTTCAACCTGATTCCAGCTGAAACAGTGGGAAGTGTCAACGATCCTAATTTATACCAACTTTATGGCTACTTGGTGGATGAAGCTGGCAATATTGATTTTCCTGTTTTAGGCAAACTTCACTTGCTAGGTAAAACAAAAGAAGAAGCTAAACAGCTAATTTTCAGAAAGTTAGAATCCTACCTTAAAAATCCAGTTGTCAATATCCGTTTTTTAAATTTTAAAATTACGGTGTCTGGCGAGGTCAATCGTTCAGGAGTTTTTTCGGTCTATAATGAGCGAGTTACCTTGTCTGAAATTATTACGATGGCAGGAGATTTAACTCCCTATGCGGATAGAACTAATATTTTGGTCGTTCGAGAAGTGAATGGCAATCGCACATTTGCTCGGGTAGATATGAGCAGTAGTAATTTTTTCGCTTCTGACTATTATTTTTTACAACAAAATGATTTTATCTATATCGAACCGTTGGAGGCGAAAAGAGGTGCAGTCAGAGATAACTCTAGTAAGGTATTACCTTTCGTCTCTGCTTTTGTCTCCATTGCCGCCCTAATCATTAGCGTTGTTAGATAATATAAAATGATTGGCTAGGACCTATGAGGTTTCAAAACCAATTTTCAACAAAATACCTAAAAATGGTAACCCCAAAGCAACTCTTCATTGCCACTTCTAAGACATCAGTCGAAGAAGAGGAGAAAATTAATATCCCCTCCTTTTTACAAAAATATTTTTTCGACCATTGGTATTGGTACTTATTATGTATTGGATTGACAACAACTATGGCGTATGGCTATTTAAAATTCAGCAATCGGGTCTATGAAATAAGAAGTCAATTACTGATTAAAGAGGATAAAAGCAAAAATTTTGCACCTGGTGAAAAATTATTAAAAGACCTCAATTTATTTGGAGCTTCTGAAAATGTAGCCAATGAAATTAGGATCCTTTCTTCTTTTTCTTTGATGAATAAGGTGGTAGATGCCCTGAATTTAAGCACCACATTTAGTTACAAATATTGGATAAAGTCCATTCCTGCCTATGAAGATTTTCCTATTATTCTAGATACCTTTTCTTTAAGTCCGCTTACTATTCGTTCGGCAGAATATAACGATGAAGGGGGGCTTTCTTTTCAAGTAGAACCTATTGATTATCAGCAATTTAATTTTTATAGAGGGGATATTATTATGGGGAAATTTAACTTTGGCGAAATGGCTAGTACGCCTTACGGTTCTTTTCGCCTAATAGTTATCCCTACGCTTGATCTTGTTGCTGATTCTACCTACCACCTTACCTTTACCAATCCTTCAGTTACCACGGAAAACTATTTGAAAAAACTGTCGGTCAACTTAGTTGATTTGGAGGCAACTATTGTTGAATTGAGGCTCACAGAGGTAATTCCTGAAAGGGGAAAGACTATCCTGAATCAATTAATTGAATTTTATAATGAGCAGACCATTGCGAATAAAAATAATATTACGCGCAATTCTCTAAAATTTATCAATGAAAGGTTGGACGGGATAACCCAAGAGTTGAATGCGGTGGAAGAAAACGTAGAACAATTCAAAAAAATTAATGCCATTGGAGGCGATGCGGCGACCAATTTAGATTTGGTAATGAAGGAAATGAGTAAATATAACGAAGAGCAGACCAATTTGGAGGTACAATTGAGCATTCTGGAATCTATGGATACTTACACAGGCAAACCCAATGAATTCCCATTGATTCCTTCCAGTTTAATCCTTGCTAATACGGCCTTGGAAAGATTAATAGAACCCTACAATAACCTAGTATTGAATCGGCGAAAATTACTGGAAACGGCGAAAGATTCTAACCCGCTTTTAATGTCCAATCAACAACAATTGAACAGTCTGCAAGCGGTTATTCGAACGACCATTAATAATTTGAAAGGTGATTTAAATAAAAAATTGTCCAGTATTCAAGGATTGAATCAGGATTTGGTAGGTAGATTGAGACAAGTGCCTACTCAGGAGAGAGGCTTGTTGAAAATTAAACGCCAACAATCTATCAAAGAAAACTTATATCTCTTTTTGCTGCAAAAGCGAGAAGAAACGGCCTTGTCTTTAATTGCCACGACCACCAATTCGACCACCATTGATTTGCCTAGAGTTAGTATGAAACCCATCAGTCCTAAAGGTTCTTTGGTCTATCTAAGTGGTCTATTCAGTGGATTTTTGCTCCCTTTCTTTTTGTTGGTCGGTAAAGATATGTTGCAATCCCGTATACAGACAGAAGAGGATATACAACAAATTTCAAAATTGCCAATTCTTGGCAGCATTAATCGGAAAAGGCAGAAAAAGAATATAGTTGTTTATAAAAATGTTCGGACGGCTATAGCCGAACGTTTTCGATTGATTCGAACCAATCTTCAGTTTCAAAACAAAAAAGCTCAACAAACTCTTTTAGTCACCTCTAGCATAAGTGGGGAAGGCAAGACTTTTGTCGCCCTCAATTTAGCTTTGAGCTTTGCCCTAACTAGGCAAAAAACGATTTTGTTAGAATTGGATTTGCGTAAGCCAAAATTGGCCAACCATCTGGGATTAGCAGCAATAAAAGAACCAGGGGTTACGGACTTTTTGGCAGGGGAATCAACGCTGGATGATATTTGTCAGAAAGTTCCTGATACAAACCTCTCTTTTATCCCTTGTGGATCTATTCGGACTAATCCACAAGAGTTGTTATTAGAAGATGCTTTGTCGGATTTATTTATTCACTTAAAAGAGGAATTTGATGTTATTATAGTGGACAGTCCGCCAATCGGTTTAGTATCGGATGCTTTGTTGTTTAGTGAGTTTATTACCAATACACTATACATTGTTCGGGCAGGCGTGACGAAAAAACAGATGCTGGAAAATGCAGGTGATTTTCTACGAAAGGACAAGCTAACCAAACCAACTATTTTGTTCAATGGCGTCAATATGAAGCGAGGTTACGGCTATAAGCGGTATGCTTATGGAGGGAATTATGGGTATTATGAGCAGTAGATTTTCTTTATCTTTTTATTAAATAAAAGAATCAACAAAAAACAAATATGAACCCCGAAAAAATTTTTACAACCAAAAGAATGGTTGAGCAACCAAAAGATTTGACTCGAATCGGTGTCGTTGGACTTGGTTATGTAGGTCTCCCATTAGCGGTAGAGTTTGGCAAAAAATACCCAACCGTTGGATTTGACATTAATGAAAATAGGGTAGCCGAACTTAGATCAGGAAAAGATGGAACTATGGAAGTAGCAGATGAGTTGCTTCGTTCTGTTTTGACTCCTAAAAGTGCTAAAAAAGGACTAAAGTTAACAACAGACCAACAAACTTTGGCCGACTGCAATATCTATATCGTAACTGTGCCCACTCCCATTGATAAAAATAACCGACCTATTTTAACCCCTTTGTATAAAGCAAGTGAAACGGTTGGGAGGGTATTATGTCAAGGCGATATCGTTATTTACGAATCCACCGTTTATCCAGGCGTGACAGAAGAAGAGTGCGTACCTATTTTGGAGCAAGGTTCAGGCCTGACTTTTAATAAAGACTTTTATTGTGGCTATAGTCCAGAAAGAATCAATCCTGGAGACAAGATACATTCCGTTACCAAAATCCTCAAAGTTACTTCTGGTTCTACCCCAAAGGCTGCCGAACGGGTCGATCAATTGTATCAATCCATTATTACAGCAGGTACTTATAAAGCGCCATCCATCAAGGTAGCGGAAGCGGCTAAAGTGATTGAAAATAGCCAACGGGATATCAATATTGCTTTTGTAAATGAATTGTCTAAGATTTTTTCTTTGCTCGGTATTGATACTACAGAGGTCTTAGAAGCTGCGGGCACAAAATGGAATTTTTTGCCTTTCAAACCTGGATTGGTCGGTGGTCATTGTATTGGGGTAGATCCCTATTATTTGGCACAAAAAGCACAAGAAGTTGGGTATCATCCAGAAATCATTCTAGCGGGGCGAAGACTCAATGATAAAATGGGTCAATACGTTGCTGGCGAGGTGGTGAAATTGATGATTCAAAAGGAGATAAAAGTGAAATCTGGGAAGGCTTTGTTGTTGGGAATTACCTTCAAAGAGAATTGCCCAGATATTCGAAATACTAAGGTCGTGGACGTTTACAAGGAACTGCAAAGTTATGGTCTTCAAGTAGATGTATTTGATCCTATAGCCAATCCAGAAGAAGTTCGACAGGCATACAATATTAATATTTTTAGCCAAGAAAAGACCTTAGCACCCGTTTATGATGCGGTGGTATTAACGGTTGGGCACACCCAATTTTCCAATTTGGATATTCACCAATTTATGAAAAAGAATGCTGTATTGTATGATGTAAAGAGTTTTCTTAGAAAAGACAAGGTGGATGATAGATTGTAAACAAATTAAATCCTAAAATATGAAAAAGAAGCATGTTATCGTTACGGGAGGAGCTGGTTTTATAGGTGCTAACATTGTTCAGGCATTATTACAAGATAATAGAGTAGGGAAGGTGCGGGTGCTTGATAACTTATCTACGGGGCATCAAAAAAATATCGAATCTTACTTTTCCTCCCCAAAATTTGAATTTATACTAGGAGATATTCGGGATTATGCGACTTGTCTGGAAGCCTGTGAAGGTATGGATTTGGTTTGTCATCAAGCTGCTTTAGGGTCTGTACCCCGATCAATTAATAAACCATTGGTTACGAGCGAAGTAAACGTTACTGGAACCTTAAACGTATTTACCGCAGCAAAAAATTCGGATATCCGAAGAGTGGTCTATGCGGCTTCCTCCTCTACCTATGGAACTAGTAAAGAATTGCCTAAACGAGAAGATCGAATTGGTGCTCCACTTTCTCCCTATGCGGTGACTAAAGTTGTCAATGAATTGTATGCAAAAGTGTATGGAGAATTGTATCAGATGGAGTTAATTGGCTTGCGTTATTTCAATGTTTATGGCCCTAAACAAGATCCGAATGGAGCTTATGCGGCAGTCATTCCTCTTTTTGTCAAAAGTATTTTAAACAATCAACGACCTAAAATTAATGGGGATGGGGAACAAAGTAGAGATTTTACTTATGTATCCAATGCGGTGAATGCGAATATATTGGCGCTATTTACCCAAAATTCTTCCTCGGTCAATCAAGTCTATAATGTGGCTTGTGGGGCTAGAATTACGATTAATCAATTATTTCAAAGCCTCACCGAAATCGCTCAAAGGAAATTGCAACCTATTTATGGCCCAGAACGAGTGGGTGATGTCAAACATAGTTTAGCCGATATTTCTAAGGCTCAACAATTACTGGGCTATCAACCTACTATTTTTATTAGAGAAGGGTTGGAAAGGGTATATCTGTGGTACAAAGATCCTGTTTTTTCACAGTTGGCATCATCAGAGGAAATGATAGTGGAATAGTTAAATGAAGCAACGTTTTTTAATTCGTTTAGATGATGCCTGCCCAACAATGGATAGGGATAAATGGGCAAGGTTTGAAGCCTTGTTGGATGAATTCGAGGTTAAACCCATTGTGGCGGTTATTCCTAATAATGAAGACCAGACCTTAATGCCTGGTCAATACGATCCTCATTTTTGGCAAAAAGTACAGCGTTGGCAACAAAAAGAATGGGAAATTGCTTTGCATGGCTACAATCATGTCTATACGACCAAAAAAATAGGAATGGTGCCTAAAAATAATTTCTCCGAATTTGCAGGACTAGATTTGGCTGTCCAATCTGAAAAAATAAAAAAAGGTATTGCCGTTTTTAAGGCACATAATATTCAGACCAGAACTTGGGTGGCTCCTGGACATTCATTTGATCAAAAAACCTTGGTCGCCTTAAAAAAACATTCTAACATTTCTATCATCAGCGATGGTTTTGCTTTGAATCCTTATTTAAAGAACGAATTTCTTTGGATACCCAACCAGATTTCGGAATGTCAGCAGGTGAATTTTTCAGGAATTTGGACTTTTTGTTATCATCCCAATGAAACGTCTACGCAAGAAATTAATCAACTAGAAGCTTTTTTTAAAGCACATCATAATGCCTTTATATCAGTAGATGACTTGATTCATCTTGATCGAAAAAGAAATATTGAAGACTACTTGTATTTTGGCTTTAAAGCCATTAAAAATTATTTAAAAATTATACTGAGCAGGGAGAACTGACTTTGTAAAACAAGAGCTATTGAAACAGTTAAAAAGCAGGTCGTTTAAAGCGACAGCTTGGTCTTTTTTAGATGTCATCGGTGCCAGAGGGGTCAATTTTTTGGTAATCATGTATCTGGCAAGGATATTAGAACCCGAGGATTTTGGATTGATTGGCATGATTATGATTTTTATTGAGCTTAGTCGTATTTTGATTGATGGTGGTTTGGCGGGCTCTCTAATTCGCACCCAAAATGCGGATGAAAGCGACTATGCAACTGTTTTTTTCATTAACCTTTTTGGCAGTGTTTTTATCTATGGCTGTTGTTTCTTTTCCGCCCCCTATATTGCCGATTTTTACGAGCAACCAGTCCTAGTAGACATTTTGAGATTTTATTGCATTGGATTTGTCATTTCTTCCTTATCCATTGTCCAAAAGACCAAACTGAGCAAAGAACTAGATTTTAAAACCCAGATGAAGGTAAATTTGCCTGCTATTCTGTTAAGTGGCATTATAGGTATAGGGGCAGCAAGTTTGGGATTTGGGGTCTGGAGTTTGGTTTTTATGTATTTAACTAAAGAAACCATAGTGACCATCCTATTTTGGTATTTTTCCAATTGGTATCCACGATTGGAATTCAACTTAAAAAAATACAAATACCATTTCGATTTTGGATATAAACTAACGGTTTCTGAGGTCATCAGCCGATTGGGAGACAATCTATATCATATCGTGATTGGCAAATTTTTTTCTCCTGCCTCTCTTGGCTTCTACACCAGAGCGGATACGACCAGCCAATTTCCTGTTTTCATTCTGTACAACACTTTGAACAGAGTAACTTTTCCTGTTTTTGCCATCATTAAAAATCAAGCGGGAAAATTAAAAGCAGTTTATAAAAAATTATTACAGCAGGTCATTTTTTGTTTTGCGCCAGTTATGCTGATTGGGGTGGTCTTAGCAGAACCACTAATTGTATTTCTGTTTTCGGATAAATGGTTGTTGGCTGTTCCTTTTTTTCAATTGCTGTGCATCAAAGGCATTTACACGCCTATTCATGCCTATAATCTCAATATATTGAAGGTTTATGACCGAACCGACTTGATTTTATTATTACAATGCTTTAATGTCATATTGGTTTTTATTAATATTTATTTGACGATGCAATATGGCGTTTATGGCCTTTTAGTTGGTCAGATAGTCATTGCCAATATTTCTTTTTTTATTAATACCTACTACAGTGGTCGCTATATTGATTATGGGAGTTTGGAACAAATCAAAGACTTATTACCAACCGTATTTTTAGCAGTAATCACCATGATGGCTGTCTACTGGTTGGATACTCGGATTTTCATCGATTTTTCTAATTTTTTCAGATTGGTATTTGGTTCTTTGTCAGGAGGATTATTATTCCTTCTCCTTGCCAAAGTGGTGAATTTATCCGCATTGGAGTTCAGCACCGAATTGCTTACGCAACTAAAAGGAGCTATTGGTAAAAAAAGAAATTTTTCTAAAGAACCAGCCCAATAATCCATCAAACCATTAAATAATGCTCGTTTCCATCATCCTTCCAAACTATAATAAAGAAAAATACCTAGCGGAATGTTTAGATAGTTGTTTGGCGCAAGATAAGCAGGTAGTGAAAGAAATCATTGTTGTCGACGACCATTCTACGGATAGAAGTTGGGCGATTTTGCAGGAATATCAGGCTAGGCATCCCATTATTAAAGTATTTAAAAATCCGAAAAAAGGGGCGCAAATAGCCCGAAATTTTGGTTTGGAACAAGCTACTGGAAAATACATCAATTGGATGGACAGCGATGATGTTATTTCTGCCGATAAAGTAAAAGCACAAGTAGATTTGTTAGAAGTATTGCCTCCCAATAGCATTGCATTTTGCTCAATTGTTGAGTTTCAGCATCATATTGAGGGGGTAACGGTAAAAGTTTATCCCTCCTGGAAAAATTACCCTGACCCAATTGATTTTTTGATTGAAGGTTGGCAATCCAAAGATTCTATGCAAGTACATCGCTGGTTGATTCCAACAACCATAGCCAATCAACTCCGATGGGATGAATCCCTGCTCAAAAATCAGGATGGATTGTATTGTTTCCAAATGGTTTTAGCCGCTTCCGCCCTATTTTTTTCGGAAAAAGGACTCGTTTACCATAGAATTCCACAATCTAAAGATGCGAATATCAGTCTTCGAACCTCTGTTGCTGCTGCTCAATCGGAATTGTATGTTTATCAACAATACGAAAAGATTTTAGAAATAAGAAATGCTCAAAAATGGAGAGATGCTTTGTATATGAACTATATGAGTTTTTTGTACCGACATACCAATCGGCATCCTGAATTGGCAGCCAAAGCAAAAGCCAGAATCAAAGCACTCGGCTTCCAAAAACTAGCCTATAAAGTGTCTAGGTTTGGGGATATTTCCAGTTGGCTTGGTTTTGAAAACACCTTACGTCTAAGAAAGGTATTTAAAGGGTATTAATGTTGATTAATAATACCATAAAAAAAAGCAAACTGGTCTTATTTTTTATGACCATCTTATTGTTACTGATATTTTGTAACCTTAACAGTATATTCCATGCCCTGATAGGATTACCGAATATTGGTTCTCCGATTATTTTGATTTGTACGATTCTAATTTTTTTTTTATTACCAATTCAACAGGATTATTTCGGGAAAAAATTCTTGCTTTTGATTACTTTTCTAGTAATTTTTATGGTTTATGGACTTTTGGCTTTAATCATTAACTTGCCTCATCACGCCTTTTTACATGTGGAGGCAGAAGCGGCTATTCGGGAAATTGTAACGACGATTATCATTTTACTAGCTACTTATGTTTTTAGTATTTGGTGCATTCGATACAACTCTGAAGCATTTTTGTGGGATATTGTATTTTATCTTTTCTTCTTTACTTTATTGCTTGGCATTCTGTCACCTTACATTGGATTAGATGATAGGTTATTAGTTGAAAACAAAAATAAATATCGAGCTTATGGGTTATTTGTTAACCCTAATGAGAATGGATTACAAGCTAATTTAACCATAATTCTTGCCTATTTCCTTTTTTTAACCAAGCGTCTTCCTTTACTGCCATTTTTGGGTATAGCTGCTTTGTGTTTTTATGTTGCATTCATTTCGTTTAGCAAAACAGCAATGCTTACTATTGGTATAGGATTTATTATTTTCCTCATTTATCTGGTTATAAATCTAAGCAATCTTGGAAAAAAATTGAGCGGGAGTGTGCTAACTCTTTTTGTTATTATGGTGCTATCTGTTTATATAGTTACTATTTATTTTTCCAGTAATTCATTGAAAGGGCTGCACAATACGCAGGTTGAACGCTTGTCGGAGATAACTCAATTAGTTTTAGAAAGAAAATTTAATCGAGAAACCACGACCCACCGTTCCGATTTATTGAAGAACGGTATAGAAAAAATTAGGGAACAACCATTAGGTGGATATGGTTTAGGGACTTTTTCTGTCGGAGGAATGGTACATTCTCGTCATGGTGTTCACAATATGTATTTGAAAATATTGGGAGAGGCAGGAATAGTAGTTTTTATGTTTTTTGCTTTCATCCTCTGCTATTATGTTTTTGTGGGATTTCAGCTATTTAGTGTCCCACAAGGCTTTTTATTCTTATCTTTTTTGTTAGTATTTAGTATTTTTAGTTTCACTTCACATAACGTATTTGGACTAAAATTTTTAATGGGTTTTCTAGGTATTCTGTTGGCTACTATAGACGAAGTTAGGAATCCTTCATTTATAAACCAATTTAAACTGGTAACAGTAAAACGATTCAAGGATTGAAAAAATGTGTGGTATAGCAGGATTTATAGACTATAATAATCGCCTTGGTCAAAATGCCTTAGAGGCGATGACGGATGTATTGGCACATCGGGGACCAGATGCTTCTGGCTATACTTTATATAACCTAAAACAAGGTCATATCGGATTAGGGCATCGGCGTTTGTCGATTATTGATTTATCAGAAGGTGGTCGGCAACCGTTGAGTCGGACGGATTGGCATATCGTTTTTAATGGCGAGATTTATAATTATAAAATCATCCAAAAAGAATTATTAGATCTTGGACATACCTTTACGACAACTTCTGATACGGAAGTAATTATAGCTGCTTTTGAAGAATGGGGGGTTAAAGCAATCGACCGCTTCAATGGCATGTTTGCTTTTACGATTTACAATGAAAAATTACAAAAATTGTGGCTGGTACGGGATAGGGCAGGGATTAAACCGCTGTATGTTTATGAAAAAGAGGGATTGTTGCTTTTTGCTTCCGAATTGAAAGCTTTTCATCAAGTTGACGACCTTAATTTGGAAATTGACGAAATGGCTGTACAACTTTATTTTCAGTTTCGACGGATTCCAACCCCGCATTGCATCTATAAAAATTGTTATAAAGTAAGTCAAGGTACTTATGTGGAAATTGATTTGCAGCGCAAGCAAAAAGAGGCAACAACTTATTGGAATATTTTTGACTATACCGATTCAGATTTGTTGACAGATGTTGGTGAAGGAGAAATTATACAAGCAACGGAATCTTTATTAACTTCTGCGTTTAATTATCGGATGGTAGCAGATGTACCCGTTGGTATCTTTTTGAGTGGTGGCTATGATAGTTCGCTCGTAACGGCTTTATTGCAGAAAAATCGAACCAATCCATTAAAGACCTTTACGATTGGCTTTGAAAATCCAAAATATGACGAATCAACTTATGCCCAGCAAGTTGCTCAACATCTTGGTACCGATCATTATACACATATTTGCACGGAAGCCGAGGCAAAATCCATTATCGGTTTGCTTCCTTTTATTTTTGATGAACCTTTTGGAGATAGCTCTGCCATTCCCACTTATTTGGTGAGTAAAATGGCGAGACAACAGGTAACTGTAGCCCTATCTGCCGATGGCGGTGATGAGCAATTTGTAGGTTATCGACGATATATCAAATCCTTAAAACTAGCTGCTTTTGTCCAACAGAGTCCAGCTATTTTTAATAAATCATTAGGTTATACGCTGAAATGGGCAGGAAGTAGTGGCATCACTAATAAAATATCAGAAATACTAATTCAAAATACTATTCCTCAAATCCCTGCCATTCAAATGCAATTATTGATTCCCAATGATCTGAAACGCTTATTGAAGCAGTATCGGCCAACCAATCATAAACCTGTGGAAAAAAGGACGATGAACGCTCTTTTTGCTGCGGAATACCAGCATTATTTACAAGATGATATTTTGGTTAAAGTAGATCGGTCAACGATGGCGGTTGGATTGGAAGGACGAGAACCCTTTTTGGATTATCGAATAGCTGAATGGGCGATGCAACTTCCCTTGCAGACCAAATATAAAGATGGGACTTTGAAGTATTTGCTCAAAAAAATAACGCATCAATATCTTCCCAAATCTTTAATGGATCGACCAAAAAAGGGATTCAGTTTGCCGATTAATAAATGGCTAAGAGGAGATCTAAAACATTTATTGGCCGAAGCCTTTAATCCGACTTTATTAGCGCAACAAAATTTGTTTGATTCGGCCTATTTACAGAAAAGAAAAAAGCGTTTTTTAATGGAGCAAGACGATACGGATTTTGTATGGCATTTTATCATGTTTCAACTTTGGTATAAACGTTGGCATGGTTAAAATCAGGTCTTAAACCTGTAAACACCGCATCATGGAATGGATTTACCGTTTCTTTTCCTTTATAAATATAGATCAATTGACCAGATGGCTAATAAGCTCCAACCGAGTGCCTATTCTGGTTTACCACAATCCGAAAGTCGAGGTTTTTCAAAAACATATAGACTATTTAAGTCAGCATTATCGGTTTATTCCTTTACCTCTTTTGGTAGCCGCTATCCATCAAAAAGATTGGTCTAAAATACCCGAAAATAGTATGGTTCTAACCTTTGATGATGGACATGCAGACAATTTTTCGCTATTGCCTATCTTTAAAAAACACCAGATTCAACCAACTATATTTCTTTGTACCCAAATTGTTGGAACAAATCGAAAATACTGGTTCATGGAAGTGCCTAAAAGGGAAAAAGCACAATTAAAAAAAGTGAAGAATCAAAATCGATTGAAAGCCTTGAAAGAAACCTATGATTTTTGCCCTAAAAAAGAATTTTTGGAAGACAAAAGAGCCGCTTTAAGTAGGGCAGATATTGAAGATATGTTACCCTACGTGCATTTCGGAAACCACACACAATTTCATCCGATTTTACCCAATTTGGAAGTTGCAGAATTACACGAAGAACTAGTCAATGCTAGAACTGATTTGAAAGCGATGATTCCCTATGCTTTAGATCATGTTGCTTTTCCAAATGGAGATTATACCGATAGAGAGATTGCCTTTTTATCCCAAAATGGTTTTCAGTCTGGTAGGACAACTAAAGTCGGTTGGAATTCGATGCATACGAACCCGTATGCTTTAAAAGTAAATGCCATTACAGATACGGCTAGTTTGGCTAAAATGAAATTTCAATTAAGCGGACTATTTGGATTTTTTCAAAAATGGAAGGAATATTTTGAATGATAAAAAGATAAAAGTAGCTTAGACAGCTGGTCTGAGTAGATGTACGTTAAGACTACTCAGACCAGCTGTCTAAGCTACTTTTTGCAAAAATTGAATCGTAATTATAATATAACCTCAATGCCACATCAACCCCTCTATATCTCTTTTCTGCTCGCTAAGTTTTCTGCTGGTGGTGCGCAATCCGTCATGGTTAATTTAGCCAATAGTATGACTCAAAAAGGGGTACAAGTAGATTTTGTAGTAGCAGATTGCGAGGGCCCTTTTTTTAAGCAAGTAAGTCCAGCGGTAAATATTATTGATTTAAAGACCAAAAAAATGACCCGGTCTTTATTTCGTTTGGTCACCTATCTAAAAAACAACCGCCCTGATGTATTATTGGCTACTCAAAAGCATACCAATATAGTTGCTTGTTTGATTAAATTTTTTCCAAAAATCAGCACCAGAATTATTTTAAGGCCATCTAGTACCCCCTCTATTTCTTATCAGAATGGTACGATTAAAGACAAAATAATTTACCAAATCGCAAGAATATGCTACCCCTTTGCGGATTATTATATTGGACAATCCGAGGGACAATCCGCTGATTTTTGTTCTTTTTATAGGGTCTCTAAACAAAAAATCAAAACGATTCCCAATCCAATAATTTCGAAAAAAATGATTGAGTTGGCCGAGGAAAAATGCGAGCATGCTTGGCTGGAAGAAGATTCACCGATTTTGATAAGTATTGGTCGTAGTTGCGTTGCCAAAGATTTTAAGACGCTGATAAAAGCTTTTGCTATTGTTCGAAAAGAAAAAGCTTGTCGGTTGTTCATTTTGGGCGATATGGAATCAGAAGGAACCGCCATTTATAAAGAGTTGAAGGAATTGATAAAAGCCAATCATTTGGAAGAAGATATATGTTTTCCAGGGTTTGTCAAAAATCCATTTCCTTATTTGCGCCAAGCGGACATTTACATTTTATCTAGTATTTATGAAGGATTGCCTGGTGCTTTAATTCAGGCTATGGCCTTGGGATGCAATGTTGTAGCAACTGATTGTCCAAATGGCCCCAAAGAAATCATTGAGAGAGGTACTTCGGGAATTTTAGTGCCAATTCGAGACTATGCAGCCTTAGCGAAAGGTATGCTTTATCACCTGAATTATCCGACTAGACCTAGTTATGAGCTTTCCATATTTGAAGAAGAATATGCTACGCAGCGGTATCTAGCGGTCATTAAAAATCTTTTGGTGAAAGAGGAAGTGAAAAATCTCTCTACTGAAATAATAAATTAAAAATCTCTATTCTGTAGAATAGCTTTAACTAAATTTCAAATAATGAAATACTCTATTTTCTTTTTACCCTTATTATTAATAATAGCTTGTGGCAATAATAAGTCAGAGATTATTTTGCCAGATTTTTGCTTTGTCAATGCTAAGGAATACGGGGCGGTTGGAGATGGTGTAACAGATGATCGAGCATCCATTCAAATGGCTATTAATGCTTGTAAAACCGTGGTGTTTCCAAAGGGAACCTATCTATTAGCCTCCAAGTCTGACCCCTACGGACTCTTGTTATTGGAAGATGACCGCTGTCCACAGAAGTTGATTTTTGAAGAAGGGGCGGTACTTAAAGTGGCGGCCTCAATCCCTTCACATGATAGCAGGTTAACCGTGATGTGTATTCGGGCGAATAAACAAGATATTGAGTCGATTACCCTAGAAAATGTGCAAATTGACGGCAATCGGGCCAATACTAGGGTAGTGGTTAGTGGTATTCAAGCTATTGAAAAAGAAGGATACAATATCAAAGAATTGGGGATAAAAAGAGCCAATATCAAAAATGTAGGTTGGTTGGGGATTTATTCTGGTGCACTCACCAATTATTTCTCTGATATTTATACTGAAAATTGTGGTTTGCATGGTATTGATATTTACAATCCTTCTAATAAAAACCAAGAACATTTCTTTTATTTAGACGGACATACTTCCGTAGATGATGATGGATATAGTATTGATTTTAGTGCGGTAGAAAATGGAGAAGCTGAACTGTCATTACCTGAATTTTCATGGACTGGGACGGCAAAAAATATTCGGTCTTATAACTCTAAATATGGGATAAAAACAGCAGGTTATTGGAATTTGGAACTACAGGATGTCCTTATTGAAAATTCTGGTGGCAATGGCTTTTTTATCAATTTGGATGCCCCTGGTAAAAAAATAGAAATGTTAGATGTACATATCAAAAATGCCCGAAATAATGGAATGTCTCTAAGTGGAAAGACCTCCCTTGTTGGGAAAAATATTCTGATTGAGGGTTGTAGGGTAGGCATGACGGTTGAGAAAACAGATGTGGAAATAGAAGCATTGATTATTGATGGTAAAAATCAAAATGATGGGGGGATTCGTATGGGTAGTTCCAATAT
Source organism: Bacteroidota bacterium (assembly GCA_017857395.1). GTDB lineage: Bacteria > Bacteroidota > Bacteroidia > Chitinophagales > Saprospiraceae > JAFMDF01. The sequence goes on along the minus strand of JAFMDF010000126.1, from coordinate 441 downwards.
AGCTATTCGAGATTTCACCATAAAAAATAATGCGGCAGCAGACGATTTTCCTGTTTGGATAAGCGGTTCCAACGTGACTTTAGAGCGGGGAACTTTTGAAGACAATGATTCTCCTTTTGAATTGATAATCAATGAAAGCGCAGGTACGGTCATGCTAAAAGAAATTGTTTTTGGAATTGGAAATGGTCAAAAAAATGGAATCCTAAATAATCAAGTTGGGGGAAAAACGAATGTTGTCCAATGTGATTTTACCAATATTAAGGGTAACTCTATCGAGGACCGAACAGGGACAATCTGTGTGACAGAAAGTACAGGATTATAGCAAATTCTTGAAGTTTTTATCATTTCCTTTTCCTTGTTTATAGTCTCTGTTTCTCATTTTCTATACTAGAGCGTCAGATAAAAAGTTGATATTTGAAAACTATTCAATAATTCATCTAG